>NZ_JAPSKN010000192.1 GCF_031181705.1 Streptomyces sp.
CTTGTCGGAGTCGACCATCGCCAGCTCCGGGCCCTCGGCGAGCTCGGCGTCGAAGGAGGCCTTGATCTCGGCGCCCTCCGGCAGGGCGTCCAGGCCCTTCCAGATGCCGCCCAGACCGTCGTTCGGGCTCAGGCCGGCCGCGGCCAGCTTGTCGCCGTACTGCGCGAACGTCTTCGGGAAGAAGGCGCGCACCACGTGGCCGAAGACGATCGGGTCGGAGACCTTCATCATCGTGGCCTTCAGGTGCACGGAGAACAGCACGCCCTGGGCCTTGGCCTCGGCGACCTGCGCGGTGAGGAACTCGCGCAGCGCGGCGACGCGCATCACGGAGGCGTCGACGACCTCGCCCTGCTGCACGGGCACGGACTCGCGCAGCACGGTGGTCGTGCCGTCCTCGCCGACGAGCTCGATGCGCAGCGCGCCGTCCTCGGCGATCACCACGGACTTCTCGGTGGAGCGGAAGTCGTTCTCACCCATGGTCGCCACGCTGGTCTTGGACTCGGCGGTCCAGGCGCCCATGCGGTGCGGGTGGGACTTGGCGTAGTTCTTCACCGAGGCGGGGGCGCGCCGGTCCGAGTTGCCCTCACGCAGGACCGGGTTCACGGCGGAGCCCTTGACCTTGTCGTAGCGGGCGCGGATCTCGCGCTCCTCGTCGGTCTTCGGGTCGTCCGGGTAGTCCGGCAGCGCGTAGCCCTGGCCCTGCAGTTCGGCGATGGCCGCCTTGAGCTGCGGGATGGACGCCGAGATGTTCGGCAGCTTGATGATGTTGGCGGCGGGCGTCTTGGCCAGCTCGCCGAGCTCCGCGAGGGCGTCCGGGATGCGCTGGTCCTCGGTCAGGTACTCCGGGAACACGGCGATGATGCGCCCGGCCAGCGAGATGTCGCGGGTCTCCACCGGGACACCCGCCTGCGAGGCGTACGCCCGGACCACCGGCAGGAAGGAATACGTCGCCAGGGCGGGGGCCTCGTCAGTGTGCGTATAGATGATGGTCGAGTCAGTCACCGGGTGCTCCGCTCCACGTCTGCAACATTGCTCGACATCAAGATATCTCGTGATCGACCTCGTCTCGACAGGGGTCGGCGACCGGTTTCGGGCAATCGGCCGACCTGCCGTGACCGGCCGGACACGGGCCGTCGCCGACCGTCGCACCCCGGGTGCGGACCACGGCCGGCGACGCCGTGCGCCTAGTCGAACCGGACGGACGTCATCCCGCCCGCCTCGATCTCGCCGGTGCGCTGCTGCGGGATCACCACCGCGCCCTGCTGCAGGGTCACCGTCCGGGCCGGGGCGGGGATGCGGATGCCCTCGGCGCGGTACCGCTTGTGCAGGCGCTTGATGAACTCGTGCTTGATCCGGTACTGGTCGCTGAACTCGCCGACGCCCAGGATGACCGTGAAGCCGATGCGGGAGTCGCCGAAGGTGTGGAAGCGGATGATCGGCTCGTGGTCGGGCACCGCGCCCTCGACGTCCCTCATCGTCTCGGCGATCACCTCGTTGGTGACCCGCTCCACGTGCTCCAGGTCGCTGTCGTAGGCCACGCCGACCTGGAGCAGGATGGTCAGCTGCTCCTCGGGGCGCATGAAGTTGGTCATGTTCGCCTTCGCGAGCTGACCGTTGGGGATCACCACGAGGTTGTTGGACAGGTTGCGGATCGTCGTCTGCCGCCAGTTGATGTCCTCGACGTAGCCCTCCTCGCCGCTGCTGAGCCGGATGTAGTCACCCGGCTGGACGGTCTTGGAGGCGAGGATGTGGATGCCCGCGAAGAGGTTGGCGAGGGTGTCCTGCAGCGCGAGCGCGACCGCCAGACCGCCGACGCCGAGGGCGGTGAGCAGCGGGGCTATGGAGATCCCCAGCGTCTGCAGCACCACCAGGAAGCCGATCGCCAGGACCAGGATCCGGGTGATGTTGACGAAGATCGTGGCCGACCCGGCGACACCGGAGCGGGACTGGGTGACCGAGCGCACCAGCCCGGCCACCACCCGCGCCGCCGACACCGTCGCGACGAAGATCAACAGCACCGTCAGCACCTGGTTGGTGGTGTGCTGCACCGCCCGCGTCAGCGGCAGCACGGCCGCCGCGCCCGCCGCGCCGCCCACCACCGCGGCCCACGGCACCACGGCGCGCAGCGCGTGCACGATGACGTCGTCCCCGCCCCAGCGGGTGCGGTCGGCGTGCCCGCCCAGCCAGCGCAGCAGGACCCGCAGCGCGAACGCCGCCAGCAGGCCCGAGGCCAGGGCGATGCCGGCGAAGAGCAGATCGTCCACGGTGAGCGTCCGGTTCACCGGTCACCTCCGGGGAGGGCAAGCGCGGCGAAGGCTGCCGTCGCCGGCGGTCGGATGTGCAGTGTCGTCACGTCGTCCCCTGCTCGTTTCCGAAAATCTCCGTCGGTGTCCGACCACCCTGACCCGAGGTCGGCCGGACCGTTCATCCTGCCGCATCCCGCACGGGGGTTCGTACCGCGGACGGGGGTGAGGGGAGCGTGAATCAGCGCACATGACGTACTGTCACGTGGCCTCTCTCACAGGTCCGTGTACGACCCGTGCCGTCCGGCAGGCGAAAGGGGCGGCGCCCTTCGGGCTTTCGGCCGGGACGCCCCCGCCGTGCCGGAACGTCGGCGGCCAACATCACGGAACACGCCGGACACGGCGTCCTCCTCGGCGCCCCGCGGGTCGCACCAGCGGGCGAGTTCCGGGCCGCCCGGCGACCCGCGGGAGGCGCCAGCGGGCGCGTCCCGAGCCACCGGCCACGGCGTGCCCGGCGACCGCGGCGATCACCGGCTTCGACAGCCACCTGCCGGGCCGGCCCCATCGGGCCGTCCCCTCCGGCTCCACCCGGTTGGCGCGCCCGGTGCCGGGGGCCCTGAGGCCGGCGCCCGCGCAGAAGATGCCGCCCTCGCCCCACAGCATGGCCACCCGGGTGGTGAAGTCCCGGCCGCGAAACCCGATCCGGCACGCCACCGGGTCGGTCAGATCACCTTCAGCCGCACCAGCGCCGCCAGCGTCAGCGCGCCCGGCACCAGCGGCAGCCAGACCGTGACGACCCGGAAGGCCAGCACCACCGCCGTGGCGACCGCGGCGGGGCCGCCGGCCGCGACCAGCGCCATCACCAGCGCCGCCTCCACCGAGCCGATCCCGCCCGGCGTGGGCACCAGCGCCACCGCGCACGTCGCCGCCAGATAGGCCACCGCCATGTGCGCCGCCGGCACCTCGAGCCCCAGGGCCCGCCCCACCAGCACCAGTACGGACGCCTGCAGCGCGGGGAACGTCAGCGCACCGCCCCACAGTGCCAGGGCCCGGGCGGGCCGGGTGTGCACCTCGCGGGCCTCGCCGAGCGCGGTGCGCAGGAAGGACAGCAGGGCCGTGCGCAACCGCCGGACCAGGACGAGCACGGCCACCGCGATCACCAGCAGCGCTCCGCCCCCGGCCAGCAGCGGGCCGAACGCCGTCTCCGGGACCAGCGCGCCGAGCCGCAACGCGCCGGGGAACGCGAAGAACAGGGCACCCAGCAGGGCCACCCGGCCGACGCTCTCCGCCAGCAGGTACAGGGCGAGGGCGGCCGAGGAGCGGGCGAGCGGCAGCCCGCACACCGTCATGAACCGCAGGTTGACCGCGCTCGCGCCCAGCCCGGTCGGCAACAGGTGGTTGGCGGCGCCCGCGGCGAACTGCGTGGCCAGCAACCGCCGTCGGGGCAGCCGCTCGACGACCGCGCCCTGCCGGGTGCAGGCGGCGGCGACCCAGGTCAGGCAGGTCGCGCCGGCCGCGGCCAGCAGCCACGGCCACTCGGCGGTGCCGAGATGGGCGAACCCCTCGGCCAGCACCGCGCGGTGGCGCACCGCGACCACGGTGACGAGCAGGAGTGGGAGCAGGCACAGGGCCTGCCGCAGGAGGCGGACCGGGACGCGACGGGGGAGTCGTCCCGGGCGGATGTCGGGGAGTTGGACCGCTGTCACATCCGCAGAGGCTTCCCAGGCCGCGCCAACGGCGGGTTGCGGGAGCGCTGCCTGGGGATTGCCTGCGGGAAGCGGCTGTGTGGGAAGCGTCATCGGGGCCTTTGCGCGGACAGTCGGGGGAGAGGGGGATCGGGCCGATTGTGCGGGATGTCGGGGGTGTGAGGCGAGCTCCTTGACCTCAAGAAGGCTTGAGGTGCTGCGTGCCGCCCCATGAGTGTGGAGACACTGAGTACGCAGCCCACGGCGTGGACCCGGCTGCACAGCCTCATGAACGCCCGGGAGGAACACCGCCCCTTCGCCCCGGCGACCCTGCGCCGCATCGGCCGGTTCGCCCGACCGCACCGGCGCCGCATCGTCTCGTTCGTCCTTCATCGCGCTGATCGCGCTGATCGCGCTGATCGCGGTCGCGGAGGCGGCGCTCGGGATCCTCGGCCCGCAGCCTCTCGGTCACCCTTCATACGCACTCGTACGGGCGCCCTCGTCTCCCGGCTCGACAACGACGCCCTCGGCGCCCAGCGCGCCTTCAGCGACACCCTCTGACCCTGTCCCGGCAGCTCACCCTGCTCGCGCTGGTGCCGCTGCCGGTGTTGGTGGTGGGGTGAACGCCACCCGGGTCCGGTGCGTACCCCTTGGGAGTACCACGACGGCCCACACCCGGAGAGGCGACGTGTCCCAGCAGCGACCGACCGTACGGACCACCCACCGGACCCCGTCCCGCCCCCGGCGCCTGCGCGCCGTCGCGGCGGCCGGGGTCCTGGCCGTGCTGCCCCTCGCCACGGCCTGCGGCGGCGGTGACGACGGCCGGGCGGCGGCGGAACCGAGCGCGTCCGGGGCGCCCGCCGCCGGGGTCGTCGCACCGGCCAAGGTGGAGGTGATCGCCGGCCTGGCCGGCTGCACGGCGAAGATCCGCACCGAGGCGGACGAACTGCGCGAAGGCGTGTGCCACACCCCGAAGGGCGACTTCCTGATCACCACCTTCCCGGAGGAACGGCTGAAGGAGACCTGGCTGGAGTCCGCCCGCGTCTACGGGGGCACCTACCTGGTCGGCATGCGCTGGGTGGTCAGCGCGAAGCCCGGGATGCTGGAGCCGCTGCGCGCCAAACTCGGCGGCACCATCCGGGAGTTGTCGGGCATCGGCCCTGGCCCGGACAGCTCCTGACCTCATCGCGGGCGACTCATCCCTTCCGGTTTCCGCAGGTGGACGTCATGATGGTGCGACTCGGCACATGAGCCGCCCCCCTTGTGTCGGCATCGCAGATTGAGTCCACCGTGGTCGCCACCTTCCGTCGCCACTCGCTCGCGGGCGAGATGCTGGTGCTGCAGCTCGCCATCGTCGTGGTGGTGCTGCTGGCCGTCGCCGCCGTCTCCCTCGCCCAGTCGCGGGCGACGTTCGACCGCGTCGAGGGGCGCCGGGTCAGCGCGCTCGCCGAACAGCTGGCCGCCAACCCACTGGTGCGCAGCCAGCTGGCGCGGCCCGCCCCCGGGGAGGCGCTCGCCCCGCTGGTGCTCGCCACGCAGGCGCAGTCCGCGGTGACCTCGGTGACGATCGCCGACGCCGGCGGGCGGATCGTCAGCTCGACGAATCCCACGGTCATCGGCGAGCGCATGCCACTGGGGCCGGGCACCGACCGCGGCCGGGGCTGGTCCGGTCAGCTGACGCTGGACGGCAACCGTGAGCTGGCCGCCCAGGTCCCGGTCCTCGGCGCGACCGAGCAGAACCTCGGCCGGATCCTCGGCACGGTGATGATCGGCGAGTCCGCGCCGACGGCCTGGCAGCGGCTCGGTGGCGCCTCCTCCTACCTGCTCGCCCACCTGGGCGTCGCCAGCGGCCTCGGCGTCGCCGGCTCCTGGCTCCTGGCGCGGCGGGTGAAGCGCCAGACCCTCGGACTGGAGCCGCGCGAGATCGCCGGGCTCGCCGAACACCGCGAGGCCATGCTGTACGGGATCGCCGAGGGCGTGGTCGCCCTGGACCCGCAGCACCGGCTCACGTTCGTCAACGACATGGGCCGCCGGCTGCTCGACCTGCCCGAGGACTGCGTCGGCCAGAGCCTGGACGGCCTGGGCATCGACGGGCGGCTGCGCGACGTGCTGGCCGGGACCGCCGCCGGCACCCGGGACGAGGTCGTGGTCCGCCACGGCCGGGTCCTGGTGATGAACCGGATGACCGTCGCCAAGGACGGCCGGCTCCTCGGCTCGGTCACCACCCTGCGCGACCGGACCGAACTCGCCCGCCTGGAACGGGAGATCGGCTCCTTCCGCAGTTCCTCGGAGCTGCTGCGCGCGCAGGCGCACGAGTTCGCCAACCAGCTGCACACCATCTCCGGGCTGATCCAGATCGGCGAACAGGACGAAGTGGTGCGCTACATCCGCGCGTTGAACCAGCGCCGCCAGTGCCTGGACGTCACCCTCAGCCGTCGCGTCCGTGACACGGCGGTGGCCGCGCTGCTGATGGCGAAGGCGTCCCTCGCGGCCGAGCGCAAGGTCAGTCTGCGGATCTCCGAGGACACCGCGCTGGAGCGGCTGGCCCCGAAGGACGCCGCCGACGTGGCGACCGTCGTGGGCAACCTGGTGGACAACGCCGTCGACGCCGCCGCGCGGGACGACGAGGCGTGGGTGGAGGTGGCGCTGCGGCAGGACGCCTCCAGCGTGGAGATCGTGGTCCGCGACTCCGGCCCCGGAGTGGCCCCCGAACCGGCCGGCGAGGTGTCCTCCCACGGCTTCACCACCAAGGCCGCACGGGAGGGCGAGCGCGGCATCGGACTGGCCCTGACCAAGCTGGTCTGCGAACGGCACGGGGGAGAGATCTCGGTGTCCAACACCCCCGGCGGGGCCGTGTTCACCGCACGCATGACCGTCAGCCACCTCACCGGCACGGTGGCGGAAGGAGCGGACCGATGACCGCAGCACAGGATCCGGCGCAGGGCTCGGCCCCGGACCCGGCCCGGGCTCCGCGGCCGGGCGGCACGGACGTGATCGGCGTGCTCGTGGTCGACGACGACTTCATGGTGGCCAGGGTCCACCGCGCCTACGTCGAACGCGTCGAGCCGTTCCGCGTCGTCGGCGTCGCACACACCGGAACCGAGGCGATCGAGGCCGTGGACGCACTGCGCCCCGACCTCGTCCTGCTCGACCTGTACCTCCCCGACATCTTCGGCCTGGACGTGATCCCCCGGCTGCGCAGCGCCGGCCACGACTGCGACGTCATGGTGATCAGCGCCGCGCAGGAGGCCGGCACCGTGCGCGGCGCGGTCCGCCGCGGCGTGGTCGACTACCTCCTCAAGCCCTTCGACTTCCAGGACCTGCGCGTCCGCCTGGAGCGCTACGCCGCCCAGCGCGGCCGGTTGCTGACCGCCGTCGTCCGCGGCCAGGCCGACGTGGACCGGGTCCTGGCGGGCGCGTTCGCCCCGGCGGTGGTCCACACCCTGCCCAAGGGCATGAGCGTGGAGACCGCCGAACTCGTCGAACGGGCGCTGCGCGAGGCGGACGGCACCCTCTCCGCCACCGAGTGCGCGGCCCTGACCGGCGTGTCCCGCGTGAGCGCCCGCCGCTACCTCGAGTACTTCCACAGCACGGGCAGCGCGGAGGTCTCCCTGCGCTACGGCGCGGCGGGGCGCCCCGAGCGCCGGTACGCCTGGCGGGTGTGAAGCCGAACGCCGTTGAGCCGACTGGCGCGGTGAGCCGGGGCGCGGGGCCGGAACGCCGGGAGGGCGGCGCCCGCCGAGACGGTCTCGGCGGGCGCCACCCGGGGTGGATCGGAGTGGGTCGCGGGTGCGGCTGGGCTACTTGGGGTCCCGCTCGAAGAGCGACTTCGACCAGAAGTAGCCGAGGGCGGACAGGCCCACGCACCAGGCGATGGCGAGCCACCCGTTGTGGCCGATCTCCGTTCCGAGGAGCAGTCCGCGCAGGGTCTCGATGGCGG
>NZ_JAPSKN010000193.1 GCF_031181705.1 Streptomyces sp.
TGTTTACCTGTTCCTGCCGATCCGGAAAACGACACGACAGGACGAGCCGGTCACACCTTCGGGCGGGCGGTGGTCAGTCGCCGCACCGGTGTGCACCCGGCTCGATTCTTTACTCGCAGTTTAGTAGGGGGAGACGGATCAGAACCAGCCGAGGTGGTCTGAATCACAGTCAGATACGCTCATTTCCCTGGGATGTACCGCTCGTACGCCTCCAAAGCCTTCAGTACCTCCCCCTCCCCCGCCGACGGCAGCTGCAGCACCACCTCCTCGATGCCGAGGTCGGCGTAATGGGTGAGTTTGCCCGGGGTCGGGTGGACGGCGTACGGGACGATCTGGAGGGCCTCGGGGTCGCGGCCCGCCTCGCGCCAGGCGGCGCGCAGCCTCGGCAGGGACTCGGACAGGCCGCGGCCGCCGATGGGCAGCCAGCCGTCGGCGTACGTACAGACGTGGTCGAACAGCTTGGGCCCGGCCGCGCCGCCGACGAGCGTGCGCGGGCCGATCACGGGGCCGCGCGGCTTCCGCACCGGCTTGGGGTGCGCCTCACTGGCCCGGACGCCGCCGAACTCCCCTTCGTAGGCGACCGGTTCCGGCGACCACAGCGCCCGCATCAGCGCCATCCGGTCCTTCACCAGCTCGCGCCGGGTGCGCCAGCGCACGCCGTGGTCGGCGGCCTCCTCTGCGTTCCAGCCGAAGCCGACGCCCAGCGTGAACCGGCCGCCGGAGAGGTGGTCCAGGGTGGCGATCCGCTTGGCCAGGTCGATCGGGTCGTGCTGGGCGACGAGCGTGATGCCCGTGCCCAGCCCGAGCCGCTCGGTGACGGCGGCGGCCTGGCCGAGCGCCACGAACGCGTCGAGCGTACGGCCGTACTCGCGCGGCAGCTTCCCGCCCGCCGGGTAGGGCGTGGTCCGCTCGACGGGGATGTGCGTGTGCTCGGGCAGGTACAGCCCGGCGAAACCGCGCTCCTCCAGCTCCCGGGCGAGCCGGGTCGGGGTGATCGTCTCGTCGGTGAGGAAGATCGTCACGGCGATGCGCATGACCCATCTGTACCCGAGGCCGACCCGGGTGTCCATACCGACCGGTCGGCACACCGGAGGTGCCGTGTCGGCGAAAACCGCCGATCCCCTTCCGGTGCGCCGCAGTTCACGGCTGAATACCAGAGTTGCGCGCACCACCCCTGCACCACCCACGTCAGATCAGCGACGACACTCGGGAGCAGCGACATGTGCGAGGACGACCACGGTGGACTCGGCCGGCGCGCCCTGTTCGTGACGGGAGCGGCCGCCGCGCTTACGTTGGGGAGCGTGAGCTTCGCTTCAGCGGCCGACGGGGACCAGGAGACCACAACGGTGCGGGGCACGCTGCCGCCCGGGTCCCCCGACTTCGTGTACGTGCCCGTCGAGGTCCCGGCCGGGGTCCGGGAGCTCAGGGTCGCCTACACCTACGACCGGCCGTCCGTGCCGGCCGGCACCACGGGCAACGCCCTCGACATCGGCGTCTTCGACGAGCGCGGCACCGAGCTGGGGGGCAAGGGCTTCCGGGGCTGGTCGGGCGGGGCGCGCACGGAGTTCTTCATCCGCGCCGACGAGGCCACGCCCGGCTACCTCCCGGGCCCGGTGCGCGAGGGCACCTGGCACATCGCGCTCGGCCCGTACACGGTCGCCCCGCAGGGCCTGGCGTACGAGATCACGATCACGCTGACGTTCGGCGAGCCGGGCGAGACCGCCCGGCCGGTGTATCCGCCGGAGCGGGCCAAGGGGCGGGGGCGGGCCTGGTACCGGGGCGACTGCCACCTGCACTCCTGGTACTCCGACGGCCGCCGCACCCCCGCCGAGATCGGGGAGCTGGCCCGCGCGGCCGGGCTGGACTTCATCAACTCCTCCGAGCACAACACGCACGCCGCGCACGCCCACTGGGCCGACGTGGCCGGGGACGACCTGCTGGTGATGCTGGGTGAGGAGATCACGACCAGGAACGGGCACGTGGTCGCCCTCGGCACCGACCCGGGCACCTTCGTCGACTGGCGCTACCGGGCCCGCGACAACCGCTTCGGCCGGTTCGCCCGGCAGATCCGGCGGGCCGGCGGCCTGGTCGTGCCGGCCCATCCGCACGCCACCTGCGTCGGCTGCAACTGGAAGTTCGGCTTCGGCGAGGCCGACGCCATCGAGGTGTGGAACGGCCCCTACACGCCCGACGACGAGGTGGCGCTGGCCGACTGGGACAGCATGCTCGTGGCGTCCGTGCGGGACGGGCGCGACTGGATCCCGGCGATGGGCAGCAGCGACGCCCACCGCTCCCCGGACGCCGTGGGCAGCCCCCAGACGGTCGTGCTGGCCGACGACCTGACCCGCCGGGCCGTCCAGGAGGGCATCCGGGCGGGACGGTCGTACGTCGCCGAGTCCGCGAAGGTCGCGCTGTCGCTGCGGGCGTCTGGCGGGCGCGGGGAGCACGCGGGCATCGGTGAACGGCTCGCCGTCGGCCGTGACACCCCCGTCACGGTCCGCCTGGAGGTCACGGGCGCCCCGCGCTGCACGGTCCGCTTCGTCACCGACCAGGGCGTGCTGCACACCAGCGCCCCGCTGCCGGTGTCCGGCGCGGGCACCGTCGAGTGGCGGACGACACCGTCGTACGCGGCGTACGTGCGGGCCGAGCTGCGGCACGAGGCGGCGGCGGGTCCGGTGCCGGGGCCGCTGGCCGCGTTCACCAACCCGGTCTTCCTGGGCCGCCGCGCGGCCTGAGGGGCCGGGTCAGGCCGGGTCCGCCCGCTCCGCCAGGTCGGCCACCACCGCCGCGTGGTCGGAGGCCCACACCCCCTCCACCGGGCCGTCGCAGGCCCGCCGTACGTCCCGGACCCGGCCGAGGCCGCCGGGGCCGGGCGGGCCGACGTGGATGTAGTCGATGCGCACGCTGGGCTCGTGGGTCGCCGCCACGTACGGGTTGGCGGCGTCCCAGGTGGCGGCGGGCGCGGCCGGGCCGGCGTACTCCCAGGCGTCCAGGAGGACCTGGCCGGGAACGGCCGGGGCGGTCTTGTAGCCGCCGAGGAGGCGGACCTCGTCGGAGTCGGGCCAGGCGTTGAGGTCGCCGGTGACGACGGGCGGGAAGGGGGTGTCGCCGCGGTGCCGGGCGACGAACTCGGCGAGTGCGGCGACCTGGCGGCAGCGGACCGCCGAGGCGTGCACGGCGGAGGTGAGGTGCGCGGTGAAGAACGGCACGTCGTGGCCGGGGGCGGCGATGCGGGCGTAGAGGGCCAGCCGGCCGTCGTCCAGGTCGGCCGGGGCGGGCAGCGGCAGCGCGTCCCGCTCGACGACCGGCCACCGGCTGAGCACGGCGTTGCCTATGTCGGCCGTGGGGTCCCCGATCCGCGCCCGCCAGCGCTCCGGGGCGGGCGAGGCGGCCCAGGCCCAGTGCAGGCCCAGCTCACCGGCCAGCCACTCGGCGAGGTTCTCCCCGTCGGCGGCCCACACCTCCTGCAGGCCGACGACGTCCGGGTTCAGCTCCCGCAGGGCCGTCAGAATGGCCTTCTGGCGCGCCTGCCACGGCCCGAAGCGCCACCAGAGGTTCCAGGTCACTGTGCGCACCGCCGACCACCCGCTCCCGTCAGCCGTGTCAGGGGATCATCATTGAAGCAGGGTGCCCCGCGGAAGCGAGGAGAACCGTGTGAAGGAGTCGTTCCTGCCATGTCCCGCGACCTGAGGTTCCGCGTCACCACGGCCTTCCAGCGCCGCGTCAACCCACTGCTGCGGCGCCTGCCGCTGCAGACGGTCCTGGAGACCCGCGGCCGCGTCTCCGGGCTGCCCCGCCGCACCCCGGTGGGCGGCCGCCGCGTCGGCGACTCGTTCTGGCTGGTGTCGGAGTTCGGCGAACGGTCCCAGTACGTCCGCAACATCAAGGCCGACCCGCGGGTGCGCGTGCGCATCCGCGGCCGGTGGCACGAGGGAACGGCGCACCTGCTGCCGGACGACGACCCGGTGGCCCGGCTGCGCCGGCTGCCCCGGATCAACAGCCTGGGGGTACGGGCGCTCGGGACGGACCTGCTGACGGTGCGGGTGGACCTGGCCGGGTGAGGGTCACCCCGGCCGGACGATCGACCTCCCGCGGCTTTCCATGCGGTGCACGGGAGCGCCCTGCCTGACGGTGTGTCAGTCGCGCGGGGCGGAGCGGGTTCCGGACGAGGTCGCCCGATCGGCGCGGCCCGTCCGAGGAGGCCTGCGAAGACACTGTGCAGACCTCGTGGACTCCCGTGCGCCGCCCTGTGATCGGCGTCTCCCACGGCTGACGTATCCGCCCGCACAAGGCAAACTGGCGGGGTTGCTCAGGATGTCTAGGGGGACTGCATGGACGGGGTACCGGCCGGTGTACCGCGCGTACCGGAGCAGCGGCGTCCCGGCTCCGCACCGGAGTCACCGGGACCGGTGGAGCCGGCGGGGCCGGCCGGGGCGGCGTCGCCGGTGTCGTTGCGCTTCAGCGTGCTCGGGCCCGTGCGCGCCTGGCGCGGCGCCGAGCCGATCGCCACCGGCTCCCCCCAGCAACGTGCCCTGCTCGCCGCCCTGTTGCTGCGCGAGGGCCGCACGGCCACGGCCGCCGAGCTGATCGACGCCCTGTGGGGCGAGGAGCCGCCCTCGCAGGCCCTGGCGGCGGTCCGGACGTACGCCTCCCGCCTGCGCAAGGTGCTGGACCCGGGCGTCCTGGTCAGCGAGTCCGGCGGCTACGCGGTGCGGGACCTCGCCGACGGCGCCCTGGACCTGGCCGTCGCCCAGGATCTGGCCACCGAGGCGGAGAAGGCCCGGACGGCCGGCGACCTCTGCCACGCCCGCGACGTGCTGCGGCGCGCCCTCGCCCAGTGGGACGGCGAGGCCCTGGCGGGCGTGCCCGGCCCGTACGCGGAGGCCCAGCGGGTCCGCCTGGAGGAGTGGCGGCTGCAACTCCTCGAATCCCGCCTGGACATGGACCTGGAGCAGGGCTGCCACGCCGAGGCCGTCTCCGAACTCACCGCCCTCACCGCCGCCCACCCCCTGCGCGAACGGCTCCGCGAGCTGCTGATGCTGGCGCTGTACCGCAGCGGCCGGCAGGCCGAGGCCCTGGCGGTCTACGCCGACACCCGCCGCCTGCTCGCCGACGAACTCGGCGTGGACCCGCGCCCGGGCCTGAGCGAGCTGCAGCAGCGCATCCTCCAGGCCGACCCGGGCCTGGCGGAACCCTCCTCCCCGGCGCCCGAGCCCGCCTCGACCCCCGTCCGCCCGGCGCAACTGCCCGCGACCGTCCCGGACTTCACCGGCCGCTCCGCCTTCGTCCGCGAACTCGGCGGCCTCCTGGCCGCCGCCGAGGGCCGGGTCATGGCGGTCTCCGCCCTGGCGGGCATCGGCGGCGTCGGCAAGACGACCCTCGCCGTGCACGTGGCGCACCAGGCGCGCGCGGCGTTCCCGGACGGGCAGCTCTACGTCGACCTCCAGGGCGCGGGCGCCCGGGCCGCCGAGCCGGAGACGGTGCTGGGCTCCTTCCTGCGCGCGCTCGGCACCGCCGACTCGGCGATCCCCGACTCCCTGGAGGAACGCGCGGCGCTGTACCGCTCGGTACTGGCCGGCCGCCGCGTCCTGGTGCTGCTGGACAACGCCCGCGACGCCGCCCAGATCCGCCCCCTGCTGCCCGGCACGGACGGCTGCGCCGCCCTGGTCACCTCCCGGGTGCGCATGGTCGACCTGGCGGGCGCCCACCTGGTCGACCTGGACGTGATGTCCCCGGACGAGGCGCTGGCGCTGTTCACGAGGATCGTGGGCGAGGAGCGGGTGGCGTCCGAGCGGAAGGCCGCGCTGGACGTGGTGGCGGCCTGCGGTTTCCTGCCGCTGGCGATCCGCATCGCGGCGTCCCGCCTGGCGGCCCGCCGTACCTGGACGGTCTCGGTCCTCGCGGCGAAGCTGGCCGACGAACGCCGCCGCCTGGACGAGCTCCAGGCCGGCGACCTGGCGGTCAAGGCCACCTTCGAGCTGGGCTACGGCCAGCTGGAGCCCGCCCAGGCCCGCGCCTTCCGCCTGCTGGGCCTCGCGGACGGCCCGGACATCTCCCTCGCGGCGGCGGCCGCCGTCCTGGACCTGCCCGCGGAGGAGACGGAGGACCTGCTGGAGTCCCTCGTCGACACGTCCCTGCTCGAATCGGCGGCCCCCGGCCGCTACCGCTTCCACGACCTGGTGCGGCTCTACGCGCGTGCGTGCGCGGAGCGGGACGAGCAGCCGCCCGGCGAGCGCGACGCGGCCGTCTCCCGCCTGCTGGACTTCTACCTGGCCTCGGCGGCGGGCGTGTACGCGATCGAACGGCCGGGGGATCGGCTGGTGGACCACCTGGCGGTCACCGCGTATCCGGGCCTGCGGTTCGACGACCGCCACGCGGCACAGGACTGGCTGTACGCGGAGGCCATCTGCCTCCTGGCCTGCGTACGGCAGTCCGCGGGGCAGCCGGACACGCTCCCCCGGGCCATCGACCTGCTGTGGGCCGCGCACGACCTGTCCGAGTCGGGAGCCAACGCCAAGGAGTACGAGGCCACCGCCGAAGCGCTCCTGGAGGCGGCCCGGCTGCACGGCCTCGGGCGGGCGGAGGCCCGGGCGCTGACGACCCTGGTCAACGTCCACCACGTCGGCGGCCGTTTCGAACGGGCCGACCAGGAAGCAGAGCGGGCCATCCAGCTCGCCCAGGAGGCCGACGACCTGCTCCCCGTCTGCTGGGCGCGCAACGCCCGCGGCATCATCGCGCTCTACCAGAACCGGCACGAGGACGGCGAGGAGCACCTCTCCCGGGCCATCGAGCACTTCCGGGCCCTGGGCGACCGCCCCGGCGAGGCCGCCGCGCTGTGCAACCTCTCCCGCATCCACCTCGCGACCGGACGCACCGCGAGCGCGGTGGCGCTGGCCCAGGAGGGCATCGACATCTACGACGGCATGGGCAACTCCCTGCGCGGGGCGAACGCCCGCTACGCCCTCGGCCTGGCCCTCACCCAGAGCGGCGAGCTGGGCGACGCGGCCGGCCGCCTCCAGGAGGCGCTGGAGGTGTTCCGCGACAGCCGGCAGCGTCTGTGGGAGGGCATGAGCCTGTTCCGGCTGGCCGAGGTCGATCTCGCCGCCCGGCGTCCCGCGCAGGCCGCCGCCAACGCCGAGATGGCGCTCACCGTGCTGCGCGGGATCGGCGGGGAGTGGCGGCGGGGCAACGTCCTGACGGTGCTGGGCCGGGCGCTCAGCGGCATAGGGCAGACCGGCCGGGCCCGGGTGTGCTGGCAGGAGGCGGCCGTCATCTACGAGGAGCTGGGCTCGCCCGAGGCCGCCGGGGTGCGCGCGCTGCTGACCCCGGTACGGGCGGCCTGAGGCCCGCCCGGGGCGTTCATCATTCGTTTATCGCCGCCCGCCATGCTGGACGCAGTCGATCCGTCGCGTCGGGGGGCAGACGGATCGCCGCACAGGGCCCGTCCGGTCGGACTCGGGGGAGTGACCGGGCGGGCCCGCCGACCGCACCACTCGATCCACGCCAAGGGGAGTTGACGATCATGGGTGACGAGCTCAAGCCGCAGGACCTGCACGCCACCGGCACGACGGGCGGCGAGGCCTCCACGGAGGACCTGCACGCCACCGGCGAGGATGTCGCGAAGACCGAGGACCTGCACGCCACCGGCGAGCCGCTGGAGACCAAGGACCTGCACGCCACGTCGGAGCCGTTCAAGCCGACGAAGTAAGCGATCACCACAGGGGGTTCGGCCGCGGCGGCGCGGAGGGGGAGCCGTCGCGGCCGATGCGTGCGCGCAGACGGAAGCCGTCCCTACCGGGGCACGGCCCCGGC
>NZ_JAPSKN010000194.1:0-4687 GCF_031181705.1 Streptomyces sp.
CGACCTCGACGACCTCGGACGGGTGGTCGATGTGCTTCCAGGACAGCTCGGAGACGTGGACCAGACCGTCGACGCCACCCAGGTCCACGAAGGCACCGAAGTTGACGATCGAGGAGACGACGCCGGAACGGACCTGACCCTTCTGGAGGGTCGTGAGGAACGTCTGGCGGACCTCGGACTGGGTCTGCTCCAGCCAGGCACGGCGGGACAGGACCACGTTGTTGCGGTTCTTGTCCAGCTCGATGATCTTGGCCTCGAGCTCCTTGCCCACGTAGGGCTGGAGGTCGCGGACGCGGCGCATCTCGACCAGGGAGGCCGGAAGGAAGCCACGGAGGCCGATGTCGAGGATGAGACCACCCTTGACGACCTCGATGACGGTACCGGTGACGATCCCGTCCTCTTCCTTGATCTTCTCGATGGTGCCCCAGGCACGCTCGTACTGGGCGCGCTTCTTCGAGAGGATCAGGCGGCCTTCCTTGTCCTCCTTCTGGAGGACGAGGGCCTCGATCTCGTCACCGACGGCGACGACCTCGTTGGGGTCGACGTCGTGCTTGATCGAGAGCTCGCGGCTCGGGATCACGCCTTCGGTCTTGTAACCGATGTCGAGCAGGACCTCGTCCCGGTCGACCTTCACGATGACGCCGTCGACGATGTCGCCGTCGTTGAAGTACTTGATCGTCTCGTCGATCGCGGCGAGGAAGGCTTCCTCGTTACCGATGTCGTTGACCGCTACCTGCGGGGTGGTGGCGGTGGTCTCGGTGCTGCTCGTCATGTGGGAAAGGGCTCCGGTACGGACATTGAAGTCGTAGGTACTGCTACGCCGGGAGCCCGTTTCGCTCTGCAGAAGCCGGACAGCCAAGGAAGCGCCACACAACATCGGTGGCGCCTCGACAACCGAGGGGACATACATACAGATGCGAGCGCAGCCTGCTACGTCTGAGGTGCGCAGGCCCGCAGCGCAACTTGTAGCATACGGGGGCAGCCGGGCAGGGTCAATGCGCGAAGCCGCCCACGCGGGGCGGAACACCGCATACCCGGCACAAGTCGAGTCGTTCGAGGCCACGTAGGCCCTGCGACGACCCCTTCGTGACCTCCGGGACCGGCTGGACGGAAGAGTACGACGAGGGAGCCGATCATCCAAGAGCCCGAAGCGTCCGAACCCGAGGCCACCCGGCGTACCGCCGGGGTCGCGGAGAGCTCCCGCGCCAACCGTGGCTGGTGGGACCGCAACGCGGACGAGTACCAGACCGAGCACGGCACGTTCCTCGGCGACGACCGCTTCGTGTGGGGCCCCGAGGGTCTGGACGAGGTGGAGGCGGAGCTGCTCGGCCCGCCGGAGGAGCTGAAGGGCCGGGACGTGCTGGAGATCGGCGCCGGCGCCGCCCAGTGTTCGCGCTGGCTGGCCGCCCAGGGGGCGCGTCCGGTGGCCCTGGACATCTCGCACCGGCAGCTGCAGCACGCGCTGCGGATCGGCGGAACGTTCCCGCTGGTGTGCGCCGACGCCGGTGCGCTGCCCTTCGCGGACGGCTCGTTCGACCTGGCCTGCTCCGCGTACGGGGCGCTGCCCTTCGTCGCCGATCCGCGCCTGGTGCTGCGCGAGGTGCGCCGGGTGCTGCGGCCCGGTGGCCGTCTCGTCTTCTCGGTGACGCACCCGATCCGCTGGGCCTTCCCGGACGAGCCGGGCCCCGAGGGGCTGTCGGTGTCCGGCTCGTACTTCGACCGCACGCCCTACGTCGAGCAGGACGAGGAGGGCCGCGCGGTCTACGTGGAGCACCACCGCACCCTGGGCGACCGCGTCCGGGACGTCGTCGCGTCGGGCTTCCGGCTGGTGGACCTGGTGGAGCCGGAGTGGCCGGCCTGGAACACCTCCGAGTGGGGCGGCTGGTCGCCGTTGCGCGGGAACCTGATCCCCGGGACGGCGATCTTCGTGTGCGAGCGGGACTGAGGCACACACGCGTGCGGGGCGGCTCCCCCGCCGTACGACACTGAGGAACGTGATCCGTTACGACGCCCTGGACGCCCTGCCCGTACGCGGTGCCCTGCCCGCCCTGGACGAGGCCCTGGCGGGGCACGGCACCGCCGTCCTCGTGGCTCCGCCCGGCACCGGGAAGACGACCCTGGTGCCGCTGGCCCTGGCGGGGCTGCTCGGGGAGGGTCCCCGGCGGCGGGTGATCGTCGCCGAGCCGCGGCGGATCGCGGCCCGGGCGGCGGCGCGGCGGATGGCGTGGCTGCTGGGCGAGAAGGTCGGCGAGAGCGTCGGCTACACCGTGCGCGGGGAACGCGTCGTCGGGCGGCACACGCGCGTGGAGGTCGTCACGACCGGTGTGCTGGTGCAGCGGGTGCAGCGGGACCAGGAGCTGGCCGGCACGGACGTGGTGGTGCTCGACGAATGCCACGAGCGGCATCTGGACGCGGACACGGCGGCGGCGTTCCTGTGGGACGTACGGCAGACGCTGCGCCCCGGGCTGCGGCTGGTGGCCGCCTCGGCGACGACCGACGCCCAGGGGTGGGCCGCACTGCTGGGCGGCGCTCCGGTGGTCGAGGCCCAGGGGGTTGCGTATCCGGTGGAGGTCGTCTGGGCGCCGCCGATGAGGCCGGTACGGCCGCCGCACGGGATGCGTGTCGATCCGGCACTGCTGACGCATGTGGCGTCGGTGGTGCGGCGGGCACTGGCCGAGCGGGACGGGGACGTGCTGTGTTTCCTGCCGGGCGTGGGGGAGATCGCCCGGGTCGCGGGGCAGCTCGGGGAGCTCGGGGACGTAGAGGTGCTTCAGGTGCACGGGCGGGCGTCCGCGGCCGTGCAGGACGCGGTGCTGGCCGGCGGGGAGCGGCGCCGGGTGGTGCTGGCCACGTCGGTGGCGGAGTCGTCGCTGACGGTTCCCGGGGTGCGCGTGGTCGTCGACTCCGGGCTGGCGCGGGAGCCTCGCGTCGACCACGCGCGCGGGCTGAGCGCGCTGACGACGGTGCGGGCTTCGCAGGCGGCCGGGCGGCAGCGGGCGGGGCGGGCGGGGCGTGAGGCGCCGGGGGTGGTCTACCGGTGCTGGGCGGAGGCCGAGGACGCGCGTCTGCCGCGTTTTCCCTCGCCGGAGATCAAGGTGGCCGACCTGACGGCGTTCGCGCTTCAGGTGGCGTGCTGGGGGGATCCGGACGCGTCCGGGCTGGCGCTGCTGGACCCGCCGCCGGGTGGGGCGATGGCGGCGGCGCGGGATGTCCTGGCGGCGGTGGGGGCGGTCGACTCCGGCGGGCGGGCCACCGAGCGGGGCGCTGCGCTGGCTCGGCTGGGGTTGCATCCCCGGCTGGGGCGGGCATTGCTTGACGGGTCCGGCTTGGTCGGGGCGGAGAGGGCCGCTGAGGTCATCGCATTGCTCAGTGAGGAGCCTCCGCGGGAGTACGGGGATGATCTGGCGGGTGCGTTGCGTCGTGCCCGGCGTGGGGGTGACGCCTATTCGGGACGGTGGCGAGCGGAAGTCCGGCGGCTGCGGGCCGTCGTTTCCGGGGTTTCCCAGCCACCCGCCCGTATCTCGCGTCCAGAGGCACGGGTCGACGCGTGGGCGAACTCCTCGGAAGAACACCAGGTCGGGCTCGTCGCCGCTCTCGCCTTTCCCGAGCGTGTCGCCAAGATCGACGGTGGGTCGTACCTCATGGCGTCCGGAACCCGTGCCGAGGCCGGGGACGGGAGCGCGCTGCAAGGTTCCCCCTGGGTCGCTGTCGCCGTGGCCGACCGGCCCGTCGGCAAGGGGCACGCGCGCGTGCGGCTCGGGGCTGTCGTCGACGAGGAGACGGCCCGGCTCGCGGCCCGCGCGTTGCTGGAGGAGCGGGACGAGGTGCGCTGGGACGGCGGGGACGTCGTGGCGCGGCGGGTGGAGCGGCTGGGGGCCGTGGAGTTGGCGGTGCGGCCGTTGAAGGACGCCGATCCCGGCCTCGTGCGTGGTGCGCTGCTGGACGGGCTGCGGCGGGAAGGGTTCGGGGTGCTGCGGTGGTCGCCGGATGCCGGTGTTCTGCGGCAGCGGCTCGCGTTCTTGCGGCTGCACCTCGGTGAGCCCTGGCCCGACGTCTCCGACGACGCGCTCCACGCGCGCGTGGAGGAGTGGCTGGAGCCGGAGCTGAGCCGGGCCAGGCGGCGGGCGGATCTGGCGCGGATCGACGCCGGGGAGGCGCTCGCCCGGCTGCTGCCGTGGGCGTCCGGTGAGGCCGGGCGGCTCGACGAACTCGCCCCGGAGCGGATGACCGTGCCGAGCGGGTCGCGGATCCGGATCGACTACGCGCGGGCCGAGCAGCCCGTGCTCGCGGTGAAGCTGCAGGAGATGTTCGGCCTCCAGGAGTCACCCCGGGTGGCCGGCGTGCCCCTGCTCGTGCATCTGCTGTCCCCGGCCGGGCGGCCGGTGGCCGTCACCGCCGATCTCGCCTCGTTCTGGCGGGACGGCTACAAGGGCGTACGGGCGGAGCTGCGCGGCCGGTACCCGAAGCATCCGTGGCCGGAGGATCCGGCCGGGGCCGAACCGACGCGGCACACCAACGCGCGGCTCAGGCGGTGACCGGCGACGGGTCCTCGGCTTCCGTGGCGGCGGGGCCGGTGGTGGCGGCGACGAGGGCACGCATGCGGGGCCTCCCCTCGGACGGACGTTGACACAGGAGCACGTCGCACGCACAACGACGCCCGCCCGCACGGACAACGGCGCCCCTCCGC
>NZ_JAPSKN010000194.1:4787-7675 GCF_031181705.1 Streptomyces sp.
GACAACGGCGCCCCTCCGCGTGAAGAAGAGGCGCCGTCCGTCGTACCTGAGAGCTACGCGCTCGGGCTGGCCGAAGGGCTCGGCGAGGACGTCTCCGCGGCCGCCACCGTCAGCTCGACGGTGAGGGTCGCTCCGCCCGCGGTGGTGATGCGCAGCAGGAACGTGCCGGTCGTGTCGTCCGCGTACAGCTTGGGCAGCGTCAGCAGGCCCTTCGCGTCGGTCGTCAGGCCCGCCAGGGTGCGCACGGGCTTGCCGGCGGCGTCCTTGAAGTAGGGGCCCTTGTCGTTGGCGGTGGGGTCGGCGGCCGACTTGACGAGGGTGGCGGTGGCGGCGACACCGTCGGCGACGGCGCCCCGGTACGTCGCCTTCACCTGGACCGGGCTCGCGAACTCGCCGCCCGGCACGCAGGTCAGTGCTCCGTCGCCGGTGCGGGCGAGCTTGTCGGCGGCGCGTTCGGTGACGGTGGCCGTGTAGTCGAGGCCCGCGACCGTCCGGCCCACGACCGTGGCCCGGATGGTGACGGCGCCCGTCTTCTCCCCCGCCTGCAGGGCGGGCGCGACGGCCACGCCGGAACTGTTGGTGGCGACCGTGGCCACGCTCTCGCCGCCGGTGAAGGTGGTGTCCGTGTCGCCGAGGATCGTGAAACGGACGCGGACCTTGGCGACGGCCTTGCCCGCCTTCGTCTCGGCGCGGGTGCTGATGCGCTGGGCGAACGCGTCGCCTGCCATGGCGGTGAGCTTCGCCGTTCCCGCGTTCTCCAGGTGGTCCACCGTGTCGGTGGGCGTGGGGGACGTGGAGGGCGGCGGGGTCGTCGAGCCGGGCGGGGTGGTGGGCGGCTTGGGCTGCGGCGTGCCGCCCCCGGGCTTTTCCGGCTTGGGGCCGGGCTTCGGCTCGGCGGTTTCGCGGCCCGGTGTGCTCGGCGTGGACGGGCTGGCCGGCGTGGACGGGTCGGGGTTCGCGCCGGAGCCGCCGTCGCTGCGGTTGCCGGGCAGGGTGCCCGTGCCGTCGGGAACCTCGTGCGTGCCCTTGCGGTAGTACTCCAGCCACCTCATGACGAGGTTGAGGTACTCGCGCGAGTTGTTGTAGCTGAGGATCGCCCTGTCGAGGTCGTCCTGGTCGGACAGGTCCCAGTTGTTGCGGCAGAGGTAGTGGCCGGCGGCGAGGGCGGCGTCGTAGATGTTGTTGGGGTCCTTCTTGCCGTCGGCGTTGCCGTCGCGGCCCGCCCAGGCCCAGGTGGACGGGATGAACTGCATGGGACCGACGGCCTGGTCGTACGCGCTGTTGCCGTCGTACGCGCCGTTGTCGGTGTCCTTGATGAGGGCGAAGCCGTTGCCGTCGAGCTGCGGGCCGAGGATCTTCCCGATCGTGGTGCCCTCGGCGTCGACCCGGCCGCCGCGGGCCTGACCGGACTCCACCCGGCCGATGGCCGCGAGCAGTTGCCAGGGCAGGTTGCAGCCGGGCTTGGACTCGCGCAGCGAGGCCTCGGCCTTCTTGTACGCGTCGAGGACGGTGGCGGGAATGCCCGCCTCGGTCTCGCCCCGGCCGCTCGGGGACGGTCCGGTGGACGGGGACGGGTTGGGGCTCTTCAGCGGCGGCAGGTCCGTGTAGTACGGCGAGTTGCCGGTGGCGCTGCCGTCGGAGGCGTTCACGTCGGGCGACGGGGTGGCGTCGGCGGCGGTCTGTCTGCCGTGGTCGTTCACGCCCGGAGCCTGGGAGGCGGACAGGGCCGCGACCGCCACCGCGGCCACGGCGGTCGTCGCCGCCCCCTTGCGCAGCCTCCTGCCGAATTGCGCCGCCATAGAGTGAACCCCTCCCGTGGACGCCCGAGCGCCCGTCTCTGTCTGTTGCGCTCCGTGTGGTGCGTTCGCGTACCGCTGTTGCGTTCGCTCTGTTGTGACGATCGACCGGCCCGAGTGGTTGCCCTCCGGAGGACATCTCTCCACCCCGGCACGGTGACCCTGGCGACCCTACGACAACTTGCTTTGCGCAGACACCCGTTCGTGCCCGGTTTTCACCGGTTGGCCATGTGGAGGGCACCGCGAGGTACCGGCGTACGGCGTCCCCCATACTGAGGGCCCTGTGATCCCGCTGCCGAACACCGTCGCCGAGGAGCCGAGTTGCCGTTCACGCTGAGCCATGCGGCAGCCGTCCTCCCCGCTGTGCGGACCGACGGGAGCGGCCGGGGCCGACTGGTGCCCGCGGTGCTGGTGGCGGGTTCCTTCGCGCCCGACATGACCTACTACGCGGCGAGTGTCCTGCCCGGGGCGATGGAGTTCGGGGACGTGACGCACTCCTTCCCCGGTGTGTTCACGGTCGATGTGCTGGTCGCCTGGGCGCTGGTGGGGCTGTGGCTGCTCCTGCGTGAGCCTTCGGTGGCGCTGCTGCCGCGGGCCCGGCAGGGGCGGGTGGCCACGCTGGTGCGGTGCGGGGCGCCCCGCGCGCGGGTGCGGCCGTCGCTGGTGGCGTGGTGGTACGGGTCGGCGGTGCTCGGGGCGCTGACGCATGTCGTGTGGGACGCGTTCACGCATCCCGACCGGTGGGGGATGCGGGTGTTCCCGGTGCTGGGGCGGGAGGTGGCGGGCTCGCCGCTGTACTGGTACCTGCAGTACGGCGGTTCGGCGGTGGCCGCGGTCGTGATCATCGTGTTCGCGGCGCGGGCGCTGCGCCGGATGCCGGGGGGTGAGCCGGCGGGCGTTCCGGTGCTGTCGGCCGGGGACCGCTGGGCGGCCGCGGCCGTGATCGGCGGTCTCGCCCTGGTGGGGGCGGTCCAGCGGGCGTTGCGGTGGTGGGCCTACTGGGGGTCGGCGGCCAAACCGTGGGAGATCGTCCCGACGGTGTGCTTCGGCGCGGGCGCGGGGCTCGTCGCGGGGTTGCTGCTGTACGCCGTG
>NZ_JAPSKN010000195.1 GCF_031181705.1 Streptomyces sp.
GCGGGGCGCGGGGTGCGCGGGGTGCGGGAAAGGGAAGCGCGATGCCGTGGGCGGCGCTCCCGACGGAGGGCCGGGTCCTCTGCCGTGTGGTTGACGGCCGGCCCCTGTCGTCGCACCCCGCGCTCCGCTACTCGTCGTCCTCGTCGTCCAGCCGGGCCAGCCACGTCGCCAGGCGCTCCACCGGCACCTCGAAGTCGGGGTTGAGATCGACGAACGTGCGCAGCTGCTCGGCGAGCCACTCGAAGGTGACCTCCTCCTCGCCGCGCCGCTTCTCCAGTTCCTCGATGCCACGGTCCGTGAAGTACATGGCTCAAGGATATGCGGCCGGGCCGCACCCCCTGGCGGGGATGCGGCCCGGTGACGTGCGACGGGATACGAGACCTACGCCTCGAACACCTCACGCACCAACTGCTCCTGCTCGGCCTGGTGCCGCTTCGCGGAACCCACCGCCGGGGACGAGCTGTGCGGGCGCGAGATGCGGCGCAGGCGCTCGCCGTGCGGGACCTCCGCGCCGACCGCCAGGTCCAGGTGGTCGATCAGGTTGAGCGCGATGAACGGCCAGGCACCCTGGTTCGCCGGCTCCTCCTGGGCCCACAGGTACTTCTCGGCGTTCGGGTACTTCTTGATCTCCGCCTGGAGCTCGACACCCGGCAGCGGGTACAGCCGCTCGATGCGGATGATCGCCGTGTCCGTCACGCCGCGCTTCTGACGTTCGGCCTCCAGGTCGTAGTAGACCTTGCCGGCGCAGAAGACGACCTTCTTGACCGCGGCCGGGTCGACCGACGCGTCGCCGATGACCGGCCGGAACTGCCCGGTCGTGAACTCCTCCGCCTTCGACGCCGCCGCCTTCAGGCGCAGCATCGACTTCGGCGTGAAGACCACCAGCGGCTTGTGGTGCGGGTTGTGCACCTGCCACCGCAGGAGGTGGAAGTAGTTCGACGGCGACGTCGGCATGGCGACCGTCATGTTGTTCTGGGCGCACATCTGGAGGAAGCGCTCCGGGCGGGCCGAGGAGTGGTCCGGGCCCTGGCCCTCGTAGCCGTGCGGCAGGAGCAGCACGACACCGGAGGTCTGGGCCCACTTCTGCTCGGCCGACGAGATGAACTCGTCCACGACCGTCTGGGCGCCGTTGACGAAGTCGCCGAACTGCGCCTCCCACATCACGAGCGCCTCGGGGCGGGCCAGCGAGTAGCCGTACTCGAAGCCCATCGCCGCGTACTCGGACAGCAGGGAGTTGTAGACGTTGAGCCGCGCCTGGTCCTCGGAGAGGTACTGCAGCGGCGTGTACTCCTCGCCCGTGCTGCGGTCGATGATGACCGCGTGGCGCTGGCCGAACGTACCGCGCTGCGAGTCCTGGCCCGCCAGGCGGACCGGGACGCCCTCCAGCAGCAGGGAGCCGATCGCGAGGGTCTCGCCCATGCCCCAGTCGATGGTGCCGTCCTCGACCATCGCCGCGCGGCGCTGCAGCTGGGGCAGCAGACGCGGGTGGACGGTGACGTGGTCGGGGATGTTGACCTGGGACTCGGCGATCCGCTTGACGACCTCCGTGGTCACCGCGGTGTTCACGGCGACCGGGAACTCGGCCTGCGGGTCGGAGGTCTCCACGATGTTCGGCTGCGAGGTGGCCTCGCGGACCTCGGTGAAGACCTTCTCCAGCTGGCCCTGGTAGTCCTGCAGCGCCTGCTCGGCCTCTTCCAGGGTGATGTCGCCGCGACCGATCAGGGACTCGGTGTACAGCTTGCGCACCGAGCGCTTCTTGTCGATCAGGTCGTACATCAGCGGCTGCGTGAAGGCCGGGTTGTCCGACTCGTTGTGACCGCGGCGGCGGTAGCAGATGAGGTCGATCACCACGTCCTTGTTGAACGCCTGGCGGAACTCGAAGGCGAGCCGCGCGACGCGGACCACGGCCTCCGGGTCGTCGCCGTTCACGTGGAAGATCGGGGCCTCGATCATGCGGGCCACGTCCGTCGCGTACATGGAGGAACGCGAGGACTCGGGGGCCGCGGTGAAGCCGACCTGGTTGTTGATGACGATGTGGACCGTGCCGCCGGTGCGGTAGCCGCGCAGCTGCGACATGTTCAGGGTCTCGGCCACCACGCCCTGGCCCGCGAAGGCCGCGTCGCCGTGGATCGCCACGGGCAGGACCGTGAAGTCCGTGCCGCCCTTGCCGATGATGTCCTGCTTGGCGCGGGAGACGCCCTCCAGGACCGGGTCGACGGCTTCGAGGTGCGAGGGGTTCGCGACCAGGGTGACCTTGATCTGCTCGCCGTCGAGGCCGGTGAAGGTGCCCTCGGCGCCCAGGTGGTACTTCACGTCACCGGAGCCGTGCATCGACTTCGGGTCGAGGTTGCCCTCGAACTCGCGGAAGATCTGGGCGTACGACTTGCCGACGATGTTGGCGAGGACGTTCAGGCGGCCGCGGTGGGCCATGCCGATGACGACCTCGTCCAGGCGGGACTCGGCGGCCGAGTCCAGCACCGCGTCCAGCAGCGGGATGACGGACTCGCCGCCCTCCAGGGAGAAGCGCTTCTGGCCGACGTACTTGGTCTGCAGGAACGTCTCGAACGCCTCGGCCGCGTTCAGCCGGCGCAGGATGCGCAGCTGCTCCTCGCGCTCCGGCTTGGAGTGCGGGCGCTCCACGCGGTCCTGGATCCACTTGCGCTGCTTGGGGTCCTGGATGTGCATGAACTCGATGCCGGTGGTGCGGCAGTACGAGTCGCGCAGGACGCCGAGGATGTCGCGCAGCTTCATCATCGACTTGCCGGCGAAGCCGCCGACGGCGAACTCGCGCTCCAGGTCCCACAGCGTGAGCCCGTGCTCGGTGATGTCCAGGTCGGGGTGCTTGCGCTGCTGGTACTCCAGCGGGTCGGTGTCGGCCATGACGTGGCCGCGGACCCGGTAGGAGTGGATCAGCTCGAAGACGCGGGCGGCCTTGGTGACGTCGTCGTCGTGGCTGGCGTCGATGTCCTTGAGCCAGCGGACCGGCTCGTAGGGGATGCGCAGCGCCTCGAAGACGTCGTCGTAGAAGCCGTTCTCGCCGAGCAGGAGGTTCGCGACCTGGCGGAGGAACTCGCCGGAGGCGGCGCCCTGGATGACCCGGTGGTCGTAGGTCGACGTGAGCGTCATGACCTTCGAGATGCCGAGCTTGTTCAGGGTGTCCTGGGAGGTGCCCTGGAACTCCGCCGGGTAGTCCATGGAGCCGACGCCCATGATGACCGACTGGCCGGGCATCAGACGCGGGACCGAGTGGACCGTGCCGAGGCCGCCGGGGTTGGTCAGGGAGACCGTGACGCCGGTGAAGTCGTCCATCGTCAGCTTGCCGTCGCGGGCGCGGCGGACGATGTCCTCGTAGGCCTGCCAGAACTCGAAGAAGTTCAGCGTCTCGGCCTTCTTGATCGCCGCGACGACCAGCTGGCGGTCGCCGTTCGGCTTGACCAGGTCGATGGCGAGACCGAGGTTGACGTGGTCCGGCTTGACCAGGGTGGGCTTGCCGTCGACCTTCGCGAACGAGTAGTTCATCGCCGGCATGGCCTTGATCGCCTGGACCATGGCGTAGCCGATGAGGTGCGTGAAGGAGATCTTCCCGCCGCGCGCCCGCTTGAGGTGGTTGTTGATGACGATGCGGTTGTCGAACAGCAGCTTCACCGGGACCGCGCGCACGGAGGTGGCCGTGGGCAGCTCCAGGGAGGCGTCCATGTTCTTCGCGACCGCGGCGGCGGGGCCGCGCAGCACGACCTGCTCGGGACCGGAGGGGGCCTCGCCGGCGGGCTCGGCCTTCTTCGCGGGAGCGGCCGGCTGGGCGGCGGCCGGCTTCGCGGGGGCCGGGGCGGCCTTCGCGGGAGCGGCGGCCTGGGCCGGAGCCTGCGCGGCGGGCTTCGCCGGAGCCGGAGCCGGAGCCTGGGCCGGAGCCGAGGCCTGCGGGGCGGCGGGCTTCTCGGCCGCCGGGGCGGAGGCCTGGGCGGGCGCGGCCGGCGCGGCCGGCTGAGCGGGTGGGGGACTCCCCGCGCGAGCTGATTCGAGCGTGGGGGAGGTCCCCGCGGCCCCCGTGGCCGCGGTACCCGACGGGGCCGGCGCGCCAGCGGCGCCCGGCTTGTAGTCGGCGAAGAAGTCCCACCAGGCTCGGTCTACCGAATTCGGGTCCTGGAGGTACTGCTGATAGATCTCGTCGACGAGCCACTCGTTGGCACCGAACGACGCGGCGGGGTTCTTGCCCGCTTGGTCGGTGTCGGTCGAGATGCTCGAGTTACTGGGGGACTGTGGCGACACGGCGGCAACCGCCCTCTTCCGCTTCACAAGATGATGGACAGCGGGAATCAAGGCTACGCCTCCCCGAGCGGGAAGGTCAGGCCGGGCCCGTTCAACGTCGCGCAAGTCACATCTTGCAGTGCGTTTCGGCGCTTGAAATGGCGGGAAACAAGCGTGGTTCCGCTTCAGGAGGGAAGGGTGGAGCGGGGCCTGACACGCCAGTGGCGCGGGCCTGTGCCTGATCACACGTGTCCGTCAGCGCGGATGCCGGTGGATCTTGTGGCTCCGCTTCGAACTTTACGTCAACTTGGCACAGATGGAAGTCCCGGAAGAGTGACAAGAATCCGGCAACCCCGCTCGGATTCGGCCACTCCGATCCTTCCGCCGTGCAGATCCACCGCCCAGCGGGCGATCGCCAGGCCGAGGCCGGTGCCGCCGTCGCTGCCCGGCCCCTGCGGCCGCTTGGCACTGCCGCGGTTGAACCGCTCGAAGACGCGGTGCCACTCGGACTTCGGAATGCCGGGGCCCTCGTCCAGGACCTCCAGCTCCAGCGACTCCGGCAGGGCGCCGCGCCGCGCCTTGACCGTCACCCGGCCGTGCGGCGGACTGTGCTTGACCGCGTTGTCGATGAGATTGGCCACGACCTGGTGGATGCGCTCGGGGTCGGCGTGCGCGGTCAACTCCGGCGGGTGCACGTCGAGGTGGAGGTGCACGTCCGTGCGGGTGTGACTGCCCGAGCCGGTGGCGATGCCCGCGCGCACGGAGGCGACCATGTTGGCCTCCTTCAGCACGCCCGACAGATACGGCCACACCTCGAACCGCCGCTTCTTCAGCGGGACGACGCCGTTGTCCAGGCGGGACAGGTCCAGCAGCGTCTCCACCAGCCGGCCGAGGCGTTCGGTCTGCTTCAGCGCCGTGCGCATCGTCTCCGGGTCGGCCTGGGTGACACCGTCGACGATGTTCTCCAGCACGGCGCGCAGCCCGGCGATGGGGGTGCGCAGCTCGTGCGAGACGTTCGCCACCAGCTCCTTGCGCTGGCGGTCCTGGGCCTCCAGCTCGTCGGCCATGGCGTTGATCGTCACGGCCAGGTCGCCCAGCTCGTCACGGCGGTTCTCCCGGGTGCGGCGGGTGTAGTCGCCCTGCGAGATGGAACGCGCCACGGCCGTCATCTCGTCCAGGGGCGCGGTGAGCGAATGGGCCACGAACTGCGTGATCAGCAAGGTGGCGATCATCGAGAAGACCGTGATGAAGCGCAGTTCCGTCTTCGTGTGCACCGCGATCACCGACAGGCCCGTGGTGATCAGCACCGAGATGACGACCAGCGCGCCCAGCTTGGTCTTGATCGAGAACGGGCTCACCTTTCCCCAGGGTTCCGGCTCCCCGGGGTTCCTCCGTGCAGCCGGCCCGCCGCTCATGGCGTCGGGGTCTCCAGGGCGTAGCCCACACCGTGCACGGTGCGGATCCGCTCGGCGCCGATCTTCCGGCGCAGCGCCTTGATGTGGCTGTCGACCGTGCGGGTGCCGGAGGCGTCCGCCCAGTCCCAGACCTCGGCGAGCAGCTGCTCACGGGAGAGGACCGCGCGGGGGGTGTTGGCGAGGCACACCAGCAGGTCGAACTCGGTGGGCGTGAGGTGGACGTCCTCGCTGCGCACCCGGACCCGGCGCTGCGCGTGGTCGATCTCCAGTTCGCCCAGGCGCAGGATGCCGCTGCGCGGCGTCGCGGCGGCCAGCGCGGCCCGCTCCACGCGACGCAGCAGCACGTGCACGCGCGCCGCCAGCTCCCGCATCGAGAACGGCTTGGTCATGTAGTCGTCGGCGCCGACGCCGAGACCGACCAGCATGTCGGTCTCGTCGTCGCGCGCGGTGAGCATCAGCACCGGAACCGGGCGGGCGGCCTGCACACGACGGCAGACCTCCAGACCGTCGAAGCCGGGCAGCATGATGTCGAGGATCAGCAGGTCCGGCTGCCAGGCCTCGGCGGTGTCGACGGCGGCCGGACCGTCGCCCGCGGTTTGCACGAGGAATCCCTCGGCTCGCAGGCGGGTCGCGATGGCGTCGACGATCGTGGCGTCGTCCTCGACGACGAGCACCCGGCGCTGCGCGCCCGGGGTAGCCGTCGCCGAACCGTTGTGGGAGGTCTGTGTCTGCTCCATCGCCCGCCCCTGGGGTGTGCTTTCCGGAATCAGTGGGGTGATTCCTTCTGACTGGCTATGCCTGCGCATCGCTGCGATTGACGCTTGAATGATCGGCGTCAGGGGAGCAGCGTACGGGCAGGCAGCACGCCTTTGCTATCCAGGGCGGATCGCGAGGTGCACCACGTCGGGAACGCCCCGGGCAACCGGGATCTCTTCGGTACGCACCTGTTGGAACCCGGCATTCCGCAAGGTTTCTTCGAATTCCGGAGAGGGCTGGGCGGACCAGACGGCGAGTACCCCGCCGGGTCTCAACACCCTTGCGCAGCCCGCCAGTCCGGCTTCGCCGTAGAGATGCGCGTTGCCCTCCGTCACGGTCCAGTCGGGGCCGTTGTCGATGTCGAGGCACAGGGCGTCGTACGTGTCGGATGTCTCATTGACGTATGCGACGAGATCGGCTTCGACGATTTCCGTGCGGGGGTCGGCGAGGGCCTCGGCGGAGATCGCGGAGAGCGGGCCGGCGCGATGCCATTCGACGATCGCGTGCTCGCGTTCCACCACCGCGATCCGTCCCCAGCGGGGGTTTGCGGCGGCGTGCGCCAGGGAGAAGCCGACGCCGAGTCCGCCGATGAGGACGTCGGGGCGCTCCCGGCCGGGCAGGGCGTCCAGGGCCGCGTCGACCAGCCGCCGCTCCGAGCGGCCGTCGGAGGTGTCCATCAGGAAACAGCCGTTGGCGATGATCTCCAGCCGGTCACCGTGCCGCCGCAGCACGACCTCGCCGTGCGGGCCGTCGCGCCGGTCCAGGACGTCAGGCGTGTCGTATGAGGTGGGCATCGGCTCATCCTGGCAGGTCCGGGTCACCGGGGGCGCGGGATTACCGGGGGACGCCGCGGGAAGCCGCGAGGGTGCCGCGCACCGCCCGCGCGTGGCGCCCGTCACGGACAGCGGGGCGGGAGCGGGCGAAGGCTGGGACCCGACGGAAGGAGCGCCCCCTGTGGAACGCACCGCGCCGCCCGGCGGGACGGCCCCATCCGCGCCGGCCGCTGCGCCGGGGCAGCCGGCCGACGGAGTGCTGCCGGAGGGTGTGCCGCTGCCGGGGGATGTGCCTGTGCCGGGGGGTATGCCGCTGCCGGGCTGTGTGCCGGGGCGGCGCTTTTCGTACGGCACGGCGAATCGGGGCCGGCCGGAGCCGGGCCCCGCGGCGGCGTCCCGGCGCCGGGTGCCGCGTCCCTGGCGGCTGCTGCCCACGCCCACCGGAACGCC
>NZ_JAPSKN010000196.1 GCF_031181705.1 Streptomyces sp.
GGCCGCACCACGGTCGTCGGCATCGGCGGCAAGGACCAGCAGGTCACCTTCAACGCCCTGGAGATCTTCCACTGGGGCCGCACCCTCTCCGGCTGCGTCTACGGCAACTCCGACCCGGCCGTGGACCTGCCGGTCCTGGCCGAGCACATCCGGGCGGGCCGGTTCGACCTGAGCGCCCTGGTGACGGAACGCATCTCCCTCGACGGCATCCCGGCCGCCTTCGAGAACATGCTCGCCGGCAAGGGCGGCCGCGCGCTGGTCGTCTTCTAGCCCGTCGCCCTCCCTCCGCCCCGGCCTCCCCGCGAGGCCGGGGCCTCAGCCGTGCCCGCGCCCCCCCTGGGTGCCACGTACAGGCGAAAGTCCCGGTGCGCGACCCGTTGACGCCCATACCGTCCGGTCAGTACGTTCCCCGGAACCCGAGCCACCCCCCGTTCCGTCCCCGCACCCCCGGAGCGCGCACCACATGGACACGGCACCTTCCGCTCAGCCCGACCCCACCCCGCCCGCCGCCGGCAACCGCCGCCGGGTCGCCACCGCCGCGGCACTCGCCTCGGCCGTCGAGTGGTACGACTACTTCGTCTTCGGCATCGCCGCCGCCCTCGTCCTGGGCGACCTGTACTTCCCCGCGGGCAGCCCCACCGCGGGCGTCCTCGCCTCGTTCGCCACCTTCGCCGTCGGCTTCCTCGCCCGCCCCCTCGGCGGCATCGTCGCCGGACACCTCGGCGACAAGCGCGGCCGCAAGCCGATGCTGGTCCTCGCCCTGACGCTGATGGGCGTGGCCACCACCGGCATCGGCCTGCTCCCCACGTACGACACCATCGGCGTCGCCGCCCCGATCCTGCTCGTGCTGCTCCGCGTCGCCCAGGGCGTCGCCGTCGGCGCCCAGTGGGGCGGCGCGATGCTCCTGGCCACCGAGTACGCCCCGGAGGGCAAGCGCGGCGTCTACGGCAGCGTCGTCCAGCTCGGCGTCCCCATCGGCGTGGTCACCGCCAACACCGTCTTCCTGGCCGCCGGGGCGTTCACCACCGACTCGGCGTTCACCGCCTGGGGCTGGCGCGTGCCGTTCCTGGTGGGCCTGCTGGTGCTGGGCCTGGCCTGGTACATCCACACCCGCGTCGAGGAGACGCCGGCGTTCCGCGAGGCCGAGCGGGCGCTCGCGCAGAAGGAGAAGTCCGAGCCGAGCTCGCCGCTGCGCACCATCCTGCGCGGCCACCTCGGCACGGTGCTCCTGGCGGGCGGCTCCTTCGCCGTGAACACCGCGACCTTCTACATCCTCATCACCGGCGTCCTCGACTACACCACCCGCGAACTGGACATGGAGAAGGGCCCGGTCCTCATGGTCTCGCTCTGCGTCAGCCTGACCCAGCTCGTGCTGATCCCGGCCTCCGCCGCTCTCTCCGACCGCGTCGGCCGCCTCCGGATCTACGCCCTTGGCGCGGTCGGCATCGCCCTGTGGGCCGTCCCGCTGTTCCTGCTGATCGACACCGGCTCGCTGCTGTGGCTCGCGGTCGGCACCTTCGTCGCCAGCTGCTTCCTGAGCATCATGTACGGCCCCCAGGCGGCGCTGTTCGCCGAGCTGTTCACGCCCGAGATGCGCTACACCGGCGCCTCCCTCGGCTACCAGATCGCGGCCGTCGCGGGCGGCGGACTCGCCCCCTTCGTGATGGTGCTGCTGCTGGAGGCGACCGGCACCTCGATGGCCGTCTCCGGTTACATCATCGGGCTCTCGGTGATCGCCCTGGTCTCGATCAGGATCCTCGCGAGCCGGGCCCGCGCCACGGAGCCGGAGGCCGCGCCCGAGGCCCGCGCGGAGGCCGGGTCAGCGAGCTGAGTCCGGCGCCTGCTCGGGCCGGTGTTCCGTCACCGCTCCCGGAACAGCGGCCCGGGCCGCCGCCCGCGAGCGCGACCGGGACACCGCCACGCCCGCCAGGCACAGCACACCGCCGAGCAGGGTGAGCGGCCCCGGCACCTCGCCGAGGAACAGCCAGGACATCAGGACGACCAGCGCGGGCGCCGCGTACGTCGTCGCGCCCATCCTGCTGGCGGTCGTACGGGACAGCGCGTAGGCCCAGGTGGTGAAGGCGAGGGCGGTCGGGAAGACGCCCAGGTAGACCATGTTGAGCGTGGCGGAGGCCGGTGCCCGCGTGGCCTCCTGGACCAGCTGTCCCGCGAACGGCAGGCACACCACCGTGCCGACCAGGCAGCCGAACGTCGTCACCTGCAGCGGACTGGCCGAGCCCAGCGCCGGCTTCTGCGCCACGACGCCACCGGCGTACGCGATCGCCGCCAGCAGGCACAGCACCACCCCGAGCACCGAGGAACCGCCCTCGCCGGACATCGACAGACCTACGGTCACCGCACCGGCGAACGACACCGCCATCCCCGCCAGCAGCCGCGGCGGCATCGGGTCGCCGAGCAGGCGGGCCCCCAGCAGCGCGATCAGGATCGGCCCGGTGTTCACCACCAGCGCTGCCGTGCCGGCGTCGACCTGCTGCTCGCCCCAGTTCAGGGCGACCATGTAGAAGCCGAACCACAGCACGCCCGATATCGCGATCCCGCGCCAGGCCGAGCGCGGCGGCCAGGTCTCCCGCCGCACCAGGCAGATCACGCCCAGTGTCAGCGCGCCCGCCAGCAGCCGCCCGAGCGCCAGCGCGCCGGGCGAGTAGGCGTCGCCCGCGCTGCGGATCGAGACGAAGGCGGACGCCCACAGCACGACGGTGACGGCGGCCGCGGCGGCGGCCGTCATCTCGGCGCGACGGGCGGACGCGGGGGGAGGAGTGCTCATCATGCTCCTGAGGCTAGGGGGAGGCGGGGCGGGAGGCTCGCGGATTCCGGACGGGGCGCCGCCGGTCCGCGCGACGGGGCAGCGGCGGTCAGCGCAGGGTGGCGGGCTCGACGCCCAGCAGGTCGGACAAGGCCCGTTCACCGACCTCCGTCACCTTCACCGCCCGCTCCGAGCCGATGCGCACGCACCACCCCGACTCCAGGGCGTGCCGGCACAGGGCCGCGCCCGCCACGCCCGCCAGATGCGGCCGGCGCTCGGTCCAGTCCAGACAGGCCCGGGCCAGCGGCCGCCGCCCCCGCCGGTCGAGGCCGATCCCGGCCGCCTCGAACCAGGCGAGCCCGGCGTCGGTGAGCGCGAACCCGGTCTTCTGCACGAGCAGTCCGCGGGCCGTCAGCGCGTCGGTGACCACGATGCCGAGCCGCCCGGCGAGATGGTCGTAGCAGGTGCGGCCCCGGGCCATCGCCGAACCGGCGCTCGACTCACGCAGGTTCCGCGGCCGTGCCGCCCGGTCCGGCGCCACCTGCGCCGCCAGGTCCTCGACCAGCTGCGCGCCCCGCGCGTCGGCCAGCCGGACGTACCGGTGCCGGCCCTGCCGCTCCTCGGTGAGCAGGCCGCCCGCGACGAGCCTGCCCAGGTGCTCGCTCAGCGTGGACGCGGCGACACCCGCGTGCCGGGCCAGCTCGCCCGCCGTCCAGGCCCGCCCGTCGAGCAGGGCGAGCAGGCAGGTGGCCCGGGTCTCGTCGGCGATCAGCGCGGCGAGCCGGGCCAGGGCCGTGGCCTGTGGGTCCCTCGTCATGCCCCCAGCATGGAACACGGACCCTTCGGCCGGCGCCGAAGTGTCCGGCCGGGCGGACCTACGCGGTCCGCCGCACGTGCTCGTACTGGCGCGTCAGCCCGTCCAGCAGGGCCGTCAGGCCGGTCTCGAAGGCGCGCTCGTCGATCTTCTCCTGCTGCTCGGCGAGGAGGTGCGCCTGCTGGAGGTGCGGGTAGTCGGCGGGGTCGTAGGCGCTCGCGTCGTCCACGAAGCCGCCGGCGAAGGAGCCGAGCGCGGAGCCCATCACGAAGTAGCGCATCAGCGCCCCGATGGAGGTGGCCTGCGCCGGGGGCCAGCCCGCGTCGACCATCGCGCCGTAGACCGCGTCCGCGAGGCGCAGCCCCGCCGGGCGCCGGCCGGGGCCGCGGGCCAGCACCGGGACGATGTTGGGATGGTCGCGCAGCGCGGCCCGGTAGGAGACGGCCCAGTCGTGCAGCGCGGTCCGCCAGTCCCGGCCGTCCTGGAACATCGACAGGTCCACCTGGCCGCTCACCGAGTCGGCGACCGCCTCCAGGATCTCGTCCTTGGTGCGGAAGTGGTTGTAGAGCGAGGGCCCGCTGACGCCCAGTTCGGCGGCGAGCCGGCGGGTGGAGAGGGCCGCGAGACCCTCCGCGTCCACGAGCGCGCGGGCCGTCTCGACGATCCGGTCGGTGCTGAGCAAGGGCTTGCGCGGTCGGGCCATGGCGCACATAGTAGGGCTGCCGTCATAAACTAGCAGTGCTAATTAAAATGGTGCGGCATCCGCGTCGTACACGGTTGTCGTACACGGTTTTCGAGGGGTGGCTCGTGGTGAACCTGGAGCTCAGCGAGGAGCAGACCGCCGTACGGCAGCTCGCCCGGGACTTCGTGGCGCGCGAGGTCGCCCCGCACGCCGTCGCCTGGGACCGTGCGGAGGAGGTCGACCGGTCGATCGTGAAGAAGCTCGGTGAGGTCGGCTTCCTGGGGCTGACGATCGACGAGGAGTACGGCGGCTCCGGCGGCGACCACCTCGCGTACTGCCTGGTCACGGAGGAGCTCGGCCGGGGCGACTCCTCGGTGCGCGGGATCGTCTCCGTCTCCCTCGGGCTCGTCGCCAAGACCGTCGCCGCCTGGGGGAGCGAGGAGCAGAAGCGGCGGTGGCTGCCCGGGCTGACCTCCGGCGCGGCGGTGGGCTGCTTCGGGCTGACCGAGCCGGGCACGGGCTCGGACGCGGGCAGCCTCACGACCCGGGCGGTGCGGGACGGCGACGAGTACGTCATCGACGGCACCAAGATGTTCATCACCAACGGCACCTGGGCCGACGTCGTCCTGCTCTTCGCCCGCTCCACCGACGCCCCCGGCCACCGGGGCGTCTCCGCCTTCCTGGTCCCCACCGACACGCCCGGTCTGACCCGCCGCACGATCCACGGCAAGCTCGGGCTGCGTGGCCAGGCCACCGCGGAACTCGTCCTGGAGGGCGTGCGCGTCCCGGCCACCGCGCTGCTCGGGCCGGAGGGCAAGGGCTTCTCGATCGCCATGTCGGCCCTGGCCAAGGGCCGGATGTCCGTGGCGGCGGGCTGTGTCGGCATAGCCCAGGCCGCGCTGGAGGCGGCCGTGCGGTACGCGGGCGAGCGCGAGCAGTTCGGCAAAACCATCGCCCACCACCAGCTGGTCCAGGAGCTGATCAGCGACATCGCCGTGGACGTCGACGCGGCGCGGCTGCTGACCTGGCGGGTCGCCGACCTGATCGACCGGGGGCAGCCGTTCGCCGTCGAGTCGTCCAAGGCCAAGCTGTTCGCCTCGGAGGCGGCCGTCCGCGCCGCGAACAACGCGCTGCAGGTCTTCGGCGGCTACGGCTACATCGACGAGTACCCCGCCGGCAAGCTGCTGCGGGACGCCCGCGTGATGACCCTGTACGAGGGCACGAGCCAGATCCAGAAGCTGGTCATCGGGCGGGCCCTGACGGGGGTCTCGGCGTTCTGAGTAGCGCCTGAGTACTTCGGCGGATGTGGCGCGGGCCACGGTGGCCGAAGCTGTCGCCATGAGTGACACACCGGGCAAGCAGCAGAACACGGCCGCCTTCTACGGCCAGGCCGTCGCCTCCTTCGCCGTCGCCATGGCGGCCACCGCGATCGGCATCTACCGGCTGAGCGCCGACGCCTGGGTGCGGGGCTTCCTCGCCATCGCCGTGCTGTACCTCGTCACCTCCTCCTTCACGCTGGCCAAGGTCATCCGCGACCGGCAGGAGGGGGCCGCGGCGCCGGCACCCACGTACACCCCCTTCGACAAGCACTGAGGCGGCCGCCGGGTCGCCTCGCTAAGCGCTCGCTCACCTTCGGCGGTATGGTGGTGGCCCTGTCAGTGGAGAGGGGCGAGTGATGAGTACGGCGGAGGAGACGGCCGACGGCGAGGCGCAGGCGTGGGGCGAGGTCACGCCCGACGCGGCGCGGCGGTTGCTGATCGCCGCGGTGGAGGCCTTCGCCGAGCGCGGCTACCACGCCACGACGACCCGTGACATCGCGGGCCGGGCCGGGATGAGCCCGGCCGCGCTCTACATCCACTACAAGACCAAGGAAGAGCTGCTGCACCGCATCAGCAGGATCGGGCACGAGAAGGCCCTCGAAATCCTGCGTACCGCGTCCCGCCGGGAGGGCAGCCCGACCGAGCGGCTCGCCGACGCGGTCAGCTCCTTCGTGCGCTGGCACGCGGGCGGGCGGACCACCGCGCGGGTGGTGCAGTACGAACTCGACTCGCTCGGCCCCGACGCCCGCGCCGAGATCCTCGCGCTGCGGCGTCAGGTAGACGCGGAGGTGCGCGGGATCATCGAGGAGGGCGTGCGCTCGGGCGAGTTCGAGGTCATCGACGTGCACGGGACGACGCTGGCGGTGCTGTCGCTGTGCATCGACGTCGCGCGGTGGTTCAACGTGGGCGGGCCGCGGACGCCGGAGGAGGTCGGCGCGCTGTACGCCGACCTCGTGCTGCGGATGGTGGGCGCGGCGGGTTCCGCGGCTATCCCGGCGGAACCGGCGGAGCCTCAGACGTAGTAGCGCGAGACGGACTCGGCGACGCAGACGGGCTTGTCGCCGCCCTCGCGTTCCACGGTGAAGGCGACCGTCACCTGGACGCCGCCGGGCACGTCCTCGACGCCGGTGATCGTCGCGGTGGCGCGCAGGCGGGAGTCCACGGGGACGGGGGCGGGGAAACGAACCTTGTTGGTGCCGTAGTTGACGCCCATCTTCACACCCTCGACGGAGATCAGCTGGGGGCCGAAGAGGGGGAGCAGCGACAGGGTCAGATAGCCGTGCGCGATGGTCGTTCCGAAGGGGCCCGCGGCGGCCTTCTCCGGGTCGACGTGGATCCACTGGTGGTCGCCGGTGGCCTGTGCGAAGAGGTCGATGCGCTTCTGGTCGATGTCGAGCCAGTCGGTGTACCCCAGCTGCTCGCCGACCGCCGACTTCAGGTCGTCGACGGACGTGAAGATCCTCGGCTGTGCCATGTCTTCCAGACCTCTCGTGCGGGGGACAACTCTAAGCGACTGCTTAGCATGGTCGGCCGCGCGGGTTGTGTCAACGGACTGGGTAGGGTTCGAGGGGTGCCTCAGATTCCAGAGAAGATCCACGAACTCACGGTCGGGCAGCTGTCGGCGCGCAGCGGGGCGGCGGTGTCCGCGTTGCACTTCTACGAGTCCAAGGGCCTGATCAGCAGTCGGCGCACGGCGGGCAACCAGCGTCGGTACTCCCGTGACACGCTGCGGCGGGTCGCGTTCATCAGGGCCGCGCAGCGGGTCGGGATCCCGCTGGCCACGATTCGCGAGGCGCTGGCGCGGCTGCCGGAGGAGCGGACGCCGACCAGGGAGGACTGGGCGCAGCTGTCGGAGGCGTGGCGCTCGGAGCTGGACGAGCGCATCAAGCAGCTGAACCGCCTGCGGGACCACCTCACCGACTGCATCGGCTGCGGCTGCCTCTCCCTCGACACGTGCGTCCTGTCCAACCCGGGTGACGTGTTCGGTGAACGCCGGGCGGGTTCCCGTCTGATGGTGGA
>NZ_JAPSKN010000049.1 GCF_031181705.1 Streptomyces sp.
CAGGTAGAGGGACTCCTCGCCGCCGTGGGCCGGCACCCACGCCTTGTCCTGCCTGACCAGCGCGTCGCACGCCTCGATGAACGTCTCCACCGGCAGCTCCGGCATCGCCAGGCGCCGCGCCGACCGCTGGAAGCGCTCGGCGTTCTTCTCCGGACGGAACGTGGCGACCGAGCCGTCGGGGCGGCGGTAGGCCTTCAGCCCCTCGAAGATCTCCTGCGCGTAGTGCAGGACCGTGGTGGCCGGGTCCAGGGAGATCGGCGCGTACGGCACGAGCTGCCCGTCGTGCCAGCCGCGGCCCTCCGTCCACTTGATCGTCACCATGTGGTCGGTGAAGTGGCGGCCGAACCCGGGGTTGGCCAGGATCGCCTCCCGCTCGCTGGCGGAGAGCGGGTTGGCGGAGGGCTTGAGCTCGATCGTGGGCGTCGTCATGGGTTGATGTCCTTCACCGGTTGTAGTGACGGGCCGCGCTCGGTACCGCTCTGGTGAGGACCAGTGCTAGGACGTCCGAGCATTCCCTCATTCCGCGGCCTCACGTTCGATTATCGCCCGGGGGCGGAGGCGGAAGGAACGGGCTGAAATCCGGCCCGGTGGTCGATGGTCGCACCCGGCGGGAACATGCGGAAGCCGCCGGGTGCGGATGCGACCCGGCGGCTTGCGGAGAGTGCGGCGGCGGGTCAGCCGGCTACGCGTACGGCGAGGGCGTCACCGATCTCCGAGGTGGAACGGGCGGGCTTGCCGGTGCGCTCGGCGAGGTCGGCGGCGACCGCCTCGTCGATGCGCGCGGCCTCGGCCTCCCAGCCGAGGTGGCGCAGCAGCAGGGCGACGGACAGCACGGTGGCGGTCGGGTCGGCCTTGCCCTGGCCGGCGATGTCCGGGGCCGAGCCGTGCACGGGCTCGAACATCGAGGGGAACTCGCCGGACGGGTTGATGTTCCCGCTCGCGGCGACGCCGATGCCACCGGAGACGGCCGCGGCGAGGTCGGTGACGATGTCGCCGAAGAGGTTGTCGGTGACGATGACGTCGAACCGCTCGGGCTGCGTGACGAGGTAGATCGTCGCCGCGTCCACGTGCATGTACTCGGTGGTGACCTCGGGGTACTCCGCGGCCACCTTGTTGAAGACGTTCGTCCACAGGTGGCCGGCGAAGGTCAGCACGTTGTTCTTGTGGATCAGTGCCAGCTTCTTGCGCGGGCGGGCCTGGGCACGCGCGAAGGCGTCCCGGACCACACGCTCCACGCCGAAGGCCGTGTTCACCGAGACCTCGGTGGCGACCTCGTGCTCGGTGCCCTTGCGGATCGTGCCGCCGTTGCCGGTGTACGGGCCCTCGGTGCCCTCGCGGACCACGACGAAGTCGATGGCCGGCTCGCCCTTGAGGGGCGTGTCCACGCCCGGCAGCAGCTTCGAGGGGCGCAGGTTGACGTGGTGGTCGAAGGCGAAGCGGAGCTTGAGCAGGAAGCCGCGCTCCAGGACGCCGGACGGCACGGAGGGGTCGCCGATCGCGCCGAGCAGGATGGCGTCGTGCTGCTTCAGGGCGTCGAGGTCGGCGTCGGTGAGGGTCTCACCGGTGGCGTGGAAGCGCCGGGCGCCGAAGTCGTACTCCTTGGTCTCCAGCTTCACATCCTGCGGAAGGACGGCGGAGAGGACCTTCAGGCCTTCGGCCACGACCTCCTGGCCGATGCCGTCACCGGGGATCACTGCGAGATTGATGCTGCGAGACATGCGGGCACCCTACTCCTCGTCCCATGGGATGACACGAGGTGTCCGTGATGCGGACACCCGCCCGGATGGCGGCACGCGGCCGTCGCCCGCCGTTCACCCGTATGTGTTGCGGCCGTTGGCCTCCGCTGGGAAGTTCACTGGCCATGGAGATCCCCCACTTCGGCATCCCGCCCGAGCTCGCCCGCCGGATGAGCATGGCGGAGCAGCACGAGTACCTGCGGACGCGACTGTCGCGGCGGCGCACACTGGTGACCGCGGGCGCGGTGGCGAGCGGGCTGCTGACCGGTTGCGGCCCCGGTTCGAAGGCCGGGCAGGCGGGCGCCACGGCGACGGGGAGTCCCGCGCCGAGCACGTCGAAGGCGCCCGGCTCCTTCATCACGCCCTTCGGCCGCCACCTCGCCTTCGGGGCCGACCCCAAGACGCAGATGCGGATCTCCTGGCAGGTGCCGCTCGCGGTGCGCACGCCCTACGTCCGGGTCGGCCTGCGCCCCGACGACCTCGGCCGCAAGGTCGAGGCCGAGCTGCGCGATCTGCGCACCCCGGAGCTGAAGGGTGTACGGCCGGCGGTCGAGCAGTACTACCTGCACGCGGCGCTGGACGGCCTGCGCCCGGACACGACGTACTACTACGGCGTCGGCCACGAGGGCTTCGACCCGGCGTCCCCCCGGCACCGGTCGACCGTGACGTCCTTCCGCACGGCGCCCGCGCGTCCGCCCGAGCGGTTCGTGTTCACCGCCTTCGGCGACCAGGGCGTCGGTGCGGAGGCGGCGCTCAACGACCGCACGCTGCTGCGCGAGAAGCCCGCCTTCCACCTCCACGCGGGCGACATCTGCTACGCCGACCCGACCGGCAGGGGCAAGGAGTCGGACGTGTTCGACGCGAGCCAGTGGGACCGGTTCCTGAAGCAGACCGAGCCGGTGGCCCGGTCGGTGCCGTGGATGGTGACGACCGGCAACCACGACATGGAGGCCTGGTACTCCCCGGACGGCTACGGCGGTCAACTCGCCCGTTTCTCCCTGCCGGAGAGCGGTTTCGACGCGCGCACGGCACCGGGCGTGTACGCCTTCACCTACGGCAACGTCGGTGTGATCGCGCTCGACGCGAACGACGTGTCGTACGAGATCCCCGCCAACTTCGGCTACACGCAGGGCAGGCAGACGCGGTGGCTGGACCGCACGCTCGCCGAGTTGAGGTCCGCGGCGGACGTCGACTTCATCGTCGTCTTCTTCCACCACTGCGCGTACTCGACGTCCACGCACGCCTCCGACGGCGGGGTGCGCGCCGCGTGGCTGCCGCTGTTCGCCCGGTACGAGGTCGACCTGGTCGTCAACGGGCACAACCACGTCTACGAGCGGACCGACGCCATCCGGGGCGGCGAGGTGGGCAGGCCGGTACCGGTCGGCGGCACGACCGATCCGCGGCGGGACGGGATCGTCTACGTCACCGCGGGCGGCGGCGGCAAGGAGCTGTACGGCTTCCCGGGCGGGGTGAAGGAGAGCTATGAGGGGAACACCACCCGCCACGAGCCCGTGGACACGTTCCGCTGGACCAGGTCGCGGGAGACGCGGGCGGAGTCGGTGCAGTGGTCGCGGGTGCGCTACCGGGGCTTCTCGTTCCTCTCGGTGGAGGCGGTGAGCGGCGCCGCGCCGAGGCTGAAGGTGTCGGCGCTGGCGTCGAACGGCGAGCGGATCGACCACTTCGAGGTGCGGCGCGGGGCGTGAGGCCCCGCACCGCACCCCGGTCGGGTGCGGCTCCCGGTCCTGGCGCGGCTCAGTGGCCGGTGGATCCGCCGTTGTCCCTGCGGTCGAGGGCGCGCTGCAGGGCGGCGGCGGCGTTCTTCCGGTCGGACTCGGTCGTGCGGGAAACGTGACGGACTCGGCGGCGGGCGGTCGTCTCGGGCATGGGACATCGGCTCCTTCGACAGCACGGAGTGCGAGGGGAGGGTTTCGAGACGCCGGATGGGGCGGGGAGCGGTGCCGCAGGGATTGCCTGCACGGGGACCGGCTCACGACCGCCATTCGCTGGGTCGAGCGAGACGTTCGGCTCCTACAAAGCTAAGGGAGGCCGGAGCGTCTGTCTCCACAATTACTCGGACTTCCTACTATCTGAGACGGTGGACCGGGTCACACCCCGCCGGCCTGCGGATCCTCAGAGCACGTCCCCGTCACGCCAGTCGAAGAGCAGTTCCTCCCCGGGATCGGCCGCGAGAGCGGGCCACAGATAGGTGCTGCCTTCCTCGTCCGGCAGGCGGACGCCGCCGTCCGGGCCCAGGGCGTGGATCCGCCCGGGCCAGGTCCGCCAGCCGCGGGCCGTGTAGAGCGCGGCGCCGTCGTCGCTCGCGGACAGGGCCCCGACGTCGTAGGCGCGCAGCACGATCTCCTCCAGGGCGCCCATGACCGCGCCGCCGAGCCCGCGCCGCCGCACGTCGCGGCGTACGGCGACGCCCTCCACGTAGCCGACGCGCAGCCAGCGCCCCCGGTGGCGGGCCCGGCGCATGACCACCGCCCCGTGCGCGGCGAGCCCGTGCCCGTCGTGCACCAGGGCGTGCATGCCGCCCAGGGTGTGGTCCCAGTCGTCGTCGCCGAAGTCGCCGTCGAAGGCGTCGTGCAGCAGGCCGCGCACGGCGGAGAGCTCCGCCGGGGTGAGCCGGGCGGTGTGGTCGGTGCGCACTCGGGTGGTCATCGCCCCAGTATGCGAAGGGCGCAGGCGTCCCGGAACACGCCGGCGGGCCGGGCCCGGGGGCCCGGCCCGCCGGTGCGTCCGGGTCTCAGCCCATGTGCGGGTAGGTGTAGTCGGTCGGCGGGACCAGCGTCTCCTTGATGGCGCGGGTCAGGGTCCAGCGCATCAGGTTCTGCGGAGCGCCGGCCTTGTCGTTGGTACCGGAGGCACGGCCACCGCCGAAGGGCTGCTGGCCGACGACGGCGCCGGTGGACTTGTCGTTGATGTAGAAGTTGCCGGCCGCGTAGCGCAGCTTGTCCGCCGTGTAGGCGGCGGCCGCGCGGTCGTTCGCGATGACCGAGCCGGTCAGGGCGTAGTCGGAGACGGCCTCCATCTGAGTCAGCATCTCGTCGTACTTGTCGTCCTCGTAGACGTACACGGCGAGGATCGGGCCGAAGTACTCGGTGCGGAAGACCTCGTTGTCGGGGTCGGTGCACTCGATGACGGTCGGGCGGACGAAGTAGCCCTCGGAGTCGTCGTAGGTGCCGCCCGCGACGATCGTGCAGGAGGCGTCCTGCCTGGCCCGGTCGATGGCGGCCTTGTTCTTGGCGAAGGCGCGCTCGTCGATGACGGCGCCGATGAAGTTCGACAGGTCGGTGACGTCACCCATCCTGATGCCGTCGACCTCGGCGGCGAACTCCTCCTTGAAGCCGGAGTTCCAGATGGAGGCGGGGATGTAGGCCCGGGAGGTGGCGCTGCACTTCTGGCCCTGGTACTCGAAGGCACCGCGGGTCAGGGCCGTCTTCAGGATCGCCGGGTCGGCCGACGGGTGGGCGACGAGGAAGTCCTTGCCGCCGGTCTCGCCGACCAGACGGGGATAGGTGCGGTACTTCTCGATGTTGTTGCCGACCGTCTTCCACAGGTACTGGAAGGTCTTGGTCGAGCCGGTGAAGTGGATGCCGGCCAGCTCGCGGTGTTCCAGGGCGACCTTGGAGACCTCGATGCCGTCGCCGGTGACCAGGTTGATGACGCCCTTGGGCAGGCCGGCCTCCTCCAGCAGCTGCATCAGCAGCACGGCGGCGTGGGTCTGCGTCGGGGACGGCTTCCAGACGACGACGTTGCCCATGAGGGCCGGGGCGGTCGGCAGGTTGCCGGCGATGGCGGTGAAGTTGAAGGGCGTGATCGCGTAGACGAAGCCCTCCAGCGGCCGGTGGTCCAGCCGGTTCCACACGCCCGGGGCGTTGGCCGGAGGCTGCTCGGCGAGCAGCTTGCGGGCGTAGGAGACGTTGAAGCGCCAGAAGTCGACCAGCTCGCAGGGCGTGTCGATCTCGGCCTGCTGGGCGGTCTTGGACTGGCCGAGCATGGTGGAGGCGGCGAGCGTCTCGCGCCAGGGGCCGGCCAGCAGCTCTGCGGCGCGCAGGATGATCGCCGCGCGGTCGTCGAAGGACAGCGCGCGCCAGGCGGGCGCGGCGGCCAGGGCCGCGTCGATGGCGTCCCGGGCGTCCGCCTGCGTGGCGTTGCGGTAGGTGCCGAGCACGGCCTTGTGGTTGTGCGGCTGGACGACCTGGAAGGCCTCGCCGCCGCCCATGCGCTTCTCGCCGCCGATGGTGCAGGGCAGGTCGACGGGGTTGTCGGCCAGCTCCTTCAGCTTGGCCTCCAGCCGGGCCCGCTCGGGCGAGCCGGGGGCGTAGCCGCGCACCGGCTCGTTGACGGGGGTGGGGACCTGGGTCACAGCGTCCATGTTTTCCGTAACTCCTTAACTGAGCGGCGGTTCGGTCTCAGCCCTTGGTGAGCATGCTTCGGGCGAAGAAGCGCAGGTTGGCCGGCTTCTCCGCGAGGCGCCTCATGAAGTAGCCGTACCAGTCGGTGCCGTACGCGGTGTAGACGCGCATGCGGTGGCCCTCGGCGGCCAGCCGGAGGTGCTCCTCGGCGCGGATGCCGTAGAGCATCTGGAACTCGTAGTCGCCGGGCTTGCGCCCGGCCCGGTGGGCGAGCTCCTGGGCGATGGCGATCAGGCGCGGGTCGTGGGACCCGATCATCGGGTACCCCTCGCCCTCCATCAGCGTCCGCAGGATCCGCACGTACGCCCGGTCGATCTCGCGCTTGTCCTGGTACGCGACCGAGGCGGGCTCCTTGTACGCGCCCTTGACCAGGCGGACCCGGCTGCCGCTCGCGGCGAGGCGGCGGGCGTCGTCCCCGGTGCGGAAGAGGTAGGCCTGGATGACGCAGCCGGTCTGCGGGAAGTCCTTCCGCAGCTCCTCGTGGATGGCGAACATCGAGTCGAGGGTGGTGTGGTCCTCGGCGTCCAGGGTGACCGTGGTGCCGATCTCGGCGGCGGCCTCGACGACCGGCCGGACGTTCTTCAGGGCCAGCTCGTGGCCGCCGGTGAGGGCCTGGCCGAACATCGACAGCTTCACGGACATCTCGGCGCGGGTGCCGAGCTCCAGCGGCTTGAGGCGGTCGATCAGCTCCAGGTAGGCGTCCCGGGCGGCGGCGGCCTGCTCCGGGCTGGTGATGTCCTCGCCGACGACGTCCATCGTGAGCTCCAGGCCCTGCCCGGCGAGGTCCCGGATGACGGGGACGATGTCGTCGACGTCCTCGCCGGGGATGAAACGGTCGACGACCTGCTTGGTCACCGGAGCCGCCGAGATCAGACGTCGCATCCGGTCGCTGCGGGACGCGGCGAGAATCACGGGACCCAGCACGGGGCACCTCCAGAGCACAGGCAACGTGAGGGCCGTGTCCCAGGCGGATGATGCCTCGGACACGGCACGGAGAACCACCGTGAAACCTAAGGATCCCTCCGATCGTCGGCCATCGACAGCTGTCACGCATCCGTGCCGCAGATCTCAGACAGATGTATGAAGGCGCCCCGGTGGTGGGGGACAATGCCCGGGTGACGCCGGAACACAGGGGTGACTACCAGGAGCTGGTCGACGAGATCTCGGAGCTGCTCGGCGCGCCCGCGACGCTGGAGAACCGCGACTTCGAGCTGATCGCCTTCGGGGCGTACGACAGCGAGGGCGACCTCGATCCGTCGGCCCTGGACCCGGTGCGCACCCGCTCGATCCTCACCCGCCGCTCGACCGCGGCGGTCCGGGCCTGGTTCGAGGGCTTCGGCATCACCCGCGCGACGGGGCCGGTCCGTATCCCTCCGACTCCCCAGGCGGGCGTCTACCGTGGCCGGATCTGCCTGCCCGTCCGCCACCGGAACGTGGTCCACGGCTACGTCTGGCTGCTGGACGACGATCCCGGCCCGAGCGAACGGCAGCTGGTGGACGCCATGGCGGTGACGGCCCGGATCGGCGCCCTGCTCGCCGACGAGGCCCAGCACGGTGCGGACCTCAGCCGCGAGCTGAGAGCGGTGCTCACCGCGGAGCGGGACTGGCAGCGCGACATGGCCGTCGCCGAGCTGCGCACGGCGCTCGGTCCCCGGGCCGACGCCCCGCACACCGTGGTGTGTGTCGCGCCCTGGCCCTCGGCCGACCCCGACGACGCGCCGTCGGTGCGCACGATGCCGGGCGCGGCGGCGCTGTGCACGCTGCCGTGGGGGGCGTCGTCCCAGTGCGTGGCGGTCCTGATCCGGCTGCGCTCGGCGGACGTCCTGACCCCGGCGACGACGGCGGCGGGACGCCTGCTGGAACGGGCGCGCGGCGCGACGGCCCCAGGCGCCGACGGGGGCGGTGCGGCGGGTGGCGCCACGAGCCGGGCGGTGAGCACCGGCCCGCAGGCGGCGGCCGGCCCGGCCGCCGGTGTCGCCACCGCCACGTCCGGGCTCGCCGGGCTGGGAACCGCCTGGCGGGAGGCGTCGGCGGCGGCCTGTGCCGCGCTCGCGGAGCCCCGGCTCGGGCCGGTCGCCGAGTGGACGGCGATCGGGCCGTTCCGGCTGCTCACGGCGTTGCCTCCGGAGGTGGCCCGGGACCCCGCCGTGCGGACGCTGCTCTTCCCCGCCCACCGGGAACTCGCCCGCACCGCCGAGGTCTACCTCGACTGCGCCGGGCAGGCCGCCCGGGCCGCCGCCGAGCTGGGGGTCCACCGCCAGACGCTGTACTACCGCCTGTCCCGGATCGAGAAGCTGACCGGCCTGGACCTCGACGACGGCGAGGACCGGCTGCTGCTGCACATGGCGCTGAAGGGAGCCCGGCTCTCCCCCGGTGAGGCCACAGGGCCGACCGGGTGAGACCCGTCGCCCGCTCGGGCGGTTCACGGGACGGACCCGTGCCGTCGCACACCCGCACGGTCACGGTTCTCCCGGTGTGCCATCGGCTGGGAGGAGCTCACGTGCGGAACCGACGTGCCTGGTCTGCGACGCGAACGGCGTTGGCGGGGCTGGCCTGCGGGGTGCTGGCACTCGCGTTGCCGGTCCCGCACGCGAGCGCCCGGCCCGGCCCCGGGGACCCGGACGCCCACCGGGACGAGCGGAGCGCCGCCGTCGTGCTCGACTGGATGCGCGCGGCGGACGCCGTCATCGACGCCGAGGCCCGCCCGGGCCCGGCCGAGACGTTCGTCTGGCAGGCGTACGTCTCCACCGCCGTCTACAACGCGGTCGTGGGCGTCGAGGGCCGCTTCGCGCCGTACAAGTGGGACGGACGGTCGCCCCGTACGGCCTCCTCCGCGGCGGCCGCCGCCGCGGCGGCGCACCGGATGCTGCGCCACCACTTCCCCGCCGCCGCCCAGCGGCTGGACGACACCCTCACCCGCACCCTCGCGACGATCCCCGACGGCAGGGCCGAGGACGAGGGCGTGGCGTTCGGCCGCCGCGCCGCCGACCATGTCATCGAGCTGCGCCGCGACGACGGCCGGGGTGCGCCGGTGTCCTTCCCGGTGCGGCCGCGGCCGGGCGTCTGGCGGCCCACCCCGCCCGGTCACGAGCCGTTCGCCGGCGCCTGGCTGGGTCGGATGCGCCCCCTGCTGCTGGACTCCCCCAGCCGTTTCCGCCCCGGCCCGCCGCCCCCGCTCCGCTCCGCCCGGTACGCCAGGGACCTCCACGAGCTGGCGGCCTACGGAGGGCGGACCGGCTCGCTCCGCACCCCCGGACAGACGGACACCGCGCGGTACTTCGTCGCCCTGGACCTCCAAGGGGCCCTGGGCGACCACGCCACCCGCCACGGCTTCGACATCGCCGAGACGGCACGCCTGTACGCGGCGGCCAACACGGCCCAGGCGGACGCCGTGATCACCGCCTGGGACGCCAAGCTGCACTACGGCACCTGGCGGCCCGTCACCGCCCTGCGCGAGGCGGACACCGACGGCAATCCGGCGACCCGGCCGCACCGCCACTGGGAGCCGCTGCTCACCACCCCGGCGCACCCCGACTACCTCAGCGGCCACGCCACCATGGGCGGCGCGCTGATGCGGATGCTGACCGGGGTCCTCGGGACCTCCCGCGTCGACCTGCGCATCCGGTCGGCCACCACCGGCACGACCCGCCACTACCGCTACGCCCGCGACTACGAGCGGGACGTCAGCGACGCCCGGGTCTGGGGCGGGATCCACACCCGGACGGCCGACGAGGTGGGCGTCAAAACCGGTCACCGGCTGGCCGACTGGGCGCTGCGGACGTACTTCCGCCCGGTTCCCTGATTCCTCCGGCACGGGACCGCGAGAGATCAAGGGCACACTTCTGAAAATGATTGTCATCATGCTACGGTCGTGGCGCATTCAACCATTGACCTGCCCTTGACCTTGCCTTGACCGAGGTGTCCCCGTGCGCGTCCCCGCCCGTCCGCTTCCCCTCGTCGCCCTCACCGCGGCTTCCGCCCTGCTCACCGGCTGCTTCTCCGGCGGGCAGGAGGCCACGGACGACTCCGGGGCGGGGGGTGGGCGCATACGCGTCGCGATGATGCAGCCACCGCGCTCGGGGCTGTCCCCGCTGTCGGACGACGCCTTCAAGCTGTCCCGCTGGTCGACGGCGGAGACGCTGGTGAAGCTGGACGCGGACGGCGACGCCGAGCCGGCGCTGGCCACCGAGTGGGTGCGCTCCGGCCGGAGCTGGACCTTCACCCTGCGCGAGAAGGTCACCTTCCACGACGGGACGAAGCTCACCGCCGAGGCGGTCGTCAACTCCCTCACCCGGGCCGCCGCGGCCTCCCCCAAGCCCCGCATCCTCGACGGTGTGGACCTGACCGCGAAGGCCGACGGCGACAAGGTCACCGTCACCACCGCCACCGAGGACCCCCTGGTCCCGCAGCGGCTCAGCTCCCCGCAGCTGTCGATCCTGGCCGCCAGGGCGTACCGGGGGAAGACCGTCAACCCCGTCGGCGCGGGCACCGGCCCCTTCGAACTGACGAAGGTCGACGGCACCTCCGCCGCCTTCCTCGACCGCTACGACGGCTACTGGGGGAAGAAGGCCGAGGCACCCGGCATCGACGTCCGGTTCGTGCCGGACGGCACCGCCCGCGCCGCCGCCCTGCGCAGCGGCGAGGCCGACATCGTCGAGGCGGTGCCGGTGTCGCAGGCCGCCGTCCTCGACCAGGACCTGATCACCGAGGTCCCGATGCCGCGCACCAACACCCTCTACCTCAACACCGAGAAGGGCCCCTTCACGGACCCGGCGCTGCGGGCGGCCGCCCGTGAGGCGATCGACGCCGAGTCCATCGTGAAGGGCGTGTACGAGGGGCGCGCCGACGTCGCCGAAGGGCTGCTCGGCCCCGCCCTGCCGTGGGCGGCCGAGCTGCGGAAGCCGGTGCGGCGGGCCGAGGCCGGCGACCCGGCCGGCAAGACCATCACCCTCGGCACCTTCACCGACCGCGCCGAACTGCCCGAGGTCGCCGCCGCGCTGCAACAGCAGCTCCAGAAGGCCGGGTTCAAGGTGAAGCTCGACGTCCGCGAGTACGCCCACATCGAGTCCGACGCGCTGGCGGGCCGGTTCGACGCGTTCATCCTCTCCCGCGCCACCGTCCTCGACTCCGGCGACCCGGCCGCCTACCTCTACAGCGACTTCGCCTCCGGTGGCTCCTTCAACATCTCCCAGCTCGCGGACCCGGCCGTGGACAAGACCCTGCGCAAGGCCGGCCAGACGCCCACCGGCGACGCCCGGCGCGAGGCGGTCATCGCCGCCGAGGCCGCCGTGCTCGGCACGGACGCGGCCGTGCCCATGCTGCACGAGCGCGTCATACAGGGCGACGCGCCCGGCGTGTCCGGCGTCGCCCACGACCCGCGCGAGCGGGAGCTGGTCACGGCGGACACGCACGTCAAGTGAAGGCGCGCACACGGCGTTCGGCCGGCCCCGCCGCGCTGACCCGCCTGCTCTGCCTGGCCGCCGTGCTGACCGCCGTCGGCCTGCTGCCCTGGCTGTCCGGCCGGGATCCGGCCCTGGCCCTGCTACGGGCCCGCTCCGCCGAGCAGGACCCGACCGAGGAGGCCCTGGACTCCGTACGGCGGGATCTGGGCCTGGACGCCGGTCCGCTGTCCCTGCTCGGCGGCTGGGCCGCTGACCTGCTGCGCGGCGACCTCGGCACGTCGTGGGTGTCGGGCGCGGAGGTCCTGCCCTCCGTGGTCTTCGGGCTCCAGGTGTCGCTGGCGCTGATGGGCGCCTCGCTGGGCGTGGCGCTGCTGCTGGCGTGCGCGCTGGTCGCGCCGGTGCTGGTGCGCGGCCGCGCCTCGGCCGGGGCCTGGGCCGCGATGCTGGCCGCCGTGCCCGAGTTCCTGCTGGCCACGGTCGCGCTGCTGGTCTTCGGGGTGTGGCTGGGATGGCTGCCGACGTCGGGCTGGGCGGGACCGGAGAACATGGTCCTGCCCGCCGTGGCCCTCGGCATCCCCGCGGGCGGGCTGCTCGGCCGGCTGGTCGCCGACGCGCTGCCCGCCGTGCTCGACGAGCGGTGGGCGGAGCTGTGGCGGGGCGCCGGGGTGAGCCGGGCGCGGATCGCGGGGGCGGCGCTGCGGCGCGCCCTGCCGCCGCTGGTCCCGCAGTTCGGGATGGTCGCCGTGGGGCTGGCCGGTGGCGCGGTCGCCGTGGAGACGGTGTTCGCCGTGCCGGGCATCGGCCGTACCGCGCTGGGCGCGGCCAAGTCGCAGGATCTGCCGCTGCTCCAGGGCTCGGTGCTCACGCTGCTCGCGCTGGGCCTGGTCACGGGCGCTCTGGCGGCGCTCGTCCGGCGCCGGCTGCTCGGCCCGGCCCTGCGGGACGCCTCGCTGGCCCTGCCCCCGGCACGGCCGGTGCGTGTCCGTCCGGCGATCCCGCTGTCGCTGTTCACCGTCCTCGCCGTGACCATCGGCTGGGGCCTGCTGCGCGATCCGTACGCCGTGCACACCGAGGCCCGGCTGGCGGCGCCCTCCGTCGCCCATCCGCTCGGCACCGACGGTCTCGGCCGTGACGTCCTCGCCCGCCTCGGCCACGGCGCCGCCGCCACGGTCGGCACGGCGGCGGCCGTCTGCCTGCTGAGCCTGCTGGTCGCGCTCGCCCTGGGCTTCCTGCCCCGGGTCGCCGGGGGCGCAGCGGACATCGCCAACGCCCTGCCCCCGGTGATCGTCGGCATCCTCGTCGCCGCCGCCGTCGGCCCCGGCACCGGCGGCGCGGCCCTCGCGGTCGCGCTGATCTCCTGGCCCGCCCTGTCCGCCCACGCGGCGGCGCTGGTGCGGGAGGTGCGGGCGTCGGCGTTCCTGACCGCCCAACGGGCCATCGGGGCGAGCCCGTTGTGGATCCTCACCCGGCACGTCCTGCCGTCGGTGGCCGGCCCGGTCGCCCGCCACGCCCTGCTGCGCCTGCCGGGCATCGCCCTGGCCCTGGCCTCGCTGGGCTTCCTCGGCCTGGGCGCCCCGCCGCCCGCCCCCGAATGGGGCCTGCTGCTCGACGAGTCCCGCGCCTACGTGGAACGCGCCCCGTGGGCGGCGCTCGCCCCGGCGGTGGCACTGGCCCTGCTGGCGGGGCTCGCCGTGTCGGGCGCGGCGCTCGCCCGGGGGCGCCGGACAGGACGTCCCGCCCCCGCTCCGGCCCGGAAGGAGAACCCCGTTGGAGTCTGAGGCACTGCTGTCGGTGCGCGCGCTGCGGATCGCCTTCGACGGGGTCGAGGCCGTGCGCGGCCTGTCCTTCGACGTGCGGCCCCGCGAAACGCTGGCCGTGGTCGGCGAGTCGGGAGCGGGCAAGTCCCTCACGGCCCGCGCGCTCCTCGGCATGCTGCCGCGCGGCGCGGCCGTGAGCGGCACGATCAGCCCTGACCTCTCGCGCCACCGCGGCCGCCGCATCTCCCTGGTCCCGCAGGACGCCCTGTCCGCGCTGTCCCCGGTGCACCCGGTCGGCGACCAACTGGCCGCCGCCGTACGGTCGGTGGCCGGGGTGTCGCGCAAGGAGGCCCGGGCCCGGGCGGTCGCGGCCCTGGACCGGGTCGGCATCCCGGACGCGGCGCGCACGGCGCGGGCCTACCCGCACGAGTACTCCGGCGGCATGCGGCAGCGCGCCGTGATCGCCATGGCGACGATCAACGAACCGGAGGTGCTCGTGGCCGACGAGCCCACCACCGCCCTGGACGAGGAGCGCCGCGACCAGGTGCTGCGGCTGCTCGCCGAGCAGCGTGCGGCGGTCGGCGCCGCGCTCGTCCTGGTCACGCACGACATGGACGCCGTCCGGGGCCACGCCGACCGGATGCTGGTCATGTACGCCGGGCGCCTCTCCGAACTCGGCCCGGTGGACGAGGTGCTGACCCGTCCGCGCGCCCCCTACACGGCCGGGCTGCTGGCGTCGCTCCCCCGGCACGCGTCCCCGGGCCGCCGTCTGCCCGCCCTGCGCGGCACCCCGCCCGCCCCGGGCGCGCTCCCGCCGGGCTGCGCCTTCGCCCCGCGCTGCCCGCTCGCGGCCGGGGTCTGCCACACGGCCGAACCGGAGCCCCGGCCGGCCGCCGGCCGTCTGATCGCCTGCCACCGCTGGGAGGAACTGCCCCACCCGGCGGCCGAGTTGTTCACCGAGGAGCGGCAGTCCGCATGAGTGACCCCCTGCTCGACGTCCGTGACCTGGTCGTCCGTCACGGCCGGGTCACCGCCGTGGACGGCGTCTCCTTCACCCTGGCCGCCGGCGAGACCCTCGCCCTGAACGGCCCGTCCGGCTGCGGCAAGTCCTCCACGGCCCTCGCGGTGCTCCAGCTGCGCCGCCCGGACGGCGGCCGGGTCCGCTTCGAGGGGCGGGAGCTGACCACCCTGACGGAACGCGAGCTGCGCCCGCTGCGCCCCCGCATGCAGCCGGTCTTCCAGGACCCGTACGGCTCGCTCAGTCCCCGCCACCGCGTCCGGGACGCCGTCGCCGAGCCGCTGAAGGTCCAGGGCCGCTGGGATCCCGTCGAAGGCCCGGCCCGGGTCGCCGAGCTCCTCGACCGGGTGGGCCTCGACCCCGCCTACGGCGACCGCCGGCCGCACGAGTTGTCCGGCGGCCAGTGCCAGCGCGCCGGCATCGCCCGCGCCCTGGCCTCCGACCCGCGGCTGCTGGTCCTGGACGAGCCGGTGTCGTCACTGGACCCGTCGGTCCGCGCAGGCGTGCTCAACCTGCTCGCCCGGCTCCAGGACGACCTGGGCCTCGGCTACCTGTTCATCTGCCACGACCGGGCGGTCGTCCGGCACATGGCGGACCGGGTGATCGAGATGCGCGAGGGGCGGATCATCTCCGGGCAGCCGCCTCGATGACCTGCCGGAGCCCTTCGGCGAGCTGACCGGCCTCGGGCGCACTCTTCGGATCGAACGTCCACTGCGCCATCAGGCCCATCATCAGGGTCAGATAGAAGTACCCGAGGGTGTCCACCTGTTCGTCCGGCACGTCCTCCTCGGGCCCGCCGTGGAAGAGGGTGACGATGCCGCGCGCCCCCTCCCGCTGGGCCCGCGCGAGATGTTCCCGGACCTTTGGCAGCTGGTCCCCCATGGCCACGATCTCCATGCTGAGCCGCCACAGCGAGCCCGGCTCCCGCATGGTCGCGATGATGTTCGTCCACACCTCGGCGAACCGCTCCAGCGAACCCGGCTCGCCCCGCAGCTCACCACCGCCCTCGAAGGCGGCGGACATCCCCTCCACCATCTCGATGTACGCCTGCGCCAGCAGCGCGTCCTTCGAACCGTAGTGGTAGCCGATGGACGCCAGGTTGGTGCCCGACTCCTTGACGATGTCGCGCGCGGTGGTGCGCAGGAAGCCCTTGGCCAACAGGCAGCGCTGGGCGCCTGCGAGCAGATCCTCACGGTGTCCCATGACCCGCCACCCTACCCCTCTGTCCAGACAGGCGTCTTATACAGGCGTACTAGACAAGCGTTTAAGACGCTCGTACAGTCCTGCCCATGACGACGAACGAACCCCCTCCCTCCCTCGCCGGCCGGCGCGAATGGACCGCGCTGGGCGTGCTGATGCTCCCGCTGCTCCTGGTCTCCATGGACGTCTCCGTCCTCTACTTCGCGGTCCCGGAGATCAGCGCCGACCTGGCACCCTCCGGCACCCAGCAGCTGTGGATCTTCGACATCTACGCCTTCGTCCTGGCCGGCCTGCTGATGACGATGGGCGCGCTCGGCGACCGCATCGGCCGCCGCCGGCTCCTGCTGATCGGCGCGGCCGCCTTCGGCGCCGCCTCCCTGGCCGCCGCGTACGCCCACAGCGCCGAGGCCCTGATCGCGGCCCGCGCGGTCCTCGGCATCGGCGGCGCGACCCTGATGCCCTCCACCCTGGCGCTGGTCCGCACGATGTTCACCGACCCCGAGCAGCGGGCGAAGGCCATCGCCCTGTGGTCCGGCGTGATGACCGGCGGCGTCGCGCTCGGCTCGGTGATGAGCGGCGTGCTCGTGGAGTGGTTCTGGTGGGGTTCGGTCTTCCTGGTCAACCTGCCGGCGATGGCCCTGCTGCTGGTCCTCGGCCCGGTCCTGCTGCCCGAGTCGCGGGACCCCTCGCCGGGTCGCTTCGACTGGCTGAGCGTGCCGCTGTCGATGGCGGCGGTGCTCCCGGTGATCTACGGCCTGAAGGAGATCGCGTCCGAGGGCTGGAACGTGCGGTACGTCGTCTCGATCACCGTCGGCCTGCTCTTCGCGGCCCTCTTCGTCCACCGTCAGCGCACGTCGGCCTCCCCGATGATCCCGCCGGCCCTCTTCCGCAACCGGGGTCTCGGGCCCGCCGTCGTGCTGAACCTGCTCTCCCTGTTCGCGATGATGGGCTCGGCGTTCTTCACCACCCAGTACATCCAGTCGGTGCTGGGCAAGAGCGCCCTCGAGGCCTCGCTGTGGGCCCTGCTCCCGTCCGTGCCGATCGGCATGGCCGCCCCGGTCACGGCCCAGTTGGTGCGCAGGGGCCTGTCCCGCATCGTGGTCGTCACGTCGGGCTTCGTGATCGCCGCGGGCGGCTACGTCCTGCTGGGCGTCGCGGGGCCGGATTCCATGGCGGTGGTGCTGACGGCCTGCGCTGTCCTGGCCTTCGGCATCGTGATGGTGATGACCCAGGTGATGGACCTGGCCATGGGAGCGGCCCCGGTGGAACGGGCGGCCACGGCCTCGTCCCTGATGGAGACCGGCGCGGAGTTCGGCGGCGCGCTGGGCATGGCGGTCCTGGGCTCGATCGGCACGGCGGTCTACCGCCAGGAGATGCCCGGCTCGGCCCCGGCCCCCGCCCACGAGACGCTGGGCGGCGCGCTGGCCGTGGCCGAGCGGCTGCCGGGGCGCGCAGGGGACGCCCTGGCGGCGACGGCCCGGGAGGCCTTCACCAGCGGAATGAACGGGGCGGCGCTCGCGGGGGCGGCGGTGCTGCTGGGCGCGGCGGTGTTCGCGGCGCTCACGCTCCGGCGGGCCCCCGGCTTCCGGGGGCCGGACACCCGGAACGCCGGACAGGCCGAGAAACTCAGCCCGTCCGGCGTCTGAGCGACGAACAGGCCCGGGGGCACGGCCCCCGGGAAGGTCAGGCCAGGTTCACCGAGCGGGCGGACGTGGCACCGATCTCCGCGGCCACCTCGGCCAGTACCGAGGCGGTCACCGTGTCGTCCACGGTGAGGACGGCCAGCGCCTCGCCGCCGACGGCCGCCCGCGCGACCTGCATGCCGGCGATGTTGATGCCCGCCTCACCCAGGATGCGGCCGACCGTGCCGACGACACCCGGGCGGTCCTCGTAGCGCAGCACCACCATGTGGTCGGCGAGCGCGAGGTCCACGTCGTAGTCCCCGACGGCGACGATCTTCTGCAGGTGCTTGGGGCCGGCCAGCGTGCCGGAGACCGACACCTCCTCGCCGTCGGCGAGGGTGCCGCGCACCGTGACGACGTTGCGGTGCTCGGTCGCCTCGGAGCTGGTGGTCAGCCGCACCTCGACCCCGCGCTCCTGGGCGAACAGCGGGGCGTTCACGTACGACACCGTCTCGTCGACGACGTCCTCGAAGACGCCCTTGAGGGCGGACAGCTCCAGTACCTTCACGTCGTGCTGGGTGATCTCGCCGTAGACCTCGACGTCGAGGCGGACCGCGACCTCACCGGCGAGCGCCGTGAAGATCCGGCCCAGCCGCTCGGCGAGCGGCAGACCCGGCTTGACGTCCTCGGCGATGACACCGCCCTGCACGTTCACCGCGTCCGGCACCAGCTCACCGGCGAGGGCGAGGCGCACCGAGCGGGCGACGGCGATCCCCGCCTTCTCCTGCGCCTCGTCCGTGGAGGCGCCGAGGTGCGGGGTGGCGACGACCTGGTCGAACTCGAACAGCGGGGAGTCCGTGCAGGGCTCCTTCGCGTACACGTCGAGACCGGCGCCGGCGACCCGGCCCTCCTTCAGCGCCGAGTACAGCGCCTCCTCGTCGACGATCCCGCCGCGCGCGGCGTTGACGATCCGCACGCTGGGCTTGACCTTGCGCAGGGCCTCGTCGCCGATCAGACCGAGGGTCTCGGGCGTCTTGGGGAGGTGGACGGTGATGAAGTCGGAGACCTCCAGCAGCTCGTCCAGCGACAGCACCTTCACACCCATCTGCGCGGCCCGGGCGGGCTGCACGTACGGGTCGTAGGCGACGACCTTCATGCCGAAGGCGGACATGCGCTGCGCGACGAGCGCGCCGATGCGGCCGAGGCCGACGACGCCGAGGGTCTTCTCGGCCAGCTCGACACCCGTGTACTTGCTGCGCTTCCACTCGCCGTTCTTCAGCGCGGCGTTGGCCTGCGGGATGTTGCGGGCGGTGGCGAGCAGCAGACCGCAGGCCAGCTCGGCGGCGGTCACGATGTTCGAGGTGGGGGCGTTGACGACCATCACGCCGGCCTTGGTGGCGGCGGAGACGTCCACGTTGTCCAGGCCGACGCCGGCTCGTGCGACGACCTTGAGCTTCTTCGCGGCGGCGATCGCCTCGGCGTCGACCTTGGTGGCCGAACGGATCAGGATCGCGTCCACATCGGCGATGGCGGGGAGCAGTTCGGCTCGGTCCGCGCCGTTGCAGTGCCGGATCTCGAAGTCCGGGCCCAGCGCGTCGACGGTGGCGGGCGACAGCTCTTCAGCGATGAGTACGACGGGTTTCGAGCTCACGTGAGTCCTCACAAGTCCAGTGCTGCGGACGGCCGTCCCGACGGCCGCAGGCGGTGGAGGGGTGGAGCGGCGCCGGAGAGGTGCGGTGCGTTCCCGCGTCGTCCGGTGCGTGCTCTCGGTGTGCCGGGCGGAGGTCCTCGTAGCGGAGCTACCAGGGCCTTCGTCCGGTGCGGCGAGAGTGCGTGCCGGGCGGCGTGGGGGCGTGCCTGCACTTCCCCGGTGTCGCATGGCCGCGTGGAAGACGCACGACGCTGTGGGCCTGACGCGTATACATGCAGCAGTGTAGTGGTGCGGCGGGGGCCGTTCCGCGTCTCGGCGGAAGGATCACCCGGACGGGAAAAGGGCCCGGCCGAGGCGTCGGTGCCGCGGCCGGGCCCGGGGGCTCACGCCTCCTCGTCGACCCAGCTCATGAGCTTGCGCAGCTCCTTGCCGGTGGTCTCCAGCAGGTGCTCGGAGTCCTGCTTCTTGTACTCGTTGTACTTCTTCAGACCGCCGTGGTACTCGTCCATCCAGTTCTTGGCGAACGTGCCGTCCTGGATCTCGGCGAGGACCTTCTTCATCTCGGCCTTGGTGGCGTCGGTGATGATGCGCGGGCCGGTGACGTAGTCGCCCCACTCGGCGGTCTCGGAGATCGACCAGCGCATCTTCTCCAGGCCGCCCTCGTACATGAGGTCGACGATCAGCTTCAGCTCGTGCAGGCACTCGAAGTAGGCGATCTCCGGCTGGTAGCCGGCCTCGGTCAGCGTCTCGAAGCCCGCCTTGACCAGGGCAGCGGTGCCACCGCACAGCACGGCCTGCTCGCCGAACAGGTCGGTCTCGGTCTCCTCGGTGAAGGTCGTCTTGATGACCCCGGCGCGGGTGCCGCCGATGCCCTTGGCGTAGGACAGGGCCAGCGCGAAGCCGTTGCCCGTGGCGTCCTGCTCGACGGCGGCGATGCAGGGAACGCCGCGGCCCTCCTCGTACTGGCGGCGGACCAGGTGGCCCGGGCCCTTCGGGGCGACCATGCAGACGTCCACGCCGGCCGGGGGCTTGATGAAGCCGTAGCGGATGTTCAGGCCGTGGCCGAAGAACAGCGCGTCGCCGTCGTTCAGGTTCGGGGCGATGTGCTCCTCGTAGACCTGGGCCTGGATCGGGTCCGGGACGAGGATCATGATGACGTCGGCCTCGGTGGCGGCCTCGGCCGGGCTCACCACGCGCAGGCCCTGCTCCTCGGCCTTGGCCTTGGACTTGGAGCCCTCGTGCAGACCGACGCGCACGTCGACACCCGAGTCGCGGAGCGACAGCGCGTGGGCGTGGCCCTGGCTGCCGTACCCGATGACCGCGACCTTGCGGCCCTGGATGATGGACAGGTCGGCGTCGGCGTCGTAGAACAGCTCGGCCACTTTGGGTTCTCTCCTCGGGAGTGCAGGTGTTGCGTCCCACCGTATGACGGGGGGCGGAAGGGAAGTCTGAGGGTCTCGGAATACGGGCGGCCGACGGCGCGCCGACCGCCCGCTTCCCGTCTTACGCCGACCGGTCCAGGGCGCGCAGCGACCGGTCCGTGATGGAACGGGCACCGCGGCCGATCGCGATCGTGCCGGACTGGACGAGCTCCTTGATGCCGTACGGCTCCAGCATCTTGAGCATCGCGGAGAGCTTCTCGCCGGATCCGGTGGCCTCGATGGTGACGGCCTCCGGGGAGACGTCGACGGTCTTGGCGCGGAACAGCTGGACGATCTCGACGATCTGGGAGCGCGTCTCGTTGTCGGCGCGCACCTTCACCAGGACGAGTTCCCGCTGGACGGCCTGGGACGGCTCCAGCTCGACGATCTTCAGCACGTTGACGAGCTTGTTGAGCTGCTTGGTGACCTGCTCCAGCGGCAGGTCCTCCACGCCGACGACGATGGTGATGCGGGAGATGTCGGGGTGCTCGGTGACACCGACGGCGAGCGAGTCGATGTTGAAGCCGCGGCGGGAGAACAGGGCGGCGATCCGGGCCAGGATGCCGGGGGTGTTCTCCACCAGGACGGAGAGCGTGTGCTTGGACATGGTCTGCTTCCTCTGCTTGAAAGTCCTGGACGGCTCTCAGTCGTCCTCGTTGTCGCCGAAGTCGGGGCGGACGTCCCGGGCGGCCATGATCTCGTCGTTGGAGGTGCCGGCGGCGACCATCGGCCAGACCATGGCGTCCTCGTGGACGATGAAGTCGACGACGACGGGGCGGTCGTTGATGGCGTTCGCCTCCTCGATGACCTTGTCGAGGTCGTCCGGGGACTCGCAGCGGATGGCGTGGCAGCCCATGGCCTCCGACAGCTTCACGAAGTCGGGGACGCGGGTGCCCCGGGCCTGCGGGTTGACGTCGTCCGGGCCGGAGTGCAGGACGGTGTTGGAGTACCGCTGGTTGTAGAAGAGGGTCTGCCACTGGCGGACCATCCCGAGGGCGCCGTTGTTGATGACGGCCACCTTGATCGGGATGTTGTTCAGGGCGCAGGTGGTGAGCTCCTGGTTGGTCATCTGGAAGCAACCGTCGCCGTCGATGGCCCAGACGGCCCGGTCGGGGGCTCCGGCCTTGGCGCCCATGGCGGCCGGGACGGCGTAGCCCATCGTTCCGGCGCCGCCGGAGTTGAGCCAGGTGCCGGGCCTGTCGTACTCGATGAAGTGGGCGGCCCACATCTGGTGCTGGCCGACGCCCGCCGCGAAGATCGTGCCCTCGGGGGCCAGCTGCCCGATGCGCTCGATGACCGCCTGCGGGGACAGCGAGCCGTCGCCGGGCTGGTCGTAGCCGAGGGGGTAGGTCTCGCGCCAGCGGTTCAGGTCGTTCCACCACATGCCGTAGTCGCCCTGGTGGCCCTCGCTGTGCTCCTTCTGCACGGCCTGGATCAGGTCGGCGATGACCTCGCGGGCGTCGCCGACGATCGGGACGTCGGCGGCGCGGTTCTTGCCGATCTCGGCCGGGTCGATGTCCGCGTGGACGATCTTGGCCAAGGGCGCGAAGCTGTCCAGCTTGCCGGTGACACGGTCGTCGAAGCGCGCGCCGAGGGCGACGATCAGGTCGGCCTTCTGCAGGGCGGTGACGGCGGCCACCGAGCCGTGCATGCCGGGCATGCCCAGGTGCTGCGGGTGCTTGTCGGGGAACGCGCCGAGCGCCATCAGCGTGGTGGTGACGGGCGCGCCGGTCAGCTCGGCGAGGACCTTCAGCTCGGCGGTGGCCTTGGCCTTGAGCACCCCGCCGCCGACGTAGAGCACGGGCCGGCGGGCCTGGGTGATCAGCTTGGCGGCCTCGCGGATCTGCTTGGCGTGCGGCTTGGTCACCGGGCGGTAGCCGGGCAGGTCCATGACGGGCGGCCAGGAGAAGGTCGTCTTCGCCTGGAGGGCGTCCTTGGCGATGTCGACCAGGACCGGGCCCGGCCGGCCGGTGGAGGCGATGTGGAAGGCCTGCGCGATGATCCGCGGGATGTCCTCCGCCTTGGTCACGAGGAAGTTGTGCTTGGTGATCGGCATGGTGATGCCGACGATGTCCGCCTCCTGGAAGGCGTCCGTGCCGATCGCCTTGGACGCCACCTGGCCGGTGATCGCGACCAGCGGCACGGAGTCCATGTGCGCGTCGGCGATCGGGGTGACCAGGTTGGTGGCGCCGGGGCCCGAGGTCGCCATGCAGACGCCGACCCGGCCGGTGGCCTGCGCGTAGCCGGTGGCGGCGTGTCCGGCGCCCTGCTCGTGGCGGACCAGGACGTGGCGCACCCTGGTGGAGTCCATCAGCGGGTCGTAGGCCGGGAGGATCGCACCGCCGGGAATGCCGAATACCGTGTCGGCGCCGACCTCCTCGAGAGAGCGGATGAGGGACTGCGCGCCCGTCACCTGCTCGGGGGCGGAGTGTCCTCCGGATCGGGGCCGGGGCTGCGGGTGGTGGGCCCCGGTGGCCTGCTCGGTCATCGGCATTCTCTTCTCAGACGCTGAGGGTTTTTGCGAGGTTTGTGCGGTCTTCAACTGCTGCACGGAGGGCGTCTGTGCAACAAAAAACCCCTCGTGCCATAAGGCAAGCGAGGGGAGCGCGCCGGGTGGGTCAGCTGAGCGGTCGAGGCTCAGCGTCAGCCGACGCGCTTTCCAAGTACGAGAATTCGGGTGCGCATGGCACAGACCCTCCCCCCGGCACGCACTCACTGTCAAGTGGGTGGGACGGGAGTCTCATTATGTGAACGGAGGGCCGTGCCGCCTCCGATGACGGCGGACACGTTCGTGCTGTACACCCGCCCGGCGCCGCCCGCGAGTGCCGGTTGGGCCGGTGCGTGCGGCAGCGGGTAGTGGCCGCCCGCGAGCGCCCGGCGCAGCCGGTACTCGTCCAGCGGCCCGGAGAACGCCATGCCCTGCCCGTGGGTGCAGCCCATCGCGCGCAGGGCGACGACCTGCTCGGGCAGGTCGACCCCCTCGGCCACGGACTGCAGCCCGAGGTCACCGGCGATGCGCAGCAGCCCGCTGGTGATCTTGTGCAGGCGCGCGGACTCGACGACGCCCTCGACCAGACCGCGGTCCAGCTTGAGGATGTCGACGGGCAGCCTCCTGAGGGCCGTGATCGCCGCACAGCCGCTGCCGAACCCGTCCAGCGCGATCCGTACGCCGACCCGCCGCAGGGCGCCCAGGCGGCGCTCCAGCTCGTCCAGCGGGACCCTCGGGTCCGCGTCGGACAGCTCGATGACCAGCGAGCCGGACGGCAGGCCGTGCCGGGTGAGCAACGCCTCGATCGTGCCGAGCGGCAGGGACTTGTCCACGAGCCGGCGGGCGCTCATCCGGACGGCGACCGGCACGGACAGCCCGGTCGCGTGCCGCTCGGCGGCCTGCTCGACGGCCTCCTCGATCATCCAGCGGCCCAGCGCGGCGGTCTTGTCGCTGTCCTCGGCGACGCGCAGGAACTCCGCCGGGGTGAAGAGCACCCCCTGGGAGGAGCGCCAGCGCGCCTGCGCGGACACCGAGGTGATCCGGCCGTCCTCCAGGCACACCACCGGCTGGTGCAGCAGGGCGAACTCGCCGTCGTGCAGTGCGGCCCGCAGGCGGGTGGCCAGCTCCGCCTTGCGGACGACGTCCTGCTGCATCTGCGGCTTGTACAGCTCGACGCGGCCCTTGCCGCCGGCCTTGGCCCGGTACATCGCGAGGTCCGCGTTGCGCAGCAGCTCGCCCGCGCCGAGGCCGGCTTCCGCGAAGGCCACGCCGATGGAGGCGTTGACGCGGACATCGTTGCCGTCGATGAGGTAGGGCTGGGACAGCGTGGTCCTGAGGCGGTCGGCGAGCTCCAGGATGTGCCGCTCCCGGGCCTGACGGTCGCGGGTGTTGTCCCCGACGATCAGGGCCGCGAACTCGTCCCCGCCGAGCCGGGCGGCGGTGTCGCCCTGGCGGACCGAGTCCTGCAGCCTGCGGGCGGCCTGGACGAGCAGTTCGTCCCCGGCCTGGTGCCCGATGGTGTCGTTGACGGCCTTGAAGCCGTCGAGGTCGATGAAGAGCACCGCCGTGTTCCGCAGGGCCAGGCCCCGGTCGGAGGCGCGGCGGCCCGACAGCGCGTGCTGGACGCGCTTGGTGAACAGGGCGCGGTTGGGCAGGTCCGTGAGCGGGTCGTGCTCGGCGTTGTGCTGCAACTGGGCCTGCAGACGCACCCGTTCGGTCACGTCCCTGCTGTTGAAGATGAGACCGCCGTGATGGCGGTTGACGGTCGACTCGACGTTCAGCCAGCCTCCGTCACCCGACCGGAAGCGGCACTCGATGCGCGTGGTCGGCTCCTCGACCGGGTTGGCGGCGAGGAACCTGCGTACCTCGTGCACGACGCAGCCGAGGTCTTCCGGGTGGATGAGATGGGCCAGTTCCGTGCCCACCAGCTCCTCCGCCGGGCGGCCGTAGACACCGGCGGCGGCCGGGGAGACGTACCTGAGGACACCGCTGGGGGCGGCGATCATGATGACGTCGCTGGAGCCCTGGACCAGGGAGCGGAAGTGGTTCTCCTTCTGCGCCAGTTCCTGGGTGAGGGTGATGTTGTCGAGCAGCATGATGCCCTGGCGCACGACCAGCGCGAGCACGACCGTGCCCCCGGTGAGCAGGACCACGCGGTCGACGCTGCGGCCGTTGAGGACGTTGTAGAGGATCCCCAGGGTGCACACGGCGGCCGCGAGATACGGCGTGAGCGCGGCGAGGGAGCCGGCGATGGGCCGGGCGGCCGGGTAGCGGCCGAGATCCCCGCCGGGCAGGGCCAGGGGGTGGTGGGGCCCGCTGCGCTGTCCGGGCACGTGCTCGTGCACCACGCGGGTGTGCCCCGCGCCGCCGTGCCGGTCCGGACCGTGCCGGTCGCCCTCCGCCGCGCGCGGCGTGGCCCACGGGGCGTACGCCAGGAGCAGGGAGCCCGCGAACCAGCCCGCGTCGAGCAACTGGCCGGAGCGGTAGTCGTGGTGCATCAGCGGCGAGGTGAACAGGGCGTCGCACATGACGGTCAGGGCGAGCGCGCCGATGGCGGTGTTGACCGCCGAGCGGTTCACCGCGGACCGCCGGAAGTGCAGCGCGAGCACCATGCTGACCAGCGCGATGTCCAGCAGCGGGTACGCCAGCGACAGCGCCGTGTGCGCCACGCCGGGCCCTTCGGTTTTCGCGGCCTGGGCGAGGGCGAGGCTCCAGGCCAGGGTCAGCAACGAGCCGCCGATGAGCCAGGCGTCGAGCCCCAGGCAGACCCAGCCGGCCTTGGTCACCGGCCGTTTGGCGAGGACCAGCAGCCCGACGATCGCGGGCGGCGCGAAGCACAGGAAGAACAGGTCGGCGTAGCTGGGGCTGGGCACGGGCAGGCCCAGGACCACCTCGTACCACCCCCAGACCAGGTTGCCCAGGGACGCCATGGCCGAGGAGAGGCCGAACAGCAGCCAGGCGGACCGGAAGCGGGTGCAGCGGCTGCGGGCGTAGAGGAAGCACGACACGGAGGCGGTGGCCGCCGCGGCGCTCAGCCCGAAGTCGCCCATGATCAGGGCCATCCCGCGCGAGCCCCAGCCGAACGCGGCACCGACCGCATATCCCGCGCAGGTCAGGGCGAGGACGAGTTGGAGGGCAGCGCCCGGCCGGCGACCGGGGGCCGGCGTGCGGGGCGGCAGCGCGCTCGGGGCCGGAGGCTGTGCCCGCAGCGCTCCGTCCAGCGTGGTGCTCGGGGGCGCGCTCACCGGACCCTCCCGGTCCGCGTCGCTCCCGGGTGTCGCGGGCGCCGGTGGACCGGCTGGGCCTGCCTCCTGCGGCTGCCGGGCCTGCGGCGGTGATGGCTGTGATCGGTGTGGTGGTCGCTGTGATGGGTGCGGTGGCCGCCGTGATCGGCGTGCCGGCCGCGTCTGCCCGCGGCCGTCCGCCAGGGTCGCCGCCGGCAGCCCCGCCCCGTCGGATCGCTCGTCCATAGGCCGTGCATCGCCTGTCGCCCCCCTCACAGTCCTGCAGTGTCCGTCCCCGGCGCCGAACGTCCCCGGCGCAGCCCCTGTCGGGACGATACACCAGTCTCGTCACTCAGGGACATAGGTTCTCTACTCTCCGTGACGATCAACAGATATATGAGTACCCACCGCGCCCGGAGGATTGCGGACGGTACTCGAAGGTCGGTCAGCCGGTGGATGCACCCGTCGTAAGGATCACGTTGCGCAGCGGCTCCCGGTTCACATAACGGTTCAACTGGTCCACCAGGAGCCGCTTGGCGCGCGGCAGGAACGCGGAGGTGGGCCCGCCGACATGAGGGCTGATCAGTACCCCCGGCGCACGCCACAGGGGGTGTTCGCGCGGCAGGGGCTCGGGGTCGGTGACGTCCAGGGCGGCGGTGATGCGGCCGCTCTCCAGTTCGGCGAGCAGGGCCTTGGTGTCGACGACCGGGCCGCGGGCGACGTTGACCAGCAGCGCACCGTCCTTCATCCGGGACAGGAAGTCGGCTCCGGCCAGGCCGCGGGTGCTTTCCGTGAGCGGGGTGGACAGGATCACGACGTCCGCCTCGGGGAGCAGCGCGGGGAGTTCGGTGAGCGGATGCACCGGCCCGCGCGCCGTGGTGCGCTCGGAGCGCGCGACGCGCGCCACCCGCGCGGGCTCGAACGGAACGAGCCGGTCCTCAATGGCGGAACCGATCGATCCGTATCCGACGACGAGCACGCTCCTGTCGGCGAGCGCGGGCCGGAAGCCGCCGAGCCACTCCCCCCGCTCCTGGGCGCGCACGAAGTCGGGGATGCCGCGCAGCGACGCCAGGATCAGCGCGAGGGTGAGTTCGGCGGTGCTGGCCTCGTGGACCCCACGCGCGTTGCACAGCCGCACCCCCGGGCGCAGCCGCCCCAGGCCCGGCTCGACGTGGTCGATCCCGGCGGAGAGGGTCTGTACGACCTCCACCTGGCTCATCCGCGCCAGGGGACGTACGCACAGCGGGCTGGGCTTCATGTAGGGGACGACGTAGAAGGCGCAGTCGGCCGGGTCGGCGGGGTAGTCCTCCGCGCCGTTCCAGAAGCGGTAGTCCGGCCCCTTCGGGAGCCCCTCGATCTCGTCCGGCGGGATGGGCAGCCACACGTCAGCAGTCATGCTCCGAAAGGCTATGTCAGGAGCGCGCCACGGCAGAGGTTAGGTTGGGGTGGCCGGAACAGGGAGGGTCACGACCAGGTGGAGCGCAGGACGATCGGCGCGGGCGCACTCGCGGTGGGGGCCGTCGGACTCGGGTGCATGCCGATGAGCTGGGCCTACAGCACCTCGCGGCAGCGCGGCGAGGAGTCGCTGAGGGCGGTGCACCGGGCGCTGGACCTGGGCGCGTCCCTGCTGGACACGGCCGACATGTACGGCCCCTTCACCAACGAGCTGCTGGTGGGGCGGGCGTTGAAGGAGCGGCGGTCGGACGCCTTCGTGTCGACGAAGGTCGGGCTGCTCGTGGGCGACCAGCACATCGTCGCCAACGGCCGTCCCGGGTACGTGAAGCGGGCCTGCGACGCCTCGCTGCGGCGGCTGCAGACGGACGTCATCGATCTCTACCAGCTGCACCGGGCCGACCCCGAGGTGCCCGTCGAGGAGACGTGGGGCGCGATGGCGGAGCTCGTCCAGGCCGGGAAGGTGCGGGCGCTGGGGCTGTGCGCGGTGGGTGCCCGGTCCTCGCGCCGGGGCGGGGCCCGGCTGCACGACGCGACGATCCGGCAACTGGAGCGGGTGCAGCAGGTGTTCCCGGTGACCGCGGTGGAGGCGGAGCTGTCGGTGTGGTCGCCGGAGGCGCTGGAGGCCCTGCTGCCCTGGTGCGAGACCCGGGGCGTGGGCTTCCTCGCCGCGATGCCGCTGGGCAACGGCTTCCTGACCGGCCGGCTGCGGCCCGGGGCGGGCTTCGAGGCGGACGACCCGCGCGCCCGGCACCCGCGCTTCACGGCCGAGATGATGGCCGCGAACCAGCCGATCGTCGCGGGCCTGCGCCGCGTGGCCCGCCGGCACGGCGGTGGCGTGACACCCGGCCAGGTCGCCCTGGCGTGGGTCCTCGCCCAGGGCCGGCACGTGGTCCCGGTCCCGGGGACGAAGCAGGAGCGCTGGGTCACGGAGAACGCGGCCGCCGCGGCCCTGCGGCTGGGCCCCGAGGACCTGAGGGAGATCGCGGAGCTGCCCCCGGCCCAGGGGTCGTGGGACTGAGGCGGACCGGACCCCGTCCGTAAGGGGCGGACCCCTTGTTCACGGTTCGACGTTCCGTGATCGGGAACCTGTCAGGCGCGGGCGGTGTATGACAGGGAGAACCCCGCCGCGTCGAAGGGACCCATGATCGTGCAACGTCGAGCCGTCCCGGCCGTGTTGGCCGCCGCAGCGCTCCTGCTGACCGCCGGCTGCTCCTCCGACGACGGGGGAACGTCCGGCGCCGACAGGAGCGCCTCCCCGAGCCGCACGGCACCGGGCTCGTCCGCACCGCCGCGCCAGGCCGCCGGGCAGACACCCCCCGCCCGGGGCTCGGTCACCGTGGTCCGCACCGTCGCCGAGGGCCTTGGATCCCCCTGGGGCCTCGCCCCGCTGCCGGGCGGCGGCCTGCTCGTCTCCTCCCGCGACGAGGGGACCATCGTCCGGGTCGACGAGAAGACCGGCAAGAAGACCGAGCTGGGCGAGGTGCCCGGGGTCTCGGCGGCCGGCGAGGGCGGCCTGCTCGGCATCGCCCTCTCCCCCGACTTCGCCTCGGACCGCATGGTCTACGCCTACTTCACCTCGGCCGGCGACAACCGTGTCGTCCGCATGCTCTACGACGACGGCAAGCCCGCCGGCCGGCAGCTCGGCGCGCCCGACACCGTCTTCCGGGGCATCCCCAAGGGCTTCGTCCACAACGGCGGCCGGATCGCCTTCGGCCCCGACAAGATGCTGTACGTCGGCACGGGGGAGAGCGGCGACACCGGCCTGTCCCAGGACCGGGACTCCACGGGTGGCAAGATCCTGCGGCTGACCCCGGAGGGCGAGCCGGCCCCCGGCAACCCGTTCTCCGGCTCGCCGGTCTACTCGTACGGCCACCGCAACGTGCAGGGCCTGGCCTGGGACGCCAGGCAGCGGCTGTTCGCCTCGGAGTTCGGGCAGGACACCTGGGACGAGCTCAACGCGATCAAGCCGGGCGGCAACTACGGCTGGCCCGAGGCGGAGGGGAAGTCCGACGACTCGGGGTTCCAGAACCCCGTCGACCAGTGGAGCACGGCCGAGGCCTCCCCCAGCGGCATCGCCTACGCCGAGGGGTCGGTCTGGATGGCGGGCCTGCGCGGCAAGCGGCTGTGGCGCGTCCCGCTGAACGGCACGGCGGCCTCGGCCGAGCCGCAGGCTTTCCTGGAGGGCGAGTACGGCCGGCTGCGCACGGTCGTCCCGGCGGGCGGCGACCGGCTGTGGCTGGTGACCAGCAACACGGACGGCCGGGGCGCCCCGAAGGACGGTGACGACCGGATCCTGGAGGTGCGTGTGAAGTGACGGCCGGCCCCCGCGCTGCGGGGACCTGCGCGGTCCCTGCACCGGTGGGGGTTCAGGCCTCCCCGTCGTCCTCGGTCTCCGCCGGCGGGCGTACCACGACCTTCCCGGACGCCAGGTCTATCGGACCGCGTCCGGGGTCGGCGTCGCCGACGTCCTCACGGGTCAGCTCCAGGCGCTTCTGCTCGTCGCGGGTGTGCTTGCGGCCGGGCGAGAACAGTTCCTCGAACATGTTGAACAACGGAGCCTCCCTGGGCCGCGACGCTCGCGACGTCCCTTCCAGCGTATGCCTCACCCGGCCGGCCGGGAGGTGAGGGATTCCGCCGGGAACAGACCCAGCCGGTGCGCGACGGCGGCCGCCTCGCCCCGGCCTGAGACGCCGAGCTTGGCGAGGATGTTGGAGACGTGGACGCTCGCGGTCTTCGGGGAGATGAACAGCTCCTGGGCGATCCGGCGGTTGGTGTGGCCGGCGGACACCAGGCGCAGCACGTCCCGTTCCCGGCTGGTCAGGCCGAGGGTCTCGGCCGGGTCGGTGGCGGCCCGGGCCGGTCCGCTTGCGGGGGTCAGGGCGAGGCGGGCGCGCCGGGCGAGGGCGCCGGCGGCGTCGGCGAGGGGCCGGGCGTCCAGGTGGCGGGCGACGGTGTGGGCGAGGCGGAGCAGTTCCGTGGCCCGGTCGCGCTCGTCCTCGCCGCCACCCGCGAGCAGGGACTCGGCCAGGCGGAGACGGACGCGGGCGAGGTCGTAGGGGCGTCCCAGGGGTTCGAAGGCGGTGACCGCCTCCGACCACACGTCGGGGGTGCAGTGGCCGGCGGCGCGCCGCAGTTCGGCGCGGACCCACCGCTCGTGGGCCAGCCAGACGGGGGCGTTCGTGGTGAGGCGCTTGGCCGCGTCGAAGAGCCGGTCCAGGACCTCCTGGCGGCCCTCGCGTGCGGCGGGCAGCCCGCGGGTGTCGGCCTCGGCCGTGGCCGCCTGGAGCAGCAGCGGCCAGGCGTAGCGCTGGGTGCCGGGCGGGAAGCCGGACCGAAGGGTGCGGGCCAGTTCGGCGCGGGCGTCGGGCAGGCGGCCCTCGGCAGCGGCGACCCCGATGGTCAGGCAGGAGATCGGCAGGTCGTGCTGCGGCATGGGATCGTGAGGGCCGTACGAGGCGCGGCCCTCGGCGAGGTGCCGGGCCGCCTCGGGCACCCGGCCGCGGGCGAGTGCGAGGAACGCCAGGATGTTGGCACCGGCCCCGTGCGGCCCGGCGGTCCGCCCGCGCCGCTGGGCGTTGACGGCGGCCTCGGCGGCCTCGTCCCAGCGGCCCAGCGAGACGAGCGACTCGGCCAGGTTGCCCCAGACCCAGCCCTCCGGGTCCCGCAGGCCCAGCTCCGCGGTGAGCCGCAGGCCCTCGCGCAGGATGGCGACGGCCTCCTCGGACCGGCCGACGCCTTCGAGGGCGGAGGGCAGGTTCACATGGCTGCGGCCCACGATCGGCGCCAGATTGCGGGCGGCGACCTCGTCCTTCACCTCGTACATGTGCGCCAGACCGGCCTCGATCTGACCGGCGTCCACCATGAGCCCGCCGAGGGTGAGCCGCGCGTGGGACTCGATGGCGTCGGCGCCCACCATGCGCGCGTACTCCACGGCCCGCTCGGCGGCCGTCAGGGCGTCGGGGCCGGGTTCGTGCAGCATCGACCAGTGGGCGGCGGTGGCGAGCACCTCGGCGTGCACCTCGGACGGCGGCAGCCCGCGGACCAGGTCCTGTGCGGTGGCGATCTCCTTCCAGCCGTCGCCGCGGGCGAGCCCCTGCACCAGCCGGGAGCGCTGGATCCAGAACCACGCGGCGCGCTGGGGGTCCCCGGCGTCGTCGAGCAGACGCAGCGCCCGCTTGGTGATCTTCAGGGCGCGTTCCCGCTCCCCGCCGAGCCGTCCGGCCACGGCCGCCTCGGCCAGCAGGTCGAGGTGGCTCAGCGGGGTGGTGCCCGGGTCGCGTCCGCTGGGTGGATACGCCTCCGTGTAGTCGACCGGGCGCAGGGTCGCGCGTACGGCGTCGGGAGCGGAGTCCCACAGCTCCATCGCGCGCTCCAGCAGCCTCAGTTGCTCGGAGTAGGCGTGGCGGCGCCGGGCCTCGACGGCGGCGTCCAGGACGGCGGGCAGGGCCTTGGCCGCGTCGTGGGCGTGGTACCAGTAGCTGGCCAGGCGGGTGGCCCGCTGGTCGGCCGGGACGAGGGTCGGGTCGGTCTCCAGGGCTTCGGCGTAGCGGCGGTTGAGCCGGGAGCGTTCGCCGGGGAGCAGGTCGTCGCTGACGGCCTCGCGGACCAGGGAGTGGCGGAAGCGGTAGCCGTCGCCGCCGGGCGCGGGGGTGAGGATGCCGGCGTTCACGGCGGCCCGCAGCGCCTCGATCAGCTCGTCCTCGGCGAGCCGGGCGACGGCGGCGAGCAGCCGGTACTCGACGGTGGAGCCGCCCTCGGCGACGATCCGGGCGACCTGCTGGGCCGGCTCGGGCAGTCCCTCCACGCGGACGAGCAGCAGATCGCGCAGGGAGTCCGTCAGGCCCGTGCGGCAGCCCTCGTGGGCGGCGACGGCGAGCTCCTCCACGAAGAAGGCGTTGCCGTCGGAGCGGGCGAAGATCGCGTCGACCTGGTCCGGGTCGGGTTCGTGGGCGAGGATGCCGGCGACCTGGAGGCACACCTCGTCGCGGGTGAAGCGGGCGAGTTCGAGGCGGCGGACGGTGCGGAGCCGGTCGAGTTCGGCGAGCAGGGGGCGGAGCGGGTGGCGGCGGTGGATGTCGTCGGAGCGGTAGGTGGCCAGGACGACGAGGCGGCCGGTGCGCAGGGTGCGGAAGAGGTAGGAGAGCAGGTGCCGGGTGGAGGCGTCCGACCAGTGGAGGTCCTCCAGGGCGAGGACGACGGTGTGCTCGGCGGAGACGCGCTCCAGCAGGCGTGCGGTGAGCTCGAAGAGGCGGGCCAGGCTGTCCTCGTCGTGCCGGCCGGAGCCGGACTCGCCCAGCTCGGGCAGGAGCCGGGCCAGTTCCTCCTCCTGGCCGGCGGCCGCGGCGGCCAGTTCGCCGGGCAGGGCGCGGCGCAGGGCGCGCAGGGCGGTGGAGAAGGGGGCGAAGGGCAGTCCGTCGGCGCCGATCTCGACGCAGCCGCCGAGCGCGACGACCGCGCCGTGGCGGCGGGCGGCACCGGTGAACTCCTCGACCAGCCGGGTCTTGCCGACGCCGGCCTCCCCGCCGATGAGCAGGGCCTGCGGTTCTCCCTCGCGGCAGCGGACGAGTGCGTCGTGCAGCGCGCCCAACTCCTCGGCGCGGCCGACGAACACGGGGCTGACGGACCTGGTCTCCACGGCCCCGAGCATCGCACGCGGGTGCGACGACACGGCACCGGTTTTCGCCGCTCCGACCGGGACACGGCCGGTACCCGAACCGACCGCGGCCACCGGACCACGGTCGAGGACCCCGTCCCCACCCCTCGAACCGACCGAACCGAAACCGGTCACGGCCCCCGCAACGACGCCCGCCACACCGACCACGGGCGCCCGAGCCGCGGCGGGCGCGGGCGC
>NZ_JAPSKN010000197.1 GCF_031181705.1 Streptomyces sp.
GCCCCGCCCGCCGACCTCAACGCGCTCGACCCCAAGGTGTGGGCCGAGACCGTCACGCGTGACGAGGACGGCGTCGTGACCGTCGGCGGGATTCCCGTCACCCGGCTCGCCGAGGAGATCGGCACCCCGGCGTACGTCCTCGACGAGGCGGACTTCCGGGCCAGGGCCCGCGCGTGGCGCACTGCCTTCGGGACCGGCGCCGACGTGTTCTACGCCGGCAAGGCGTTCCTGTCCCGGGCCGTCGTGCGCTGGCTGCACGAGGAGGGGCTGAACGTCGACGTCTGCTCCGGCGGCGAGCTGGCCACCGCGCTCTCCGCCGGCATGCCCGCCGAGCGCATCGCCTTCCACGGCAACAACAAGTCCGTCGACGAGATCACCCGCGCCGTCGAGGCCGGCGTGGGCCACATCGTGCTCGACTCCTTCCAGGAGATCGTCCGCGTCGCCCACATCGCGCAGGGTCTGGGCCGTCGGCAGAAGGTGCTCATCCGGATCACCGTCGGCGTCGAGGCGCACACGCACGAGTTCATCGCCACGGCCCACGAGGACCAGAAGTTCGGCATCCCGCTGGCCGGCGGGCAGGCCGCCGAGGCCGTACGGCGGGCGCTGCAGCTCGACGGGCTGGAACTCGTCGGCATCCACAGCCACATCGGCTCGCAGATCTTCGACATGTCCGGCTTCGAGGTCGCCGCCCACCGGGTGGTCGGGCTGCTCAAGGACATCCGCGACGAGCACGGTGTCGAGCTGCCCGAGATCGACCTCGGTGGCGGGCTCGGTATCGCGTACACCAGCGACGACGACCCGCGCGAGCCGCACGAGATCGCCAAGGCGCTCACCGAGATCGTCACCCGGGAGTGCGAGGCCGCCAAGCTGCGCACGCCGCGCATCTCCGTCGAGCCGGGGCGGGCCATCGTCGGGCCGACCGCCTTCACGCTCTACGAGGTCGGCACGATCAAGCCGCTCGACGGGCTGCGCACGTACGTCTCCGTGGACGGCGGCATGTCGGACAACATCCGCACCGCGCTGTACGACGCCGAGTACAGCGTCGCCCTGGTCTCCCGCACCTCCGACGCCGAGCCGATGCTCGCCCGGGTCGTCGGCAAGCACTGCGAGAGCGGGGACATCGTGGTCCGGGACGCGTTCCTGCCGGCCGACCTGGCACCGGGTGACCTGGTCGCCGTGCCCGCGACGGGTGCCTACTGCCGGTCCATGGCCAGCAACTACAACCACGTGCTGCGGCCGCCCGTGGTCGCCGTGCGCGACGGCGAGGCCCGGGTGATCGTCCGCCGCGAGACGGAGGAGGACCTGCTGCGCCTGGACGTCGGCTGATCCCCACGGCAGCCCCGCGCAAGCCGCAGGACAGCGGGGTGGAAGATCTCCTGTCTTCCACCCCCGTGAAAATGAAATAGACGTCTCACGATCCGGACCGAGGGCAGAAAGTCCCGTTCGGTGGGTGAGACTGGTTGCACCGTAGACGGTAAAGAGGAAACGAGGTCGGATGATGCGTACGCGTCCGCTGAAGGTGGCGCTGCTGGGCTGTGGTGTGGTCGGCTCAGAGGTGGCGCGCATCATGACGACGCACGCCGACGACCTCACGGCCCGGATCGGGGCCCCGGTGGAGCTGGCCGGTGTCGCCGTCCGCCGGCCCGACCGCGTACGCGAGGGCATCGACCCCGCGCTCATCACCACGGACGCCACCGCCCTCGTCAAACGCGGCGACATCGACGTGGTGGTGGAGGTGATCGGCGGCATCGAGCCGGCCCGCTCCCTCATCACCACCGCCTTCGAGCACGGCGCCTCCGTCGTCTCCGCCAACAAGGCGCTGCTCGCCCAGGACGGCGCCGCGCTGCACGCCGCCGCCGGGGAGCACGGCAAGGACCTCTACTACGAGGCCGCCGTCGCCGGTGCCATCCCGCTGATCCGGCCGCTGCGCGAGTCCCTCGCCGGGGACAAGATCAACCGGGTGATGGGCATCGTCAACGGCACCACCAACTTCATCCTCGACAAGATGGACTCCACGGGCGCCGGGTACCAGGAGGCCCTCGACGAGGCCACCGCCCTGGGCTACGCCGAGGCCGACCCGACCGCCGACGTCGAGGGATTCGACGCCGCCGCCAAGGCCGCCATCCTCGCCGGCATCGCCTTCCACACGCGCGTACGCCTCGACGACGTCTACCGCGAGGGCATGACCGAGGTGACCGCCGCCGACTTCGCCTCCGCGAAGGAGATGGGCTGCACGATCAAGCTGCTCGCCATCTGCGAGCGGGCCGCGGACGGGGCGTCGGTCACCGCGCGCGTCCACCCGGCGATGATCCCGCTGAGCCACCCGCTGGCCTCCGTGCGCGGCGCCTACAACGCCGTGTTCGTCGAGTCCGACGCCGCCGGGCAGCTCATGTTCTACGGCCCCGGAGCGGGCGGTTCCCCCACGGCCTCCGCCGTGCTCGGCGACCTCGTCGCCGTCTGCCGCAACCGCATCGGCGGCGCTACCGGACCGGGCGAGTCCGCGTACGCCGCCCTCCCCGTGTCCCCGATGGGTGACGTCGTCACGCGCTACCACATCAGCCTCGACGTGGCTGACAAACCGGGTGTTCTCGCCCAGGTCGCGACCGTCTTCGCCGAGCACGGCGTCTCGATCGATACGGTTCGCCAGCAGGGGAAGGACGGCGAGGCGTCCCTCGTCGTCGTCACGCACCGCGCGTCCGACGCCGCCCTCACCGGGACCGTCGAGGCGTTGCGCAAGCTCGACACCGTGCGTGGTGTCGCCAGCATCATGCGGGTTGAAGGAGAGTAACGAGCAATGACCCACCAGTGGCGCGGAATCATCGAGGAGTACCGGGACCGGCTGCCGGTATCCGACACCACGCCGGTCGTGACGCTCCGTGAGGGCGGCACGCCCCTCGTGCCCGCGCAGGTGCTCTCCGAGCGCACGGGCTGCGAGGTCCACCTCAAGGTGGAGGGCGCCAACCCGACCGGTTCCTTCAAGGACCGCGGCATGACCATGGCCATCACGCGGGCCAAGGAGGAGGGCGCGCAGGCCGTCATCTGCGCCTCCACCGGCAACACCTCGGCCTCCGCGGCGGCCTACGCCGTACGGGCCGGGATGGTCTGCGCCGTGCTCGTGCCGCAGGGCAAGATCGCGCTCGGCAAGATGGGCCAGGCCCTCGTCCACGGCGCGAAGATCCTCCAGGTCGACGGCAACTTCGACGACTGCCTCACGCTCGCGCGCGGCCTGAGCGACAACTACCCGGTGGCGCTGGTCAACTCGGTCAATCCGGTGCGCATCGAGGGTCAGAAGACGGCCGCCTTCGAGATCGTGGACATGCTCGGCGACGCGCCCGACATCCACGTCCTGCCGGTCGGCAACGCGGGCAACATCACGGCCTATTGGAAGGGCTACACGGAGTACGCCGCCGACGGCGTCGCCACGAGGACCCCGCGCATGTGGGGATTCCAGGCCTCCGGTTCCGCGCCCATCGTACGCGGCGAGGTCGTCAAGGACCCCTCGACCATCGCCACCGCGATCCGCATCGGCAACCCGGCCTCGTGGCAGTACGCGCTCGCCGCGCGGGACGAGTCGGGCGGCTTCATCGACGAGGTGACGGACCGTGAGATCCTGCGCGCCTACCGGCTGTTGGCCTCGCAGGAGGGCGTCTTCGTCGAGCCGGCGTCCGCCGCGTCCGTCGCCGGTCTGCTGAAGGCCGCCGAGCAGGGCAAGGTCGACCCGGGGCAGCGCATCGTCTGCACCGTCACCGGCAACGGACTGAAGGACCCCGACTGGGCCGTCGCCGGTGCCCCGCAGCCGGTCACCGTGCCCGTCGACGCGGCGGCCGCGGCGGAGCGCCTGGGTCTCGCCTGACGGCGCTCGAACCGGCCTGACGTGCGCCGACGCACCGAGCGCCGGTGTCACGTCCGACAGGTCCCGGCGTAAGACGGCGCCGGGACGGGGAGATTCCCTACGGCGGGTGCACAGGGGGCTTACGACACGCATCGTGCGCCTCCTGTGCGCCCTATGTCGCCACAGAACCTTCCTTCGATAGGCTGTACTGAACCCGCCCGCCGCATATGCCTCCGCATGGAGCGCGGTGCCGCGCCGTCTGTGCGGCCGGGACAGCGGCCGGCCCCACCGGTCGGCAGCGGCCCCCCGGGTTCTCGTACGTCATCGAATGTCCATCGACCGTCATTCGACAATCACGCAGCTCAAGGAGAGTCATCGAGCGATGGCCGGTCCAGCGTTCCGCGCCGCCGCCGTCCGGGTGCGCGTCCCCGCCACCAGCGCCAACCTCGGCCCGGGCTTCGACGCCCTCGGCCTCGCGCTGGGGCTGTACGACGACGTGGTCGTCCGGGTGGCCGACTCCGGGCTGCACATCGACATCGCGGGTGAGGGCAGCGAGACGCTCCCGCGCGACGAGCAGCACCTTCTCGTGCGGTCCCTGCGCACCGCCTTCGACCTGCTGGGCGGGCAGCCCCGCGGCCTGGAGATCGTCTGCGCCAACCGCATCCCGCACGGCCGGGGCCTGGGCTCCTCCTCGGCCGCCATCTGCGCCGGGATCGTCGCCGCCCGCGCCGTGACCATAGGCGCCGAGGCCAAGCTCGACGACACGGCGCTGCTCGAACTCGCCACGGAGATCGAGGGTCACCCCGACAACGTCGCCGCGTGTCTGCTGGGCGGCTTCACCCTGTCCTGGATGGAGGGCGGCGCCGCCCGCGCGATCAGGATGGACCCGGCCGATTCCGTCGTTCCGGTGGTTTTCGTGCCCGGAAAGCCGGTCCTCACCGAGACGGCGCGCGGCCTGCTCCCGCGCACCGTCCCCCACGTCGACGCCGCCGCCAACGCGGGCCGGGCCGCCCTGCTCGTCGAGGCCCTGACCCGGCGCCCCGAGTTGCTGCTGCCCGCCACCGAGGACCGTCTGCACCAGGACTACCGGGCCCCGGCCATGCCGGAGAGCGCGGCACTGGTGGAGCGGCTGCGCGGCGACGGCATCCCCGCGGTCATCTCCGGTGCCGGACCCACGGTCATGGCGCTGGCCGACGCGGGCACCGCCGACAAGGTCGAGGCGCTGGCGGGGGCGGACTGGGCCGCCAACCGGCTGAACCTGGACGCACACGGCGCGAGCGTGCTGCCGCTGGCGACCGCCGGTGACATCTGAAGGCGCGCGGTTGCCGGATTTCGAGAGGGGGAATGTTTGTTGGATCCGGTAGTGTTAACCTCAAGTCTGCACCCGACCCCACCATGGCGAGGTGCCTCGTGTCCCCGTCCGGGACAGACATTCTTCCGGGAGCCCCCCAAGCCGCATTGTGCAGTGGATGTCGTACGTGGTCAGTACGGCCGACACGGACACTGAGCGGCCCGCCGGGCACGCTTCGGAACCGGTGCGACCACGCCGCGTGACACAGACACTGGGTGCCACGGCCAAGGGGCGCGCCATCACCAGATATTCCTTCCGCCGTTCAGGCGGACCACCGCCCCGGCACGGTTCGCACAGCAAGGACCGAAGCCGGACAGCACAACCGGTCGCCGAGCCAGACAGGCCGACGTCCGCTCCAGGGAAGGACCCTTCGTGAGCGACACCACCGATCTGATGGGCGCACGTGTCGAGGAGACCGCTGCCGCGCCCGCCACGGACGCTTCCGCGCCTGCCACCGGTGCCGGCTCCCGGCGGCGCCGCGGTACCGGCCTCGAGGGCATGGTGCTGGCCGAGCTGCAGCAGGTCGCATCCGGCCTCGGCATCAGGGGCACCGCGCGCATGCGCAAGAGCCAGCTGATCGAGGTCATCAAGGAGGCGCAGGCGTCCGGCGGCGCCGCTCCGGCCCCGAAGGCCGACGCCCCCGCCGAGACCAAGCCCAAGCGCCGCGCCACCTCGCGGACCCGTACGGGCGACAACGGTGAGAAGGCCGAGAAGAAGGCGGACGCGAAGGAGGCACCCGAGGCCCCCGCGGAGAAGGCCGAGAAGGCCACCGCCCAGCAGCAGATCGAGATCCCCGGCCAGCCGGCCTCCGACGACGCTCCCTCCGAGCGCCGCCGTCGCCGCGCCACCGCCGATGCCGGATCCCCCGCTTCCGCGCCCGAGACGGTCGCCGCCGAGGCGAAGAACGAGGCCAGGGCCGAGACGCCGGCCCAGCAGCAGTCGCAGAACAACGACGCCAGGTCCGACGCCGACGGCGGCGAGGGCCGTCGCCGCGACCGCCGTGACCGCGACCGGGACCGCGGGCGTGACCGCGACCGCCGCGGCGGCAAGGGCGACGACCAGCAGGGCGGCGGCCGCCAGGACCGCGGCCAGCAGCAGAACCAGCAGGGCGGCGGCCGTCAGGACCGTGGGCAGCAGCAGGACGACGACGACTTCGAGGGCGGCCGGCGCGGCCGTCGCGGCCGTTACCGCGACCGCCGGGGCCGTCGCGGCCGCGACGAGATGACCACCGAGCCGCAGATCAACGAGGACGACGTCCTGATCCCCGTCGCGGGCATCCTGGACATCCTCGACAACTACGCGTTCATCCGGACCTCCGGCTACCTGCCCGGCCCCAACGACGTGTACGTCTCCCTCGCCCAGGTCCGCAAGAACGGTCTGCGCAAGGGCGACCACATCACCGGTGCGGTCCGCCAGCCCAAGGAAGGCGAGCGGCGCGAGAAGTTCAACGCGCTGGTGCGCCTGGACTCCGTCAACGGCATGGCGCCCGAACACGGCCGCGGCCGCCCGGAGTTCAACAAGCTCACCCCGCTGTACCCGCAGGACCGCCTCCGTCTGGAGACGGACCCGGGCGTGCTCACCACCCGCATCATCGACCTCGTGTCGCCGATCGGTAAGGGCCAGCGCGGTCTGATCGTGGCCCCGCCGAAGACCGGCAAGACCATGATCATGCAGGCGATCGCCAACGCGATCACGCACAACAACCCCGAGTGCCACCTGATGGTCGTCCTCGTCGACGAGCGCCCGGAAGAGGTCACCGACATGCAGCGGTCGGTGAAGGGCGAGGTCATCTCCTCGACCTTCGACCGTCCGGCCGAGGACCACACCACGGTCGCCGAACTGGCCATCGAGCGCGCCAAGCGTCTGGTCGAGCTGGGTCACGACGTGGTCGTGCTGCTCGACTCCATCACGCGTCTGGGCCGTGCGTACAACCTCGCCGCCCCGGCCTCCGGCCGCATCCTGTCCGGTGGTGTCGACTCGACCGCCCTGTACCCGCCGAAGCGGTTCTTCGGTGCGGCCCGCAACATCGAGGACGGCGGCTCGCTGACCATCCTCGCCACCGCCCTGGTGGACACCGGGTCCCGCATGGACGAGGTGATCTTCGAGGAGTTCAAGGGCACGGGCAACGCCGAGCTCAAGCTCGACCGGAAGCTCGCCGACAAGCGGATCTTCCCGGCGGTGGACGTCGACGCGTCCGGTACCCGCAAGGAGGAGATCCTGCTCGCCAACGACGAGCTGGCCATCGTCTGGAAGCTGCGCCGGGTGCTGCACGCCCTCGACCAGCAGCAGGCGGTCGAGCTGCTCCTCGACAAGATGAAGCAGACGAAGTCGAACGCCGAGTTCCTGATGCAGATCCAGAAGACGACGCCGACGCCGGGCAACGGCGACTGAG
>NZ_JAPSKN010000050.1:0-6955 GCF_031181705.1 Streptomyces sp.
TGTGCGTGCGGTGGGGGCGGTCGCGCCGCGTGGTGTGGGCGGGCAGGGCGTCGCGTCCGCCGGGTGGGTCAGCCGCCGTGCTCAGGCCGCCGCCCGGACCGGCCGCCGCAGCAGGTACACGGCGGCGGCCGAGACCAGGGCGCCCATGCACGCGATGAAGACGAGCCCGGCCCCCTCCAGGCCGATCGGGCCCGCCAGCAGTCCCACCCCGATCACCGGCACCGAGATCCCCGCGTACGCCACCACGAACAGCGTCGAGATCACCGCCGCGCGCCGGTCCCCCGGCGAGGCCCCGGCCACCGCCGACAGCGCGGCGCGGAACGCCAGCCCCTGCCCGACCCCGCCGGCGAGCGCGCTCAGCACCACCAGCGCGAACAGGCCCCAGTGCAGGGCGCCGGCCAGCAGCAGGAGCCCGGCCAGCAGCCCGGCGCAGCCCAGCGGCAGCGACCGCGCCACCCCCACCCGTCCGGCCACCAACTGCCCGGCCGTCGAGGAGAAGAAGGCCAGCGCGACGACCAGTCCGCTCACGGCGTGGTCGCGCAGGTCCAGCGACTCGGCCAGGAACGCGGGGCTGACGGCCGTGAACACCCCGAACAGCGCGAACCCCACGAACGAGGCGGTCGCCGCCGGCCCGAACACCGGGCGCACCTGAGCGGGCAGGGCGGGCCGTCGCGGCCGTACCGTGCGCGGCGGCCGCGACTCCCGCACGGTCTCCGGGAGGCGCAGCAGGGCGGCGGCCGAGGCGGCCACCAGGACGAGATGGACGGCGAACGGCAGGTACAGCGGCCAGGGGGCGTACTGCGCGAGCAGCCCGGCGAGCAGCGGGCCGCAGCCCAGTCCGCCCATGTTGGCCGCCGTCGCCACGAAGGTGGCCCGGGAGGCACCCCCGGCGGGGGCCAGCTCCATCACGTACGCCGTGGCGGCCCCGGTGAACAGGCCGGCCGACAGGCCCGACAGCAGCCGTCCCGCGTAGAGCCAGCCCAGACCCGTCGCGCACAGGAAGCAGACGGCGCTCACCGCGGCGAACCCCAGGCCCCCCAGCAGCACCGGCCGGCGGCCCACGGCGTCCGAGGCGTTGCCCGCCAGCAGCAGCACACCGATGACACCGAAGGCGTACACCGCGTACACGACGGTGACGGTGAGCTCGGAGAAGCCGAACTTCTCCTGGTAGAGGGGGTAGAGCGGGGTGGGCAGCGTGGTGCCGGCCATGCACACGGCGAACAGCGCGCCGCCCAGCAGGCACCGGCGCCACCCGGGGCGGTCACGGTTCATGCCGCCGACCGTAACCCGCGGGCCGCCTCCGCCCGGCGCGGCGTGCCCGGCCGCCCGCGGACACGGCTACGACGGGACGGGTCCCGCGAGGTCCGGATCGTCCTCACCCGGTCCCGGCGGCGGGTCGGTGAGCTGCTCGCGGACGTAGCTCCACACCACCGCGATCAGCGCGGCGACGGGCACGGCGAGCAGGCTGCCGACGATGCCGGCGACGTTGCCGCCCAGCGTCACCGCCAGCAGCACGACGGCCGCGTGCAGACCGAGGCCGCGGCTCTGGATCATGGGCTGGAAGACATTCCCCTCCAGTTGCTGCACCACGACGATGATGGCCAGCACGATCAACGCGTCCGTCAGGCCGTTGTAGACCAGCGCGATGAGGACCGCGACGAAACCGGCGAACAGGGCGCCGACGATCGGCACGAACGCGGAGACGAAGGTCAGCACCGCCAGCGGCAGCACCAGCGGGACGCCCAGGATCCACAGGCCGAGGCCGATCAGGACGGCGTCGAGCAGGCCGACGGCCGCCTGGGACCGTACGAAGGAGCCCAGCGTGTCCCAGCTCCGCGCGCACACGACCGGGACGTCCGTGGCGAGCCGACCGGGCAGCTGGCGGGCGAGCCAGGGCAGGAAGCGCGGGCCGTCCTTCAGGAAGAAGAACATCAGGAACAGCGCGAGCACGGCGGTGACGACCCCGTTGACCACGGTGCTCACCCCCGTGACGACGGCGCCGACCATGCTGCCGAGCCCGTCCTGGGCCCGGGCGACCGCGGAGTCGAAGGCCTTGTCGATCTGGGCGTCCCCGATGTTCAGCGGCGGCCCGGCGGCCCACTCGCGCAGGCGCTGGATGCCCTCGACCACGCCGTCGGACAACTCCCCGGACTGGGACGCCACCGGCACGGCGATCAGCGCCACCACACCCGCGGCGACCAGCAGGAACAGCACGGTCACCACCGAGGCGGCGAGCGCGGGCGGCCAGCCGCGCCGCCGCAGGTACCGGGCGGCGGGCCAGGTCAGCGTGGTCAGCAGCAGCCCTACCACCAGCGGCCACACCACCGACCACATGCGGCCCAGCAACCACAGTGCCACGGCCAGCCCGGCCAACACCAGCAGCAACTCAGCGGACACCCGCGCGGATATCCGTAGCGCGATACGGGATCTGGAGGAACTCAGGGGCGCAGTCACGAGGGCACTTTATGGGGTGCCCGCGCCTCAAGTGACACACCGTGCCCTCCACGGCCCCCGCCGGCCCACCGCCGAAGCTCTCCACGCCCCCGCCGGCTCACCCCTCGGCCCGGGCCACGCCGATCGGGCAGGAGACACCGGTGCCGCCGATGCCGCAGTAACCGGCCGGGTTCTTGTCGAGGTACTGCTGGTGGTGCGCCTCGGCCGGATAGAAGGGGCGGTCCTGGGCCGGGAGGATCTCCGTGGTGACCAACCCGTGGCCGGATGACGTCAGAACCCGCTGGTAGGCGGCGCGGGACGCCTTGGCGGTGGCCTCCTGCCCGGCGCTGTGCGTGTAGACGGCGGAGCGGTACTGCGTGCCCACGTCGTTGCCCTGGCGGAAGCCCTGCGTGGGGTCGTGGGACTCCCAGAACGTCTTCAGCAGACGCTCGTACGAGATCACCGCCGGGTCGTACACCACCCGCACGACCTCCGTGTGGCCGGTCAGCCCCGAGCAGACCTCCTCGTACGTGGGGTGCTCGGTGTGGCCGCCCTGGTAGCCGACGAGGGTCGTCCAGACACCGGCCGGGAGCTGCCAGAACACGCGCTCGGCGCCCCAGAAGCAGCCCATGCCGAAGTCGGCGGTCTCCAGGCCCTCGGGGTAGGGGCCGAGCAGCGGGTTGCCGAGGACGGTGTGGCGGCCGGGGAGCGTGAACAGCGGCTCGGGGCGGCCGGCCAGGGCCTGCTCGCGGGTCGGCAGCCGGGGCGTGCGGCTGTACAGGAACATGCGGCCTCCAGCGGTCGGTGGCCCTCTTCCCGGCGGTCTCCGGTGAGGGCACGCCGCCCACGCGTGGGCGGCGTCCTGTTCAACCCGGCCCCATCTTCCGGAATTCCGGCGCGGAACCGGCCCGCAGCGGGCCTCAGTGCGGCAGGTTCGCCGGGCTGCCGCCGTTCGCCTCGTAGCCCGCCACGGCCAGCGCCCGGTACACCGCGAACTCCGCGGCCGGGTCGGCGGACAGGGTCCAGGGCAGGGCGCCCACGTGCCCGTCGATGTGGACCAGCTGGCTCATCGCCTCCGACCAGCGCTCGCCGCGGACCAGGAAGTACACCAGCAGGTGGCGCACGTGCGCCAGCATCGGGTCGTCGGGGCGCGCCGAGTGCACCGCGTGCAGCGCGCCGTGCACCGCCTTCGTGACGACCTCGGTCTGCCAGAAGCCGCTGACCAGCGTCACCTCGGGCAGGTGCTCGAACACCGCGAACAGGGGCATCGCCGCCAGCAGGGAGCCCTGCGGGGCCCGGGCCGCCGCGGCCTCCGCGAACGAGTAGGCCTGCTCACGCGAGCCGTGCCACTTCTCGCACCAGTAGTGCAGCGCGGCCAGGTGCGCCCCCATGTGGTTCGGGGCGCGGTCCAGGATCTTCAGCCAGAGCTGCTCGAAGTCCTTCTGGGAGTAGCCCAGGCCGCGGGCCACGGACAGCTCCACGATGTACGGGATCGGATCGCCCGGGGCCAGCAGCGCCGCGTCGCCGCACGCCGCCCTCGCCTCCTCCATGATGATCCGGAACTCGTCCGTGCCGGGCGACGCCGTCCGCCACGCCTGCTGCACCAGGAACTCGGCGTGCACCGCGGCGCCGCCCGCGTCCTTGGGGGCCTCCGCCCGCCACACCCGCAGCCACTGCCCGCCCGGCGACTGGCCCACCCCGCCGGGCCGCTGTGCGAGCTCCAGCGAGGCCGCCCCCGCGAAGGCCTGCACGCGCTGCCAGCGGCGCTCGCCCTCCGTCTCCGTGCCCGCGAGGAGCTGCTGGGCCGCGCGGTGGTCCTGCGTGCGCTGCACCACGTCCAGGACGTCCATCAGGTCCTGGTCGGGGCCGGGCATGCGGATGTCGAGCTCCTCCTCGCGGACGAAGCCGTAGTTGGCCGGGTCCGCGGCGTCCGGGTGGTCGGGCGAGACCAGCCCGATCGCACCGCGCCCGCGCCGCAGGAACGGGAGCAGCACGAAGCCCAGCATGACCAGTGCGAGCAGGACCCAGAGAATCTCCATGCCACAAGCGAACCAGACCGCGCCGACAATTGGCCAACCTGGTCCGCGAACCTGTGGAAAACCCGGCCGGGCTCCGCCCGCCGCCCTGTGGAGAACCCGGGCCGGGGCGCGGGCGGCCTCGTGCTCCGGCACGTGACGCGTCGGCGCACTACCCTCGGTGCCCATGAGCGACAGGCACATCAGTCAGCACTTCGAGACGCTCGCGATCCACGCGGGCAACACCGCCGACCCCCTGACGGGCGCGGTCGTCCCGCCGATCTATCAGGTGTCCACCTACAAGCAGGACGGCGTCGGCGGCCTGCGCGGCGGCTACGAGTACAGCCGCAGCGCCAATCCGACCAGGACCGCGCTGGAGGAGAACCTCGCCGCCCTGGAGGGCGGCCGCCGCGGCCTCGCGTTCGCGTCCGGGCTGGCGGCCGAGGACTGCCTGCTGCGCACGCTGCTCAGCCCCGGCGACCACGTGGTCATCCCCAACGACGCCTACGGCGGTACGTTCCGCCTCTTCGCCAAGGTCGTCGCCCGCTGGGGCGTGGAGTGGTCGGTGGCCGACACGAGCGACCCGGCCGCCGTGCGGGCCGCCCTCACCCCGAAGACCAAGGTCGTGTGGGTGGAGACCCCCTCCAACCCGCTCCTCGGCATCACCGACATCGCCGCCGTCGCCCAGGTCGCCCGGGACGCGGGCGCGAAGCTCGTCGTCGACAACACCTTCGCCACGCCGTACCTGCAGCAGCCGCTGGCCCTCGGCGCGGACGTCGTGGTGCACTCCCTGACCAAGTACATGGGCGGCCACTCGGACGTCGTCGGCGGTGCCCTCGTCGTCAGCGACCCCGAACTCGGCGAGGAACTGGCCTTCCACCAGAACGCGATGGGTGCCGTCGCCGGCCCCTTCGACTCCTGGCTGGTGCTGCGCGGCACCAAGACGCTCGCGGTACGGATGGACCGGCACAGCGAGAACGCCGCCAAGGTCGCCGACATGCTCACCCGCCACGCGCGCGTGACCAGCGTGCTCTACCCGGGTCTGCCGGAGCACCCCGGCCACGAGGTCGCCGCCAAGCAGATGAAGTCCTTCGGCGGCATGATCTCCTTCCGGGTCGAGGGCGGCGAGGAGGCGGCCGTCGAGGTCTGCAACCGCGCCAAGGTGTTCACGCTGGGCGAGTCCCTCGGCGGCGTCGAGTCGCTGATCGAGCACCCGGGCCGGATGACGCACGCGTCCGTGGCCGGCTCGCTCCTGGAGGTCCCCGCCGACCTGGTGCGGCTGTCCGTCGGCATCGAGAACGCCGACGACCTGCTGGAGGACCTGCAGCAGGCGCTCGGATAGTCAGGGCGCCGGCCGGGTCACCAGCCGGTGAGGGGTGGAGTCGTGTGCGACGGCGGCTCCACCCACGGCTGGGCCGTCAGCGCCCACACCGCGAACGCCACGGCCGCCGCGAACAGCAGCAGCCACAGGGTGCGGCGGGCCAGTGCCCGGCGCCGCAGTACGCGGGTGCCCCGGCGAACCGCCTCCGGGTGGATCTCGGGCGGCAGGGGCCGCTGCGCCCGCTCCAGGAGCCGCCGTACGGCCGCCTCGCGGTCGTTCCCGCTCATGTCCGCCTCCGGTCGCGGTGCGGGGTGCCGCCGCGGGCGGGTCGTCTCATGACGGCACCGCCTTCACGGCCTGCACGGCCGGGGCCGCATCCCGCGGGCGGCGCAGCAGCGTGGTCGTCGCCCGGTGGCAGATGGCCCGTACGCGCTCCGGGGACAGGCCCAGCAGGGCCGCCGCCTGTTCCTCGGCGACACCCTCGTAGAGCCTGAGCACGATGATCAGCCGCTCCTGCGGCGTGAGGACGGCCAGGGGGCTCGCGGGGTGCGGGCGGGAACGGACGAGCCCGCCGTGGTGGTGCCAGGCGCCGCGCGCGAAGCGGGTGGCCAGGTACTGGCGGGTGCGGTCGTAGGGATCCTCGCCGCGCAGCCCGTCCCAGCGCGCGAAGGTGTGGGCCAGCGACAGGGTCAGCAGGCGCCGCGCGCGCGGGTTGTCGTCCGGGGCCTCCGCGGTGAGCAGGGTGGCGGCATGCAGCAGCCGCCCGGCCGCGCCCGCGACGAACGCCTCGAACTCCCGGGCGCGACGGGCTGCCCGGTACGCGTGCCGCTCTCGCACCTCGCCTCCCGCCCGACGGCGCCCGACCCTCACCTGTCCCCGGCCGCGCACGGCGGGGACCCGGTCTCATATCAGGCCAGAGGCGCCCCCGCGGTCAAGAGCCGCGCACCCCCCGGCTTCCCGCCAGTGCGGGCACCGGCGGGAAGCCGGGAGGTACGCACCGACCACACGCGCGTGCCAGACCCGAACCGGGACCGGACCGGCCGCTGTCAGCCACCCGCACGCCCACCCCGCCCACGTGCCCACCACTCCCACGTGCGTGCGGCGGCCACCCGCCGGGCACGTGCCGGCACCCGGCGGTGGCCGCCACGCGCACGTGCCCGGCACACGCCGTGCCCTTCCGGCAGAC
>NZ_JAPSKN010000050.1:7055-33122 GCF_031181705.1 Streptomyces sp.
GCCCGTGTCCGACACACGGCGTGTCCGTCACGCCCCGGTGTCCGGTACACGGCGTCTTCGGTCCAGGAGCACGCCCGCCACGCGCGCGGGCCGTTTCACGCCCCCGCCCGCCACATACGAGTGATCGTCACCCGTCCCCGCCCGCCCCGCGCGCGTGCATCCAGCCCACCCTGCCCGTCCGGCACGCGCGCATGCCCGACCCGGGCCCCTGCCCCCGCACACGCCGTGCTCTGCACACACCCCGCCCGCCCCTGGTCCGCACGCACCCGTGGCCCGGCACGAACACGTGCCGGGCCACGGGCCGGGTACCGAAGGGCCGGGTGAGGGTGAGGTGCCGGTCGGGCGGCGGTGTCGGCGTCCGCCTCCGTGCGCGGCGTGCACGGGTGTGCTCGGCTCCGCGTGACGTACGCGGGAGACCCCCTCGGCCGGACGTGCCGGGTGATCAGGAGTCGGACTGGGCCTCCGGCCCCGGCACCCCTTGCGCCGACATCCGCGACGACAGCGCGGTGTTGAAGCGCGTCAGCAGGGAGCAGAACGCCTCGCGCTCCTCCGGCTTCCAGTCCTGGGTGAGCTCGGCCATCAACTGCCGACGGGACGAGCGCACTTCCTCCAGCCGGGAGTGCCCGCGCGGGGACAGCTGGAGCACCACCGCCCGCCCGTCCTCGGGATGGGAGGTGCGCTTGACCAGGCCGGTGTCGACGAGCGGGGCCACCTGCCGGGTGACCGTCGACGAGTCGATGCCCATGCTCGCCGCGAGCGCCTTGACACCCATCGGCCCTTCCTTGTCGAGCCGGTTGAGCAGCAGGTACGCGGCACGGTCCATCGAGTTGCGCACCTGCCCCACCCCGCCGAGCCGGGTCTGTTCCGCACGACGGGCGAACAACGCCACCTCGTGCTGCAGCGTGTCGAGGAGACCGGTGTCACCGACGGTCGTCATGTCCATCGACATTTCAGGTGTTGTGGGCATGGCCGGGGGCTCACTTCGTGGAGGGCTGGCAGATTGGGGGACAGGGTACGCGGCCGGACGGCGGGTCGTACCGGCGCTGCGCAAAGCGGGTCTCGGAGGTTGGTCACAACGGCCGCCGCCGCCCGTGAACTGCGATGCTGGAGTCATGAGCTACAGCACGGCTGACTCCTTTCGGCCCGTCACCCTCGACGACGTGCGCGGCGCCCAGAAGATGCTCGCGGGTGTGGCGCGGGTGACCGCGATGGAGACCAGCAGGCACCTGTCCCGCACGGTGGGCTCGCCGGTCCACCTCAAGTGCGAGAACCTCCAGCGGACGGGCTCGTTCAAACTGCGCGGCGCGTACGTGCGGATCGCCGGTCTGCTGCCCGAGGAGCGCGCCGCCGGTGTCGTCGCCGCGAGCGCCGGCAACCACGCGCAGGGCGTCGCCCTCGCCTCGTCCCTGCTCGGCGTGCGCTCCACGGTGTTCATGCCGAAGGGCGCCCCGCTGCCCAAGATCAGCGCCACCGGCGAGTACGGCGCCGAGGTGCGGCTGCACGGCCAGGTGGTCGACGAGACGCTGGCCGCGGCGCAGGAGTACGCGCACGAGACGGGCGCGGTGTTCATCCACCCCTTCGACCACCCCGACATCATCGCCGGCCAGGGCACGGTGGGCCTGGAGATCCTGGAGCAGTGCCCCGAGGCGCGCACGATCCTGGTCGGCATCGGCGGCGGCGGTCTCGCCGCCGGGATCGCGGTGGCGGTGAAGGCCCTGCGGCCGGACGTGCGGATCGTCGGCGTCCAGGCGACCGGCGCCGCGGCCTATCCGCCCTCGCTGGCGGCGGGGCGGCCGGTCACGGTGGAGAACCCGGCGACGATGGCCGACGGCATCAAGGTCGGACGGCCGGGTGACGTGCCGTTCGGGATCATCGGCGAACTGGTCGACGAGGTGCGCACGGTCAGCGAGGACGAGCTGTCCGCCGCGCTGCTGCTGTGTCTGGAGCGGGCCAAGCTGGTCGTGGAGCCGGCCGGGGCGAGCCCGGTCGCCGCGCTGCTGAGCGAGCCCGGCGCCTTCGACGGCCCGGTCGTCGCGGTGCTGTCCGGCGGCAACGTCGACCCGGTGCTGATGCAGCGCGTACTGCGGCACGGCATGGCCGCGCAGGGCCGCTACCTGGCCGTCCGGCTGCGACTGACGGACCGGCCCGGTGCTCTCGCCACACTTCTGGGCGTGTTGTCGGTGGTCGACGCTAACGTCCTCGACGTGAGCCATGTGCGAACCGACCCGCGGCTCGGGCTCACGGAGGCGGAGGTCGAGCTCCACCTGGAGACGAAGGGCCCGGTGCACTGCGTCGAGGTGGGTCAGGCGCTGCGCGAGGCGGGCTACACGGTCATCGGCTGACCGGGAGCCCGGCTCCCGGCGGCCCGGTCAAGATCGCCTTCGCGTCTCGTGCCGCATGCGGGAAAACTCGTGCAGAGACGCGATACATCGCGTTATGGTGTGTCGGTGAGAAGCCTTACCGGGCATCTGTCCGGCCAACCCCGAAGACGTGGAGATTCCTTATGCCAGGCGCCATTTACGCCGAGGGTCTGGTCAAGACCTTCGGTGACGTCAGGGCCTTGGACGGCGTCGACCTCGACGTGCCCGAGGGCACGGTCCTCGGCCTGCTCGGGCCGAACGGCGCGGGCAAGACGACCACCGTCCGCTGCCTGACCACCCTGCTGCGGCCCGACAGCGGACGGGCCGTCGTCGCGGGCATCGACGTGCTGAAGCAGCCCGACGCGGTCCGCCGTTCCATCGGCCTGTCCGGCCAGTTCGCGGCGGTCGACGAATACCTGACCGGCCGGGAGAACCTGCAGATGGTCGGCCGGCTCTACCAGATGAAGGCCAAGGCGGCGAAGGCGCGCGCGGCCGAGCTGCTGGAGCAGTTCCACCTCACGGACGCCGCCGACCGCCCCACCAAGACCTACTCGGGCGGCATGCGCCGCCGTCTCGACCTCGCCGCGGCCCTCGTCGTCTCGCCGCCCGTGATGTTCATGGACGAGCCGACGACCGGCCTCGACCCGCGCAACCGCCAGCAGCTGTGGGAGGTCATCAAGCAGCTCGTCTCCGGCGGCACGACGCTGCTGCTGACCACGCAGTACCTGGAGGAGGCCGACCACCTGGCGCACGACATCGCGGTGGTCGACCACGGCAAGGTCATCGCCCAGGGCACCTCCGACCAGCTCAAGGCCCGCACCGGCGGCGAGCGCGTCGAGGTCGTCGTCCACGAGCGCGACCACATCCCGACCGCCGCCGAGATCCTCACCGGCTTCGCCAAGGGGGAGGTCAAGGTCGAGGACCACATGCGCAAGCTCACCGCACCCGTGACCGGCGGCGCCAAGCTCCTGGCCGAGGTCATCCGCGAGCTGGACGCCCGCGGCATCGAGATCGACGACATCGGCCTGCGCCGGCCGACCCTCGACGACGTCTTCCTGTCCCTGACGGGACACGTCGCCGAGGCCGAGGACGACGAGAGCGACAGCGACAAGGAGGCCGCCCAGTGAGCGCCCTCAGCGATTCCGCGGTCATCGCCCGCAGGAACCTGATCCGCATGGGCCGGATCCCCGAGATGATCATCTTCGGGCTGTTCCAGCCGATCATGTTCGTGGTGCTGTTCACCTACGTGTTCGGCGGCTCGATCCAGGTCGGCTCGTCCAACTCGACGCAGGCCTATCGCGAGTTCCTGATGGCCGGCATCTTCGCCCAGACCGTCACGTTCGCCACCGCGGGCGCGGGTGCGGGCATCGCCGACGACATGCACAAGGGCCTCATCGACCGGTTCCGCTCGCTGCCGATGGCGCGTGGCGCGGTGCTGACCGGCCGGACCATCGCCGACCTGGTGCAGACGGCGCTCACCCTCGTGGTCCTGGCCGTCGTGGCGGTGATCGTCGGCTGGCGCACGCACGAGAACTTCGGCAAGGTGCTCGCCGGATTCGGCCTGCTCCTGCTCTTCGGGTACGCGTTCTCCTGGATCGGCGCGCTCATCGGCCTGTCCGTGCGCACACCCGAAGCGGCGACCTCGGGCGGCCTGATCTGGCTCTTTCCGCTGACCTTCATCTCGAACGCGTTCGTGGACGCGAACCTGATGCCGTCCTTCCTGCGGCACATCGCGGAGTGGAACCCGTTCAGCGCGATCGTGCAGGCGTGCCGCGAGCTGTTCGGCAACCTCCCGCCGGGGTTCAAGACACCCGACGCCTGGCCGATGCAGCACCCCGTGTGGGCCTCGCTGATCTGGTCGGTCCTGATCATCGCGGTCTTCCGGACGCTGGCGGTGCGCAAGTACCGCCGGGCGACCGGCTGACGGCGCCGGCGTCCCGAGCCGGCGTGCTCGGCGACGGCATGACGAAGCCCCCGGCGCCGCAGCGGTGCCGGGGGCATGTCCAGGTGGTCCGGATGGGGGCGGCTCAGCCCTCGTACGGCTCGGCCTTGAGGATCTTCACCGAGGCCTTCTTGCCGTTCGGCAGCTCGTACTGCGCGTCCTCGCCGACCTTGTGGCCGATCACGCCGGTGCCCAGCGGGGACTGCGGCGAGTACGTCTCGATGTCGGAGCTCGCGTACTCGCGCGAGGCGAGCAGGAACGTCAGCGTGTCGTCCTCGTCACCGTCGAACGCGATCGTGACGACCATGCCGGGCGCCACGGCGCCGTCGGCCGCGGGCGCCTCACCGACCTTGGCGTTCTCGAGGAGCTGGGTGAGCTGGCGCACACGCAGTTCCTGCTTGCCCTGCTCCTCCTTGGCCGCGTGGTACCCGCCGTTCTCACGCAGGTCGCCCTCCTCGCGCGCGGCGGCGATCTTCGCGGAGATCTCCGCCCGCGCGGGACCAGTAAGGTACTCAAGCTCAGCCTTGAGCTTGTTGTACGCCTCCTGGGTCAGCCAGGTGACGTTCTCGCTGGTCTGGGTCACAGGTGCTCCTCGTAGGTACTGGGAATACAAAGCATCGCCCTACCCAGAAGAATGTTCCTTCACGGATGGGCGAAACCACGAGCCTAACAATTCAGGCGCCCAAGGGGGAGGACATAAGCCACCAGATTCACGTCGGCGCAGCTCAGGCGTTACGCCGTGCAGGTGGCGCGCGGTGGCCCTCAGTCGGCGTGGCAGCCCAGCAGCTCGGCCGTCGTCCCCGGAGAGGTCGTACGGAGCGTGACGACCTGGTCGATGCGCGTGTCGTCCCCGTCGAAGCGGAAGTCGGCCCGGCCCACCTCGGCCCCGTCCTCGGCCTGCGAGCGCACGGTGCAGTAGCCGTCGGCACCGGCGTCCTTGCGGACCTCCAGATGCACCCGCACGGACTCCTTGCCCGGCTCGAAGCTGATCACCTCGGCGCTGATCTTGCTCTGCGCGACGTAGTGGTAGCCGAACCAGCCGACCAGTCCCAGCAGCGCCACCGCGAGGACGGCGCCGACGACCTTGAGCCTGCGGTCGGCGCGCTCGTCCGAGGAGCGGCCGTAGCGGCCCTCGGGCGGTCGCGTGCTCACCGTCGTCATGATCGTCCTCCAGACAGGGCCGGGACGAACGTCCCGAAAGGGGCCCCGGGACCCGGTCCCGGAATTATTCGCCCCCCGATTCGGTCACTATAGAAGCCGCTGATTGCGCCGACGCACACAGGGCGCCGACTTACTGAGGATTGAGTCTTGACTGACCAGTTGCGACTGATGGCCGTTCACGCCCACCCCGACGACGAGTCGAGCAAGGGCGCGGCGACCATGGCGAAGTACGTGTCCGAGGGGGTGGACGTGCTGGTCGTGACCTGCACGGGCGGGGAGCGCGGCTCCATCCTCAATCCCAAGCTGCAGGGCGACGCGTACATCGAGGAGCACATCCACGAGGTACGCAAGAAGGAGATGGACGAGGCCCGGGAGATTCTCGGCATCAAGCAGGAGTGGCTCGGCTTCGTCGACTCGGGACTGCCCGAGGGCGACCCGCTGCCGCCGCTGCCGGAGGGCTGCTTCGCCCTGGAGGACGTCGACCACGCGGCCGGTGAGCTGGTGCGCAAGATCCGCAGCTTCCGCCCGCAGGTGATCACCACCTACGACGAGAACGGCGGCTACCCGCACCCCGACCACATCATGACCCACAAGATCTCGATGGTGGCGTTCGAGGGGGCGGCGGACACCGAGAAGTACCCGGAGGCCGAGTACGGCCCCGCCTACCAGCCCCAGAAGCTCTACTACAACCAGGGCTTCAACCGCCCGCGCACCGAGGCCCTGCACCAGGCGATGCTCGACCGCGGCCTGGAGTCCCCCTACGGGGACTGGCTCAAGCGCTGGGAGGAGTTCGGGATGAAGCAGCGCACGCTGACCACGCACATCCCGTGCGCCGACTTCTTCGAGATCCGCGACAAGGCGCTGATCGCGCACGCCACGCAGATCGACCCCGACGGCGGCTGGTTCAAGGTCCCGATGGAGATCCAGAAGGAGGTCTGGCCGACGGAGGAGTACGAGCTGGCGAAGTCCCTCGTCGATACCTCCCTCCCCGAGGACGACCTCTTTGCGGGCATCCGCGACAATGCCTGACATGAGCGCAAGCGCAAGCCTGGCAATGACGCACCTCGTCTCCTTCGCCAAGGAGGTCGACGAGGACAAGGTCACCCCCGGCGTCCTCGGCTTCATCGTCTTCGCGGTGATGGCGGCGGCGGTGTGGGCCCTGATGAAGTCGATGAACAAGCACATGAACAGGGTCGACTTCACCCAGGTCCCGGACCCGAGGGCCGAGCAGCCGGAAGCGGCCGAGCGAACCGGGACCGAGGACGCCGAGGCCTCCTCCGCCCCCTCCGGCCAGGCGAAGAAGCAGGACTGACGTCCCCGCCCCGAGGGGCGGCACCCACCCGTCGGTGGTCGTCACACCGCCGACGGGTGGCCTCGCGTCCCCGGACCCGGGCTAGGTCCTGGTCTCCACCGCCACCCCCATCACCTCCCGCGCGTGCCGGCCGGGTGTCATCCCCAGCCCCCAGGCCTGCCAGCCCGCCTCCAGGCTCACGCCCCGCTCCAGCAGCAGCGCCCACGCGCCGGCGTAGTCGTCGAGTTTCCCGTCGCGCAGGGGGTGGGCGGCGCGCGACAGCTCGGCCAGTTCCTCCTGGGCCACCGCCGTGCCGACCTCCACGCCGCCGGGGGCCGCGTAGGGCAGGAGGGTGCAGCGCAGGAAGCGGGCCCAGTCCTCGCCCCGGCGGTCGCCGTAGGACGCGAAGAGGGCCGCCGCCTCCTCACACAGGGCCAGGGCCTGCTGGGCGCGGGCGTTGCCCGCGTCCACGACCGCCAGTTCCAGGCAGGTCCACGCCTCACCGTGGGCGACGCCGATGCGCTGGAAGTCGGCGCGGGCGTCGACCAGGAGCTGGCGGGCGAAGCCGGAGTTGCGCAGGGAGCCCGTCCGGGCCGCGCGCTGGTCGCGGGTGACGCGGGCCGAGTGGTGGCGGGCGCAGGCCAGACCGTAGACGTCCCGTATGCGGGAGAACATCGTGCGGGCCCGTTCCAGTTCGCGCACCGCCTGGTCCAGGTCGCCCGTCTCCTCCAGGGCCTGGCCGAGGTAGTAGAGGGTCCAGGCCTCGCCCCGCGCGTCCTCGTTGTCACGGTGCCGGGCGGCCGCGCCGCGCAGCTCCTCCACGGCCGGGGAGGCGTCCCCGGCCGCCAGCAGGGCCCGGGCCAGCTGGGTCAGCGCCCAGGCCTCGCCGCGGGCGTCGCGGGTGCGGCCGTACAGGTCCAGGGCCGCGCGCAGCTCGGACTCGGCGCGCGGCACGTCGCCCATGCGCAGCGCGAGCTGGCCGAGCTGGAAGTGTGCCCAGGCCTGGCCGTGCACGGACTCGCCCGCGCGGTGCAGGACCAGGGACTCGGTCAGCAGCTCCAGCGCCTCGCCCAGCCGGGCCCGGTCCCGCTCCACCGCCGCGAGGGCGTGCATCGTCCACGCCCGGTCCGTCGCCAGCTCGGGGGTGGACTGCAGCTGCAGGGCCTCGCGGAGCTTCGCCGAGGCCTCCGTCAGGTTGCCCTGGTGGTGCAGGGTGATGCCGAGGGAGCACAGGGCGCGGGCGGCCCCGGCGTCGTGATGGGCCTCCCGGTAGAGGTCGACGACCGAGGCGAGGGTCGTGCGGGCCTTGTCCAGCTCGCCCAGCTGCCGGGCCGCGATGCCGGTGCGCCACTGCACCGAGCGGACCAGCAGGCTCTCGTCCACGGCCTGGGCGAGTTCGCTGATCTCGCCCAGGCGGTAGAGGTCGCCGCGCAGCAGGCAGTAGTCGCACAGGGCGCCCAGCAGGTTCAGCACCGCCGCCTGGTTCACGCCCTCGGCGTGCCGCAGGGCCGCGGTGATGAAGCTCGACTCGTCGTCCAGCCAGCGCAGCGCCTCGTCGAGGGAGGTGAAGCCGTACGGGCTGAAGCGGTTGGTGCGGGTCGACATGTTGCCGTCGACCATGCGCAGCACGGAGTCGGCCAGCTCGGCGTAGTTCACGATCAGCCGTTCTTGCGCCGCCGTGCGCTCGGCCGGGTCCTCCTCGTCCAGGAGGCGGGCCTGGGCGAAGGAGCGGACCAGGTCGTGCAGGCGGTAGCGGTCGCCGCGGACGTGGTCGATGAGGCCGGCGCGGGACAGGGTCTGCAGATGGCGCTTGGCCTCCGCCTCGTCCGTGGCCAGCAGCGCGGCGGCGGCCGCGGCGCCGAGCGAGGCCCGGCCGGCCAGGGCCAGCCGGCGCAGCAGCCGCCGTACGGTCTCCGGCTGGTCGGTGTAGCGCAGCCACAGGGCGCGCTCCACCGGCGCGACGGGGCCGTAGGCGCTCAGGTCCGTGGCCAGGGCGCGCGGGGAGCGCGGGCCGAGGCCGGAGCCGGCGATGCGCAGGGCGAGCGGCAGACCGCCGCACAGCTCGCGGACCCGGTCGGCGGACTCGGCGTCGTACGGCCCGGTGCGGTCCTGCGCCGTGGCGCCCAGCAGTTCCTCCGCCCCGGCCGCGTCCAGCGGCTCCACCGCCAGCTGGTGCACCCGCGCGGGCAGGCCGCCGAGCTCCAGCGGGCCCCGGGCGGTCACCAGGACCAGGCTGTCGGACCGCTCCGGTATCAGGGCGCGGATCTGCTCGGCGTCCGAGGCGTCGTCCAGGACCACCGTGACCGGCAGGCCGGTCAGATGCTGGTGGTACAGCTCGCTCAGCCGCTTGACCTGCTGGTCGGGGGAGGAGCGCTCGCGGAACAGCAGTTGCTCGCGGGGTGCGCCCAGCCGGTTGAGCAGGTGCAGCAGGGCGTCGCGGGCGGACAGCGGGGACTCGCCCGGGCTGTCGGCGCGCAGGTCGACGACGCAGGCGCCGCGGAAGTGGTCCCGCAGATCGTGCGTGGCGTGCACCGCGAGGGCCGTACGGCCGCTGCCGGGGGCGCCGTGCAGGACGACCACGGTGGGCTGGGTCTCCGTGCTCGCGCGGGCGGCCTGGACCCACTGCCGGATCCGCGCCAGCTCGCCGCGCCGCCCCGAGAACGGCCGGGCCGGCTCCGGCAGCTGTGCGAAGGACTGCTCCAGCACGCTGCGGCCGCGCGCCGCCGCGCTCTTGTCGGCGCCCCGCAGCCGCGGCCCGGTCCTCTTCGGGCCCGTGGAGGCGGCCAGGACGCGCTGCTGGTCCAGGAACGGGCGGATGCCCCGCACCTCCAGTGCCGTCAGCCACTGCAGCCGCAGCTGTTCGGGGCCGCCCGGCTGGCTCGCGGCCCCGGCGCGGTGGTGGGCGGCCGGCAGATGTGAGCCGACCACCTTCACCACCGTCGCGGCGGCGCCCGCCACCCCCACCGTCACACCGGCGCCCAGGGCCGTGCCGGTGCCGGTGCCGAGGGCCATGTCGGCGACGACGGCCGCGACCGCGGCGACCCCCGCCACCAGCAGCGGCGTCCCGGCGCCCTCCCGGGCGTAGCGCTGCCCGAAGGTCAGCTGCCCGGCCGCCGCCTCGTCCAGGGCGCGCGTGTAGGCCTCGTACTCCTCGGCCGCGCTCTGCGCCATCGCGTCCAGCGCCCCGCGCGCCCGCGCGAGCAGCGCCTTTCCGTCGCTGCGCCCGCCGGAGCGGCGCACCTCCTCCTCCACGGCGCGCACCAACAGTCGTTCGGCCTCCGCCCGATGAGCATCCCGCATGTCACGTCCCCCTCCGGCGGCAACGGCGGCCCCGGGCCGCGCCCGGCCGTTCCTCGACCGCCGTCTCGGTCGTTTCCTTGGTCAAGTGTGCTGTGGACGGCGCACCGGGGCGAGGGGGCGTGCCCCGCCCGATCGTGCGGGGAGACGGGGCCGTTGGCGTGGGGTGCGCCCGGCGGCCGTGCGGCGGGCGCGGCGCCCGCGCGACGCCTGACGCGTGCGAGGAGGGGTACTGCGGCAGGATGGGAACCATGCCGAACCGACTGGCGCACGAGACGTCCCCCTACCTCCTTCAGCACGCCGACAACCCCGTCGACTGGTGGCCCTGGTCGGCCGGGGCCTTCGAGGAGGCCCGCAAGCGGAACGTGCCCGTGCTGCTCAGCATCGGCTACAGCAGCTGTCACTGGTGCCACGTGATGGCACACGAGTCCTTCGAGGACCAGGAGACCGCCGAGTACCTCAACGCGCACTACGTCAGCGTGAAGGTCGACCGCGAGGAACGGCCGGACGTCGACGCCGTGTACATGGAGGCGGTGCAGGCGGCGACCGGGCACGGCGGATGGCCCATGACCGTGTTCCTCACGCCGGACGCCGAGCCGTTCTACTTCGGCACGTACTTCCCGCCGGCCCCCCGTCAGGGCATGCCCTCCTTCCGCCAGGTCCTCCAGGGCGTGCGGCAGGCCTGGGAGGAGCGGCGGGAGGAGGTCACCGAGGTCGCCGGGAAGATCGTCCGCGACCTGGCCGGCCGGGAGATCTCCTACGGCGACGCGCAGACCCCCGGCGAGCAGGAGATCGCGCAGGCCCTGCTCGCCCTCACCCGCGAGTACGACCCGCAGCGCGGCGGATTCGGCGGGGCACCGAAGTTCCCGCCGTCGATGGTGCTGGAGTTCCTGCTGCGCCACCACGCCCGCACCGGCGCCGAGGGCGCCCTGCAGATGGCGGCCGACACCTGCGAGCGCATGGCCCGCGGCGGCATCTACGACCAGCTCGGCGGCGGCTTCGCCCGCTACTCCGTGGACCGCGACTGGGTCGTGCCGCACTTCGAGAAGATGCTGTACGACAACGCCCTGCTGTGCCGGGTCTACGCCCACCTGTGGCGCGCCACCGGCTCGGAGCTGGCCCGCCGGGTGGCTCTGGAGACGGCCGACTTCATGGTGCGCGAACTGCGCACCGCCGAGGGCGGGTTCGCCTCCGCGCTGGACGCCGACAGCGACGACGGCAGCGGGAAGCACGTCGAGGGCGCCTACTACGTGTGGACGCCCGCGCAGCTGCGGGAGGTGCTCGGGGAGCAGGACGCCGAACTGGCCGCGCAGTACTTCGGCGTCACCGCGGAGGGCACCTTCGAGCACGGCCAGTCCGTCCTCCAACTGCCCCTCCAGGACGGTCTGTTCGACGCGGCGAAGATCACCTCGGTCCGGGAGCGCCTGCTGGCGGCCCGGTCGCAGCGGCCCGCGCCCGGCCGGGACGACAAGGTCGTCGCCGCCTGGAACGGCCTGGCGATCGCGGCGCTGGCCGAGACGGGCGCCTACTTCGACCGGCCCGACCTCGTGGACGCGGCCCGGGCCGCCGCCGATCTCCTCGTCCGGCTGCACCTGGACGAGCAGGCCCGTCTGACCCGCACCAGCAAGGACGGCCACGCGGGCGCCAACGCCGGTGTCCTCGAGGACTACGCCGACGTGGCCGAGGGCTTCCTCGCGCTCGCGTCGGTCACCGGCGAGGGCGTCTGGCTGGAGTTCGCCGGGTTCCTGCTCGACCACGTCCTGGCCCGCTTCACCGATGCCGAGTCGGGCGCGATGTTCGACACCGCGGCCGACGCCGAGCGGCTGATCCGCCGCCCGCAGGACCCGACCGACAACGCCGCCCCGTCCGGCTGGACCGCCGCGGCCGGCGCCCTGCTGGGCTACGCCGCGCACACCGGCTCCGAGCCGCACCGCACCGCCGCCGAAAAGGCCCTGGGTGTCGTCAAGGCGCTCGGGCCGCGTGTGCCCCGCTTCATCGGCTGGGGGCTGGCCGTCGCGGAGGCCGTGCTGGACGGCCCGCGCGAGGTCGCGATCGTCGGGCCCTCGCTCGACCACGAGGGCACCCGGACCCTGCACCGCACGGCCCTGCTGGGCACCGCGCCGGGTGCCGTCGTCGCCGTCGGCGCCCCGGACAGCGACGAGTTCCCGCTGCTCGGCGACCGTCCGCTGGTCGGCGGTGAACCGGCGGCGTACGTCTGCCGTAACTTCACCTGTGACGCGCCGACAACGGATGTCGAGCGGTTGCGTGCGGTGCTGGGCGACTGAAGTCGGGAATCAACGGAAACAAGCTCTTTATCTGAACAGCCCCCAGGCTTCACAGTTCCCCCCTAATCTCTGCACAGTGACGTGACGGGAGGGGCCGCACCGGCACACCGTCACGACACGGGGGCTTGAGGATCTGGGGGGATCTGTTTGCTGACGTCTGTCTTCATCGCTGCCGTTTCACTGGCGCTGTTCTGGATGGCGGCGTTCACGCTGTGGTGGCAGATGCACGCCTGGCGTACGCCGGAAGTGCTCGCCTCGACGCGGTTCAGCAGTCCGGACGGGGACGAGCACGTCTCCTTCTCGCTGCTGCTGCCCGCCCGGCACGAACAGGCGGTGCTGGACCACACGATCCAGCGCCTGCTGGAGTCGAGCCACACCGACTACGAGATCATCGTGATCGTCGGGCACGACGACCCGGAGACCACCGCCGTGGCGGAGCACGCCGCGGCACGTGATCCACGGGTCCGCGTCGTCGTCGACACGCACGCGAAGAAGAACAAGCCGAGGGCCATGAACACGGCCCTGCCGCACTGCCGCGGTGACGTGGTCGGCGTGTTCGACGCGGAGGACCAGGTCCACCCCGAGCTGCTCGCGCACGTCGACCACGCCTTCCGCACCACCGGCGCCGACGTCGTCCAGGGCGGGGTGCAGCTGATCAACTTCCACTCCAGCTGGTACAGCCTGCGCAACTGCCTGGAGTACTTCTTCTGGTTCCGCTCGCGGCTCCACCTGCACGCGCAGAAAGGTTTCATTCCGCTTGGCGGCAACACGGTCTTCGTTCGCACCGGCGTCCTGAGGGAGGCCGGCGGCTGGGACCCGAACTGCCTCGCCGAGGACTGCGACCTGGGCGTGCGCCTGTCCAGCGTCGGCAAGAAGGTCGTCGTCGCCTACGACTCCGACATGGTGACCCGGGAGGAGACCCCGGGCTCGCTGATGTCCCTGCTGAAGCAGCGCACCCGCTGGAACCAGGGCTTCCTCCAGGTCTACCGGAAGAAGGACTGGAAGCAACTGCCCACCCTCGGGCAGCGGCTGCTCGCCCGCTACACCCTGATGACACCGTTCATGCAGGCCTTCACCGGCCTGATCATCCCGCTCAACGTGGCGATCGCGCTGTTCCTCGACGTGCCCGTCGGCATCGCCTTCATCACCTTCCTGCCGGCCGTCACCGCCCTGGTCACCTTCGTCTTCGAGGTCGTCGGACTGCACGACTTCGGCAAGCAGTACGGGCTGCGCGTGCGGTTCGTGCACTACCTGAAGCTGATCCTGGGCGGCCCCTTCTACCAGGTGCTGCTCGCCGGGGCGGCCGTGCGCGCCGTCTGGCGCGAGCAGCGCGGCCGCAACGACTGGGAGCTGACGGCCCACGTCGGCGCGCACCTCGACGAGAGCGCCGTGTCCCGGCAGGACGTGACCCGAGAGGACGTTCCCGCGTGACCTCCACCCTTCCCGCGGTGACCACTTCGAAGGTCCCCGCGCAGCGCACACCCGTGCCCGGCACCGGCACGCACCGGCGTCCGCAGCCGCCGCGCCGGCTGCCCTCCTCGCGTCCCGACCTGCTCCTGTGCGGTGTCCTGCTCCTGGCGATCCTCGTCGTGCAGGGCTGGAACATCGCCGACTACCCGGCCCTCAGCGACGACGAGGGCACCTACCTCGCCCAGGCCTGGTCGGTCCAGCAGGGCAACGGCCTGGCCCACTACACCTACTGGTACGACCACCCGCCGCTCGGCTGGATCCAGATCGCCGTACTGACCTGGATCCCCGCGCTGATCAGCCCCGAGTCGATGACGGTGGGCACCATGCGCGCCGCGATGCTGGTGATCAGCGGCATCAGCGCGGTCCTGGTCTACGTGCTGGGCCGCCGGCTCGCCCTGCCCCGCTGGGCCGCGGCCCTCGGCATGGTCTGCTTCGGCCTGTCGCCGCTGTCGGTCGTCCTCCAGCGGGAGATCTTCCTCGACAACCTCGCGGTGATGTGGACGCTGCTGGCCTTCACGCTGGCCGCCTCCCCGAGCCGCCACCTGTGGCACCACTTCGGCGCGGGCATCGCGGCCGCCACGGCCGTCCTCACCAAGGAGACGATGCTCGTCGTCCTGCCCGCCCTGTTCCTCACCATGTGGCGCCACAGCCACCGCGACACCCGCAAGTTCGCCCTCACCGGAGCGGTGACGGCCTGCGCCCTGATCGGCTTCTCCTATCCCCTGTTCGCCCTGCTCAAGGGCGAGCTGCTGCCGGGCGCCGGGCACGTCTCCCTCTGGGACGGCGTCACGTACCAGATGACCCGGCCCGGTTCGGGCTTCATCCTGGACCAGGGCTCCGGCTCCTGGGGAGTGCTCCAGTCGTGGCTGTACTACGACAGGATCCTGCCCCTCGGCGGCCTCGCGGGCGCCCTGCTGCTCCTGGTCACCTGGCGCTGGTCGGTCACCGCCCGGGCCCTGGCCGGACCGGCCCTGGCCGTCGCGATCCTCGCCGCGCTGGCGCTGCGCCCGAACGGCTACCTGCCCGCGATGTACGTCATCCAGGCCCTGCCGTTCCTCGCGCTGGTCCTCGCCGGAGGAACCGCCTCCGTCGCCCACGCGGTGCTGCGCCGCTGGCGCTCCGAGGCGGAGAACCGTTACGTCGGCGTGGGCCGGTACGCGCTCGCCGGAGTCCTCGCCCTGGCCGCCGGCGCCTACGTCGTCCCGCACTGGTACGACGGTGCCCGCACGGCCGTCACCACCGACGCCAACGCCCCCTACAAGGCCGCCTCCAGGTGGCTGGCCACCGAGGTCGAGAACCCGGAGCGCACCCGCGTGCTGGTCGACGACGCCCTCTGGCTCGACCTGGTGCACCAGGGCTACCGGCCCGGACTCGGCGTCATCTGGTTCTACAAGGCCGACCTGGACCCGGCGGTGACGAAGACGATGCCGCGCGGCTGGAAGGACCTGGACTACGTCGTCGCCTCGCCGACCGTGCGGCGGGACGCGGCCGACCTGCCCAACGTCAAGGCCGCCATGGAGCACTCGGAACCGGTCGCCACCTTCGGCACCGGCGAGGACCGCATCGAGATCCGCCAGATCCAGACCACCGCCGGAGGCGCGCGATGAGCCAGGAGTACACCGTCCCCGGCGAGGTGGTCGAGACCGCCGAGATCCCCGAACCGGGCGCCGTCACCATCGTCGTCCCGACGTTCAACGAGTCGGCGAACGTACGGCAGTTGCTGCGTCAGATCACCGATGCCGTGCCGGCCCGGCTGCCCTGCGAGGTCGTCTTCGTGGACGACTCCACCGACGACACGCCCCGCGTCATCGAGGAGGCGGCGCAGGACTGCCCGTTCCCGGTGACCGTGCTGCACCGCGAGGAGCCGGTCGGCGGACTCGGGGGCGCGGTCGTCGAGGGGCTGAAGGCGGCCACCTCCGACTGGATCGTCGTCATGGACGGCGACTGCCAGCACCCGCCGTCCCTCGTGCCCGACCTGGTCGCCACCGGCGAACGCGCGGGCGCCGGGCTGGTCGTCGCCTCCCGGTACCTCAAGGGCGGCAGCCGGGCCGGGCTCGCGGGCAGCTACCGGGTGGCCGTCTCGCGCGGGGCGACCTGGCTGACCAAGGCGCTCTTCCCGCGCCGGCTGCACGGCATCAGCGACCCGATGAGCGGCTTCTTCGCGATCCGGCGCAGCGCGGTCACCGCCGAGGTCCTCCAGCCGCTCGGCTACAAGATCCTCCTCGAACTGGCCGTCCGCAGCCGCCCGCGCACGGTCACCGAGGTGCCGTTCGTCTTCCAGGACCGGTTCGCGGGGGAGTCCAAGTCCACCGCGCAGGAGGGGATGCGTTTCCTGCGCCACCTGGCCGGGCTGCGGGCCGCCTCGCCGGTCGCGCGGATGGTCGGCTTCGGCCTGATCGGGCTGACCGGCTTCGTGCCGAACCTGCTGGGCCTGTGGGCGCTGACCGCGCTCCACATGCACTACGTACCGGCCGAGGTGCTCGCCAACCAGCTCGGCGTCGCCTGGAACTTCGTGCTCATCGAGCACCTGCTGTTCCGCGAGCGGCGCCGGCACCGGCGCTGGTGGGACCGGGCCGGGCGGTTCGCGCTGCTCGCCAACGCCGATCTGGTGCTGCGCATCCCGCTGATCGCCCTGTTCGTGCACCAGCTGCACCTGGGCGTGCTGTCCGCCACCGCGCTCGCGCTGGTGACGACGTTCGTCCTGCGCTTCGCGGCGACCGAAGCGCTGGTCTACCTGCCGCGCCGGGCCCGTGAGGAGTCCGTGCGCGGCGGCCGCACCGCAAGGAGAGCCGTGTGAACCTTCGTCGCAGAACGACCGCGCTGCTGTCCGTGGCGGGCCTCGCCTCGGGCCTGTTGCTGACCGCACCCCAGCCCGCCTCCGCCGCCAACCTCATCAAGAACCCCGGCTTCGAGACCGCCGGAGCCGGCGACATGCCCTACTGCTGGGAGAAGTCCGGCTGGGGCGACAACGACTTCACCTTCACCACCACCGCCGACGCGCACACCGGCTCCCAGGCCATGAAGGTCGAGCTGACCCGTCGTGTCGACGGCGACCGCAAGGCGCTGATCACCGAGTCCGCCGCCTGCGCGCCGGTGGTGACGCCGGGCAAGCAGTACGACCTCGGCCTGTGGTACAAGACGACGACACCCGACGCCGCGATCACGCTCTTCCGGCACGACACCACGGCCGGCTGGCAGTACTGGACCGACCTCAAGACGCTGGACCTGGCCGGCGACTGGACCGAGGCGACGGTCCGCACCCCCGAGGTCCCGGCGGGCACCGACCGCATCTCCTGGGGCGTCTCGGTCTACGGCACCGGCTCCGCCACCACCGACGACTACACGATGGACCAGGTCCCCGACCCGGTCCTGCCGCCGCAGTGCACCGGCACGGCCGAGCAGTGCGCGAACGGCAGGTGGGACGTGCTGCCCACGCAGAACCCGGTCCGCTCCATGCACTCCGTCGTCCTGCACAACGGCAAGGTGCTGCTGATCGCGGGCTCAGGCAACGACGAGTCGATGTTCGAGGCGGGCACCTTCACCTCGGCCGTCTACGACCCGGCGAACGGCTCCTACAAGATCGTCCCCACGCCGAAGGACATGTTCTGCGCCGGCCACGTCCAGCTCCAGGACGGCCGCGTGCTGGTGATGAGCGGCAACAAGGGCTACCCCACGGCGGACGGCCGGGTCGGCTACCAGGGCTACAAGGACTCGTACGTCTTCGACCCGGAGACCGAGACCTACAGCAAGACCAACGACATGAACGACGGCCACTGGTACCCGTCGGCCACGATCCTCGGCAACGGCGACGTCATCTCCTTCGGCGGTCTGCGCGAGGACTCCACCGGCTCGGTCGCCGCCGAGCTGTTCTCCGAGGCCGAGCAGCAGTGGCAGCCGCTGTGGAAGGTCAACCAGACCTGGTCGTACTGGGGCCTGTACCCGTCGATGATCCTCATGCAGGACGGCCGCCTGTTCTACTCGGGCAGCCACGTCTTCGGCAACAACATCCCCGGCACCGGCTCGGCGATCTACGACTACGGCGCCAACACCATCACCCAGGTCCCGGGCCTGCAGAGCAAGGACGAGCGCGACCAGTCGGCCAGCGTGCTGCTGCCCCCGGCGCAGGACCAGAAGGTCCTCACCCTCGGCGGCGGCAACATCGACTCCAACCCGGAGGCGAACCGCCTGACCGACATCATCGACCTCAAGCAGCCCAACCCGTCGTACATGGCCGGGCCGCCGATCCCGCAGGGCACGGTCGACCTGGGCGACGGGCCCGTCCCGCAGACCGGGAACCAGGGCAAGATGTACGTCTCCGCCGTGCTCCTGCCCGACGGCAAGGTGCTGGAGACGGGCGGCGCCCTGCACAACCGCGCCAACCCGGTCTACGAGACGTCGATCTTCGACCCGGAGTCGGAGACCTTCGACCCGGTGGCCGTCGACCCCGAGGCGCGCGGCTACCACTCCTCGGCGTTCCTGCTGCCCGACGGCCGTGTGATGACCACCGGCGACAACCCGGGCAACGGCTCCTGGAACCACGACGTGTCGGTCTACAGCCCGCCCTACCTGTTCAAGGGCCCGCGTCCGCAGATCACCTCGGTCATCGACACCGAATGGACCTACGGCGACACCCAGCGGATCACCGTCGACCGGCCCATCGCCAAGGCCGAGCTGATCCGCCCGGCCGCCGTGACGCACTCCTCCGACCCGAACCAGCGGTTCGTGGACCTGCCGCTGTCGGTCGACGGCGACAACGTCGACCTCAACGTGACGAGCAACCCCAACCTGGCCCCGCCCGGCTGGTACATGCTCTTCGCGGTCGACGCCAACGGCGTGCCGTCGGTGGCGAAGTGGGTGCACCTGCAAGGCCCGCAGGCCCTGAAGGCGACGGACGCCTCCGCCCACGTCCACGACTTCGCGGACGCCCCCGAGGGCAAGGTCGTGAAGCCGGGCAAGAAGCGCACGTCGCAGAAGGTAAGCCCCACGATCTCCGGCTGCGACCGGCACTACGGCTCGATCAACGTCTGCGTGCCGACGCGCTTCCCGGCGGACGTGAAGAAGACGACGGCGGCCCGCTGCGAGTGGCTCAAGTCCAACGACTACGGCCGCCTCAAGGTCAACGGCAAGGACGACCCCCTGGGCCTGGACAGGAACAGGGACGGGCTCGCCTGCGGCAAGGGAGACGCGACCAGGCGCTAGGAAGGTGCCCCTTCAGGGGCGCGGGGAACTGCGCGACCGGCCACGACGGTCCCGCGGTTCCCCACCGCGCACACCCTCAACGGCGCTCGGAACACAGCGCGACAGCCTCCCGCACGATGGCCTCCAACTGCTCGTGATGCGCACCCCGCCAGTACGCCCGGCCGCACACAGTGCACTGCGCGAACACGTCGTACGTCGCGTGCGTGCCGTGCTTCAGCTGATCGGCCACCTCGTCCTTGGTCGCCTCGCGCAGCGGCCCGTTGCAGGCGGTGCAGCGCGTCCAGGGCCGCAGCTCGGGCCGGAACCGGTCCAGCACGTCCCGCAGCTGCTCCTCGGGGCGGGTGCTGTAGACGAACGCGCCCGCCCACAGCTCCCGGCGCCGCAGCAGCCCCCGGTCGCGGCTCAGCATGACCCGCTGCTCGGCCGCCGACCGCGCGGCCAGGGCCGGGTCGCCGATGTCGGTCGACTCGTACGCCGTGTCCACGCCGAGCAGGCGCAGCCGGCGGGCCAGCGTGCCGAGGTGGACGTCGAGGAGGAAGCGGAGCGGAGCCCCGGGCACCCGCTGCGGGCGGGCGACGGTCCGTACGGTCACCGCCTCCCCGGCCACCGGGACGTGCGAGCCCGGTACCTCCCGGCCGTCCACGACCAGCGCGCCCACCTCGGTCAGCGGCACCCCCAGCGACTCGATGACGTGGCCGAGGCTGGAGACGCCGTCGGTGGCGGCCCGCACGATGCCGTCCCGCCGGGCACGGGGGACGAAGACGTGCAGTTCGGGGGCGAACTCGACGTGGATCTCCGGACCGTTCACCCGGTCAGGATGCCACGGTGAGCGGCCGTGGCCTCAGGGTTTTCCGGCGGGCAGGCCGTGCTCCAGGACGTCCAGGGCGCGGTCGACGAGGACCCGGACGTCGTCGCGGTGGCCGGTCTCGGCCCAGTAGTGGGAGGCCTCCATCAAACCGCCCATCACGGACATGGCGAAAACCCGCAGCTCCAGGCCGTCGGGGTCGAGGCCGGAGCGCTCGGCGAGGGCCTCGCGCAGCAGCCGGCCGGTCGTGGCCATGCTCTCCATCATCCGGGCGCGCACGGCCGGGACCTCCACCCCGAGCCGGGTCAGCAGCCGCGTCACCTCGGGCTCCTCGGCCAGGCTCAGGTCGAGGGCCGTGTGCACCACGTGCCGGAGGGTGTCGGACCACGACTCGCCCGGTGGCCGCGACCGCAGTTCCTCCGTCACCACCGGGCCCCAGTCGTCGGTGACGACGATGTCCTCCTTGGTCGGGAAGTACCGGAAGACCGTCGACGGCGACACCTCGGCGCGCTCGGCGATCCGCTCGACCGTGGTGGCGTCGTAGCCCTGCTCCGCGATCAGGGCGTAGGTCGCGGTGCGGATCGCCCGGCGGGTCTTGATCTTCTTGCGTTCCCGGAGTCCCGGCCGGGGGTGTTCGGCGGGGGTGGTGACAGTGACCATGAAGTGACAGTAACTCTCAGACGCGAGCCGCTGTCACTTCGTCGGCCCCTATCCGTGCTGGTACGCCACCAGGGAGATACCCACGTAGTGCGCGATGAAGGCCGCCAGGGTGAAGGAGTGGAACACCTCGTGGAAGCCGAACCAGCGCGGTGAGGGGTTCGGCCGCTGGAGCCCGTAGATGACACCGCCCACGCTGTAGAGCACGCCGCCGATGACGATCAGGACGAGGACGGCCACGCCGCCGGTCCGCATGAAGTCCGGCAGGTAGAAGACGGCCGCCCAGCCCATCGCGATGTAGCACGGCGTGTACAGCCAGCGCGGGGCGCCGACCCAGAAGACGCGGAAGAGGATGCCGGCCGCAGCGGCGGCCCAGATGCCCCACAGCAGCCACTCGCCCTTGGCGCCGGGCAGGAGCAGCATGGCCAGCGGCGTGTAGGTGCCCGCGATGATCAGGAAGATGTTGGCGTGGTCCAGGCGGCGCAGCACGCCGTCCATACGGGGGCTCCAGTCGCCCCGGTGGTAGAGCGCGCTCACGCCGAACAGCAGGCAGGCCGTCAGCGCGAAGATCCCACAGGCGATACGTCCTCTGGTCGTGTCCGCGAGGGCGGTCAGCACCAGACCCGCGACGAGGGCGGCCGGGAACATGCCCAGGTGCAGCCACCCGCGGAGCTTGGGCTTCACGGGGTGCGGCAGGGAAAGCGCCTGCGGACCGCCGCCGCCGGCCGGCGAGTCCGAGGGCGCGTCGGGGACGAACGCAGTCATGACTCGATGGTAGCTACGCAACCGTAAGTGACGTATCAGTCGCCCTGCTTGGGCGACCAAGAGTGGCCATCCTCTCACTCCGGCCGAACCATGGTGACGCAAACGGACGGTCTGGTGAACGCAACGTGCACGCAAAGCGCCCGCGAGAAACCGTGGCGATCCTCACGTTGCTCACCTGTGCGCCCCTCTGGACAGATGGGCGCTTCCGTCGGATGATCAAATGAGTGCGGTCGGCACCGGATGAGCGCCCAAGCCACACCGTGAAGCATCCGGGTCGCAGCCCCCACGGGGCCTCCACATCAAAAAAATCCCTCATTTAGGAGCAATCGTGGCGCGCGACATCGCGGCTCCCACCGTCCCCACCAGTCATCAGGGGCTGATCTCGTGGGTCGACGAGATCGCAGAACTGACGCAGCCGGACAACGTGGTCTGGTGTGACGGGTCCGAGGCCGAGTACGAGCGACTGTGCGAGGAGCTCGTCCAGAAGGGCACCTTCCGGAAACTCGACCCGATCAAGCGCCCCCACTCCTACTACGCCGCCTCCGACCCCACCGACGTCGCGCGCGTCGAGGACCGGACCTTCATCTGCTCCGAGAAGGAGGAGGACGCGGGCCCGACCAACCACTGGAAGGCCCCCGCCGAGATGCGGGAGATCTTCCAGGGCTCCGGCGGCCAGGGCGGCCTGTTCCGCGGCTCCATGCGCGGCCGCACCATGTACGTCGTGCCCTTCTGCATGGGCCCGCTCGGCTCGCCGCTGTCCGCGCTCGGCGTCGAGATCACCGACTCGGCCTACGTCGCCGTCTCCATGCGCACGATGACGCGCATGGGCCAGGCCGTCCTCGACGAACTCGGCTCCGACGGCTTCTTCGTCAAGGCCGTGCACACCCTGGGCGCCCCGCTGGAGCCCGGCCAGGAGGACGTCCCCTGGCCCTGCAACCAGACCAAGTACATCTCCCACTTCCCCGAGGACCGCGAGATCTGGTCCTACGGCTCCGGCTACGGCGGCAACGCCCTGCTCGGCAAGAAGTGCTACGCCCTGCGCATCGCCTCCGTCATGGCCCGGGACGAGGGCTGGCTCGCCGAGCACATGCTCGTGCTGAAGCTGACCCCGCCGCGCGGCGAGGCCAAGTACGTCGCCGCGGCCTTCCCGAGCGCCTGCGGCAAGACCAACCTCGCCATGCTGGAGCCGACCATCCCCGGCTGGACGGTCGAGACCATCGGCGACGACATCGCCTGGATGCGCTTCGGCGAGGACGGCCGCCTGTACGCCATCAACCCCGAGGCCGGCTTCTTCGGCGTCGCCCCCGGCACCGGCGAGCACACCAACGCCAACGCGATGAAGACGCTGTGGGGCAACGCCGTCTTCACCAACGTCGCCCTCACCGACGACAACGACGTCTGGTGGGAGGGCATGACCGAGGAGCTCCCGGCCCACCTCACGGACTGGAAGGGCAACGACTGGACCCCCGAGTCCGGCACCCCGGCCGCCCACCCCAACGCCCGCTTCACCGTCCCGGCCTCGCAGTGCCCGATCATCGCGCCCGAGTGGGAGGACCCCAAGGGCGTGCCGATCTCGGCGATCCTCTTCGGCGGCCGTCGCGCCACCGCCGTCCCCCTGGTGACCGAGTCCTTCGACTGGAACCACGGCGTCTTCCTCGGCGCCAACGTGGCCTCCGAGAAGACCGCCGCCGCCGAGGGCAAGGTCGGCGAGCTGCGCCGCGACCCGTTCGCGATGCTGCCGTTCTGCGGCTACAACATGGGCGACTACATGGCCCACTGGATCGACGTGGCCAAGGACAAGGACCAGTCCAAGCTGCCGAAGATCTACTACGTCAACTGGTTCCGCAAGGACGACGAGGGCAAGTTCGTCTGGCCCGGCTTCGGCGAGAACTCCCGCGTCCTGAAGTGGATCGTGGAGCGCCTGGAGGGCAAGGCCGAGGGCGTCGAGACCCCCATCGGCATCCTGCCGACCAAGGAGGCCCTCGACACGGACGGCCTGGACCTGGCCGAGTCCGACCTGGAGTTCCTGCTCACGGTCGACAAGGAGGTCTGGCGCGAGGAGGCCGCCCTGGTCCCCGAGCACCTCAACACCTTCGGCGACCACACGCCGAAGGAGCTGTGGGACGAGTACCGCGCCCTGGTGGAGCGCCTGGGCTGAACCCCACCCCCTGAACTCCGCGGCCGGCTGGAACCGACAGTGCCCTGACCAGCAACATCGTCACGGCCGGCCGCGGGACCGACTGGCGGGGCCCGCACAACGGCGTGCGGGGTCACCGGGCCCGTCACCGCCCTCCGTCCGCCCCGACGGAACCCGGCGGCGACAGGCCCACTCCCGCCCGCTTCGGCGCGGCCCGCTCCGCGGGCTCACGAACGTGCCGATGAAGGACCGAGCGCCCCGGCCGACGCCCTGCGTCGGCCGGGGCGCTCGGGCGTTTCCGGAACGGGGACGAGCAGCTCGCACCACACCGTCTTGCGGCCGGCCTCCTGCTCCACGCCCCACCGCAGGGCCAGCGCGTCGAGCAGCGCCAGCCCGCGGCCGGACTCCGCCTCGGCCCCGGCCGCCGCGACCAGGACGGGCAGGGCCCGGGGATCGGGATCGGTCACCCCGACCCGGACGCGTCCGCCCTCCTCCTCCCACACCCGTACCGTCACGGGCGCACCCTCCCCGACATGCCGGATGACGTTCGTGACCAGCTCGCTCGCGCAGAGCTGCACGTCGATGCCGAGCGGTCGCAGGGCCCGCCGCACGGCGGACACCTCGGCGGGGGTCGCGAGCAGTTCGAGCGTCACCACCGGCCGCATCACACCGCACCCTTGCGCAGGGCGGCGGCCAGGGCCTTGGCGGTGAGGACATTGCAGTGGCCGAGGGCGATCAGCGGCCGGGTGGGGCAGCGGGAGGCGAAGGACGGAAGGTCGACTCCGAGGGACGGCAGGGTGATGCCGTGCGCGGCGAGGGCGACACGCAGGTCCTCGACGCAGGCATCGGCTTCCGCTTCGGCAGGGCTGTGCATGGGGGTTCACACCTTCCAGTGCGCTGAGTGACGAACTCCTCACACTGTGCCGCCGACCGCCGTACCGTGACAGCCCCCCGGCATCCCGCGCCTGATCCGCGCGGACCCGGTGCCGGGTGGGGTAGCGCGCGGTAACGGCACACCAAGGACGGTGAACGATGGGTCAGCGCAAGGACATCGACGGTTCGACGGGCGTCCCGACCTTCTACGGCAGTGAGTTGCGCTGGAAGCGGGAGGAGGCTGGCCTGACCCTCCAGCAACTCGTCGAGGGCAGCTTCTACGGCCCGAGCCACCTCAGCGAGATCGAGCGGGGCACACGCCGGATGCCGGCGGAACTCGCCGAGCACGTGGACCGGGTGCTCGGCACGGACGGCTTTTTCCGCCGGCGGTGCGAGGACGTGCGACGGGCGAAGCGGCGGGGGCATGCGAGCTACTTCGAGCGGGTGCTGGAGGCGGAGCAGCACGCCGAGACCATCGAGGAGTGGTGCCCGACGCTGGTGCCGGGGTTGTTGCAGACGGAGGCGTATGCGCGGGCGGTCACTCGCTCTGCCCACCCTCTGGCTCCGGACGAGGAGGTGGAGGAGAAGGTGACTGCCAGGCTGGCGCGGGCCCGGCTGTTCGAGGACGATCACAAGACCCCGGAGTACTGGGTCATCCTGCCCGAGTCGCTGCTGCGTCAGCCGATCCTGCCGCCGGAGCGGAGCGCCGAACAATGGGAGCGCGTTGTGGAACTCGCGCGGCGCCGCCGGATCGTTCCCCAGATCCTTCCGTGGAACTGCGGGGCGCATCCGCTGATGCTGGGCTCGGCCATGGTCATGACCTTCCCGGATGCCCCGCCCCTGGTCTACACGGAGGCTCAGTACAGCGGGGACACCATCGACGATCCGGCCCTCGTGAAGCAATACCGCAAGGCATACGATCGGCTCAGGGCCGCCGCACTGCCCCCTGAGGCGTCCCTGGCCCTGATCGAGCAAGCGGCTGAGGATGACCGAAATGGTAAACAGCGCACGTGACTTGAGCGCAGCGGTCTGGCGTAAGAGCACCTACAGCAATGGCGACGGCGGCAACTGCGTCGAGGTGTGCGACGCCCACACCGCCGTCGTCCCCGTCCGGGACTCCAAGGCTCCCCACGGCCCGGTCCTCACCATCACGGCCCCGGCCTGGACGTCCTTCGTCACGTCCCTCAAGTCGGCACCTGCCGTATGACCGCCAGGTGGCACAGAGGCGCTCGGCTGAGATGCCCCAGCCGAGCGCCCGCTGTCGCTACCGTTTCACCGGGTCGCCGTTCCCGATGGCCAGCCACCACACGCCGTCGTCGCGGGTGAGGTCGAGGGTCTGGCGGCTTTCGCTTCCGTAGCGGAGTTCGACACTGGCCAGACCCGGTGTGACGGGGTCCGCGACCACGGCCTGAACCGGCCGACCGGCCTGGGCGCCGAACTTGGAAATCAGGTCCCGCGCGACCGCCTCCCTGCCCGTGTACCACGGCGCACCGATGTCCGCCAGATCCTTGGCGTCACCGTCCTGAAGGCGCTGGACGTAGACCTGGAGGAGCAGTTCGGCCTCGCGCGCGACCTCCTCGGCCTCGGGACCGGTCGGCGTGGCGGCCCGGACCGTCAGGTGCACCTTGGGGGTGTCCCGCAAGGCGTAGGGTGCCGTGTCGCGCTGCGACCACCAGACCAGGGTGCCCACGACCACGCAGAGAGCGACGACTACGGCGATGAGCTACTGCGCTTTCGCAGTCCGGGGCATCAGTCCCACTCCGGAATGACTCGGTGGATGCTCGCCCACGTTCCCCTCTGGCTGTTGACGTAGGTGTCGAGACGC
>NZ_JAPSKN010000051.1 GCF_031181705.1 Streptomyces sp.
CCCGGGGGGCTCCGCGGCCCCCCCCCCCCCCCACCGCCGTCGCTCGTCAGCGGCCGATCTGCGGAGCGAGCAGCACGGGAAGCCGGGTCGTCCGGGGCTTCGCCCCGACCTCGGCCACGGCCTTGGGCAGCGCCTGCTCCACGCCGTGCACCACGGACAGGTGCCGCTCGGCCCGCCCGAAAGCCGTGTACACCCACGGCCGGCTCAGCGCCTGCGCCGCGTCGCCGGGCAGCACCACGACGACGGCGGGCCAGCGGCTCCCGACGGCCTGGTGCGCGGTCATCGCCCACCCGTGCCGCACGGACTGCTCCACCCGCTCCTTCGGTACGACGACGGACTCGCCCGCGCAGGTCAGGTGCAGCCCCTCGGCGTCCGCCTTCACCACCCGGCCCGGCACCGCCCTCCCCGGCGCGGGGGAGTGGACGATCCGGTCGCCGGGGTCGAAGCCGCCGAAGCGGCCGGGGCCGGGATTGAGCCGCTCCTTCAGAGCCGCGTTGAGCGCGCGCGTGCCCACCGCACCACCGTGCCCCGGTGTGATCACCTGGGTCTCCTCGGCCGGGACGCCGATGGCCCGCGGCACCGAGTCCACGACGAGCTGCACGGTGCGGTGCACGGCCTCACCCGCGTCCCGCACCGGCACGATCACGAGCTCCTTGCCGGGCGCCTCGACCTGGTTCAGCTCGCCGATGCCGATGCCGGAGACCAGCTCGCCCAGCGGCCCCGGGTCGGGCAGCCGCGAGGCGACCTGCGGGCAGATCCGCGCCGCGAGGAGATCCGCGAACACCCGCCCCGGCCCCACGGACCACAGCACCGCCGGATCACCGGCCAGTACCAGCCGCGCCCCGTCCGGCAGCGACTCGGTCAGCAGCGCCGCCGTCTCGACGTCGAGCTGCGGCGCGTCGAGCACGACCAGCAGATCCAGATCCAGGGCTCCGTCCGCATCCCGGCCGGGCCCTTCGCTGCCGGAGAGCAGCCCGGGGACGGTCGCGACGGAAGAGTCGGCGCCGTCGTCCTCCCCGGCCCGGCGCAGCAGGGCGGCGAAGCGGTCGCGGCCGAGGGGGCCGTGGGCGGCGGCCCAGGCGCGCAGGCCGAGGGAGCGCGCGGCGTGCAGCAGCGCCGCAGGCTCGGCCAGGGACGCCTCCCCGCCGGTGTGCAGCACCAGGCCGTGCCCGGCGGTCGCACGGATCAGCTCACCCGTGGACCCCCCGGCCCCGGCGGCGAGCCGCTCCCACTCCTCGGCCGAACCGTCCTGCTTGGGAGCGGAGTTGACCAGCCGGGCCAGGCCGTCCGCCAGGCTCTCCTCCGCCAGCGCGTACCGCTCCAGGCCGACCAGGACACGGACCGGACGCTCCTGCTCCTCCTCGGCGCCCTCCGCTTCCGCCACCGGGGCACCGGGCTCCTCCAGGGCGTCCTGGAAGACCAGCGCCTCACCCTCCGCGATGCTGTCCTGCACCGCGCTCTCCGGCTCCGGCACGCCCCGCTGGGCCAGGGCCGCCAGGAGCGCCGGCATCTCCAGGGCGGTGTGGCCCGCCAGCGCCGCCTGTTCCAGGAGCCAGACCGTGACGGCGCGGCCGCGGCGCTCGTCGTCCGGGGCGCACTCCGCGCCCAGCAGCGCCCGCGCGAACCCGTCGGCCTGCTCGGGCCGCACCCCCGCGACCCGCAGCAACTGCCACGGGTCGGCACGCAGCAGCTCGTCCGCGCCCTCGCCGAGCGCCGCGGCCACCTGCGGTGCGAGCGTCTCCGGGGCGCCGCCCTCGCCGAGCACCCGCCGCACGCCCAGCACCGCCTCGGGGGCGGGAGCCGTCGGCGCGGCGGCGGTCTCGGCCGCCACCGGCTGCGGTCGGCGCACCGGCTCGGGGGCGGAGCGGCGGGGAGCGGGCGCGGGCTCCTGGAACACCGTGGCCGCCGGCTTCTCGCCGCTCTCCACGGCCCGGACGGCGGCGAGCAGATCGGCGGCCTTGCCGCTCAGCTTGGCACCGGCCTCGATGGGCGCCTTCTTCTCGGCCTTGCGCTGCTCGATGCGCTCCCGCTCGGCGCGCTGGGCCAGCAACTCGGCCTCGGCCTCGGAGAGCCGGCCGGCCTGCCCCTCCTCCGTCGCCGCGTCCTCGGCGGGCCGGTCGCCCGCGCCTTCCCCGGCCGCCGCGTCCTCGGCGGGCCGGTCGCCCGCGTCTTCCCCGGCCGCCGCGTCACCCTCCGCCGGGGTGGCCCCCGCGGTGCCCGGCGTCCCCGGCTCGGCGTCCTCCGTGGTCTCGGGCTCCGTGCTCACAGCGTGCTCCAGTCGTGATCGGGATAGCGGTGCACGGGCGCCGACACATCGTCGAGCGCCCGGCAGATCTCGTCAGGAAGACTAAGGGTCTCCACTGACAATGCCGCCGTGAGCTGCTGCGCGTTGCGCGCGCCGACGATGGGCGCGGTCACCCCGGGCCGGTCCCGGATCCACGCCAGGGCCACCTGCAGGGGCGTCACCGCGAGCCCGTCGGCCGCGGTCGCCACGGCGTCGACGATGCGGCTCGCGGTGTCGTCGAGGTACGGCGCGACGAAGGGCGCCAGATGGTCCGAGGCACCGCGGGAGTCCGGCGGTGTGGTGTCGCCCCGGTACTTGCCCGTCAGCACCCCGCGCCCGAGCGGCGAGGACGGGAGCAGCCCTATGCCGAGGTCCAGCGCGGCCGGCAGCACCTCGCGTTCGACGCCGCGCTGCAGGAGCGAGTACTCCAGCTGCGTGGCCGCCAGGCGGGTGCGGGTGCCCGGGGCCGCGAGCTGCCAGGTGGCGGCCTTGGCCAGTTGCCAGCCGCAGAAGTTGGAGACGCCGGCGTAACGGGCACGGCCGCTCGCGACCGCGAGGTCGAGGGCCTGGAGGGTCTCTTCCAGCGGGGTGTACGGGTCGTAGGCGTGCACGTGCCAGACGTCGACGTGGTCGGTGCCGAGCCGGGCGAGCGAGGCGTCCAGGGCGGCGAGCAGATGGCCGCGGGAGCCGTCGACCCGGCGGTCGGGGTCGGGCACGCTGCCGGCCTTGGTCGAGATGATCAGGTCCCGCCGGGGCACGAAGCCGTCCATCAGCCTGCCGAGCAGGTACTCGGCCTCTCCGTCGCCGTACACGTCGGCGGTGTCGACGAGGGTCCCGCCGGCTTCCCAGAACGTCTTCATCAGGTCCGCCGCGTCGTGTTCGTCGGTGTCCCGTCCCCAGGTCAGGGTGCCGAGCCCGATCCGTGACACACGCAGGCCGGTGCGGCCGAGATGCCTCTGCTCCATGAACGCCGAGATTACTGGCCAGAACCTGTCGTGTGGGTGGCTGTGGACGACCGATTTCCGGGGGCGGACGGTGCGTTCCCCCGCGGTCGCCACAGCCCGGCGCCCGAGGTCAGCAGCTGCCGTCCGACACCTGCAGTCCCTTGTTCGCGCCCGCCGTCCGGTTCACGACCGCCGGGACGCAGCCGGCCGTGTCGAGACGGAAGGAGTAGGGGATGGAGACCGTGGTGTTCGACTTCGGGTCGGGTCCTGCCGGGTGGTTCTCACTGCCCGGCTGGGACCAGGTCACGTTGTCGAAGACGTTGCCGGCGACCTGCCAGTATCCGGCCTCGTCGGTGTAGAAGGTGCCGAGGACGTCCTTGGAGTCCTCGAAGTAGTTGTTGTCCACCTTCGCGCGGGCGCCGGCCCGGGAGTTGATGCCGGACTCGTTGAGGCGCACGTAGTGGTTGTTGTACATGTGCGCGATGCCGCCGCGCAGCAGCGGGGCGCGGGAGTCGATGTTCTCGTAGCGGTTGTGGTGGTAGGTGATGAACCCGTTCGAGCGGTCGCTCTCGCTGCTGCCGACCAGGCCGCCGCGGCCGGAGTTGCGCAGCACGCTGTAGGAGAGGGTCACGTACTGGGTGTTGTTCTTCATGTCGAACAGCCCGTCGTAGCCCTCCGACTCGCCGCCCGAGGCCTCCAGGGTGGTGTGGTCGACCCAGACGTTGCGGACGTTGCTCTCCATGCCGATGGCGTCACCGCCGTTGGACGTGGGGGAGCCGGACTTCTTGACGTTCCGCACGGTCACGTTCTGGATGATGATGTTCTTCGATTCGCGGATGTGGATGCCCACCTGGTCGAAGACGGCACCACCGCCGACCCCGACCAGGGTCACGTTGCTGATCTTCTTGAGCTCGATCACGCCGTCGGCGGTGTCGCAGCTGCTGCCGGAGACCTTCTTGGTGTTGGCGTGGGTGATGGTCCCCGTGACCTCGATGGTGAGGGGGGTGCTGCTGCTCGCCCGGCCGCAGAGGGCGGCGTGGATCGCGGTCCCGGTCGTCGCCCGGACCGTCTGCCCCCCGGCCCCGCCGGTGGTCCCGCCGTTCTGGGTCGCGTACCCGGTCGCGGGGCCCGTCGCCGCCGACGCCTCGGGCGTCGAGACCAGCGTTCCGGTGGTGGCGGCCAGGGCCAGGGTGGCCACGGTCGCGCCGAGTCGCACTGAGGCTGCTCGCTTCATCCGTACCTCTCCGTTCCGTGTGCGGAGTGCGGGTGGGTTAGAAAGCGCTTTCCCGTGACCGTAGGGGTGTGCCGTGCACACGTCAATGGTCGTGTACTTGATTCTTGTTCACGCATCTGAAAGGGCGCGGTCGTACCGCTGTCCCGCGCAGGGGCCTCGCGCTAAGGTCTGCGCACAAGGCACGTTACTGATCAGTAAGGGGATGCGGCATGCAGCTCGGTATCAACCTCGGCTACTGGGGTGCCGGAATGGACGCGGACAACCTGGCCGTCGCCCAGGAGGCCGACCGGCTCGGCTACGCCGTCTGCTGGGCCGCCGAGGCCTACGGCTCCGACGCGGCCACCGTACTGACCTGGGTCGCCGCCCAGACCGAGCGCATCGACGTCGGCTCCGCCATCTTCCAGATCCCGGCCCGCCAGCCCGCGATGACCGCCATGACCGCCGCCACCCTCGACTCCCTCTCCGGCGGCCGCTTCCGGCTCGGCCTCGGCGTCTCCGGCCCGCAGGTCTCCGAGGGCTGGTACGGCGTGAAGTTCGACAAGCCGCTGGCCCGCACCCGCGAGTACGTCGAGATCATCCGCAAGGCCATGACCCGCGAGCGCCTGTCGTACGAGGGGCAGCACTGGACGCTGCCCCTGCCCGGCGGCCCGGGCAAGCCGATCAAGCTGACCGTGCACCCGCAGCGCGAGCACATCCCGCTGTACATCGCCGCCATCGGCCCGAAGAACCTCGAACAGACCGGCGAGATCGCCGACGGCGCCCTGCTGATCTTCCCCTCCGCCGACCACCTGGAGGACACGGCGATCAAGCACCTGCGCGCGGGCCGGGAGAAGGCCGGCAAGACCCTCGACGGCTTCGACGTCTGCCCGACGCTGCCGCTTGCCGTGGGCGACGACAAGGACGTCGCGGCACTGGCCGACACCTTCCGCCCCTACACCGCGCTGTACGTGGGCGGCATGGGCAGCCGCAAGCAGAACTTCTACAACCAGCTCGCCCAGCGCATGGGGTACGAGAAGGAAGCCGCCGAGATCCAGGACAAGTACCTCTCCGGAGACAAGCAGGGCGCCGCGGCCGCCGTGCCGCACGACCTGATCGACAAGACGACCCTGCTCGGCTCCGTGGACCGCATCGCCGAGCGGATGAAGGCCTACGCGGAGGCCGGCGTCACCACCCTCACCCTCGCCCCGGCGGGCTTCACGCTCGACGAGCGGCTCGCGTCGCTGCGGGCGGGCACCGAGGCCCTGGAGCGGGCCGGCCTCGCCTGATCCCGAAGTTCCGCGGCCGTGGTGGGGGCTCGGGGGTCTTCCCCGCCACGGCCGTCACGCGGAACAACGCGGCGGACCGCCGCCGGTTACGCCACCGCCCCGTCGGGCGGTCCGGGACGCCTTCCCGCACGTCCCCCGTTCGGCCGAGATGTCCGGCACACCTGTTGCAGCGCCCCGCACCCCGCACTTGACTCGTTCTTCGCGGAGACCTGCGGATCCTGCTGCACGCGCACGCGCGCGGGAAGAGGTGCCCACGATGCTTTCGGCCAAGACCCTGTTCCAGGAGATCCTCGACGACGACGAGTCCTTCGCCCTGTTCTGTTCCATCGCCGCCAGCGGCGAGTCCCAGGGCGGCTGGGAGAACGCCCGCATCGCCGCCCTCGTCCCCGACGGCGAACGCGAGCTCGCGCCCAAGATCTCCCGGCACGGCGCCGACGAGGACAAGCACGGCCGGATCTTCAACGCCCTGATGAAGAAGCGCGGCCTCGACCCCGTCCCGGTCCCGCCGGAGACCGACTACACGATGCTCCTGGAGAAGAACGGCATCGGCCTCGCGCACGAGCAGCTCAAGCGCGACGAGCGGCTCACCGTCCGGGACATCGTCACCTACCTCTCCCACAGCAGGGTCACCGAGCAGCGCGCCTCCGAGCAGATGGACCTGCTGCGCAGGCACTTCGCCGACCACCCCGACATCGGCCGCGCGGTCAGGCAGATCTCCGACGACGAGGACAACCACCTCGCCTACTGCCACGAGGAGCTGCTGCGCTTCGCCCGCGCGGGCCACGGCCGGGTCATCCAGCGGACCCTGCGCGCGTGCGCGCACGCCGAGATCCGGATCTACCGGGACGTCAGCCTCGCCGTCATGGCGCACATGGGCCGCATCCTCGGCTGGTCCCGGGCCAGGTCGGCGGTGCTGCGGGCCGGCATCCACGCGGTGTACGCCTACGAACGGCTCGGCGGCTGGCGCAGGATGGTGTCGCTGCGACCGCCGGAGCGCCGCAACGCCCTGGGCGGCCCGGCCTCCGCAGAACCCGAGTTCGCCTGAACCGGCCCGCCCGCCTACAGCCACCCGCGGCGCTTGAACAGCCGGAACACCATGACCTCCAGCACCGCCATCAGGGCGATCAGCGCCGGGTAGGACCAGACCCAGCGCAGTTCGGGCATGTGCTCGAAGTTCATGCCGTAGATCCCGGCGATCATCGTGGGGATCGCGGCCATGGCCGCCCACGCGGAGATCTTCCGCATGTCGTCGTTCTGCCGGACGCTCATCTGCGCCAGATGGGCCGAGAGGATGTCGGACACCAGCCGGTCGAGGTTCTCCACCGACTCGTTCACGCGCGTGAGGTGGTCGCTGACGTCCCGGAAGAACGGCCGGGCCCGGTCGTCCACGAACGGCACCGCCACGCCGTACGGTGCGGTGCCCGCCAGCCGGCTCATCGGCAGGGACAGCGGTCCGGTGGCCCGGCGGAACTCCAGCACCTGCCGCTTGAAGTCGTAGATCCGGGACGCGGTGTTCCGCGAGCCGCCGCCGTCGGGGGAGAAGACCTCCGCCTCCAGCCCCTCCAGGTCGGCCTGCAGCTCCATCGCGACCTCCAGGTAGTGGTCGACCGCGGCGTCCGCGACCGCGTACAGCACCGCCGTGGGGCCGGTGCCCAGCAGTTCCGGCTCGTGCTCCAGCCGGTGCCTGACCGCCTTGAGCGGGGCGCCCTCGCCGTGCCGGACGGTCACCACGAAACCGTCGCCGAGGAAGATCATGATCTCGCCCGCGGAGACCTTGTCGCTCTGCGGCTCGTAGACCACCGGCTTGAGGACCACGAAGAGCGAGTCGTCGTAGATCTCCAGCTTGGGTCGCTGGTGAGCCTTGAGGGCGTCCTCCACGGCCAGTGGATGCAGGCCGAACTCCTCGGTGACGTGCTCGAACTCGCGCTCCGTCGGCTCGTGCAGCCCGATCCACACGAAACCGCCCGCCGCACGCGCCTCCCCCAGGGCGTCGGAGAAGTCCTCCGGCCCGTCCGTCCGATGTCCGTCGCGGTAGATGGCACAGTCGACGATCACGAAGCGAGTCTCCCGTCACTCGAACGACACCGCACGCGCGCGTGCGCCTACGCTGGAGCGCATGCCCACGCTGATCCTGGTCAGGCACGGACGCTCCACAGCCAACACCGAGGGACTGCTCGCCGGCTGGACCCCCGGCGTCGCCCTCGACGAGCGCGGCGCCGCGCAGGCCGCCGCGCTGCCCGGACGTCTGGCCGAACTGCCCCTCGCCGAAATCGTCACCAGCCCGCTCCAGCGCTGCCAGGAGACGATCCGCCCCCTGCTGCAGGCACGGCCGGACCTGAGCCCGCACACCGACGAGCGCATCGGCGAGTGCCACTACGGCGACTGGTCCGGGCGCAAGCTGGCCGAGCTCAAGGACGAGCCGCTGATGGAGGTCGTGCAGGCGCACCCGTCCGCGGCGGCGTTCCCCGGCGGGGAGTCGATGCGGGCCATGCAGACGCGCGCCGCCGAGGCCGTCCGCGAGTGGAACGCGCGCGTGGAGCGCGACCACGGCGCCGACGCCGTCTACCTGATGTGCTCGCACGGCGACATCATCAAGTCCCTCGTCGCGGACGCACTCGGACTTCACCTGGACCTCTTCCAGCGGATCTCCGTCGAACCCTGTTCCATCACCGCGATCCGCTACACACGACTGCGACCGTTCCTCGTCCGCCTCGGCGACACCGGCGACTTCACGTCCCTGGTGCCGCGCGAGGAACCGCCGGGCGACGAGGCCCCCGTCGGGGGTGGTGCGGGCGCACCGTGATCGTCGGCCGCAGTAGGGTGAAGCGGTCGCAGCAGTGCCGTGCTCCCACGGTTCCCACGATTCCAATGGAGACAGGACGTGTCCCGTCAGGTGTTCCTCTACGACCATCCGGAGCGTTTCGTGGCCGGTACGGTCGGACTGCCCGGGCGCCGTTCGTTCTTCCTCCAGGCCTCCGCCGGCTCCCGGGTGACCAGCGTGGCCCTGGAGAAGACCCAGGTCGCCGCGCTCGCCGAGCGCATGGACGAACTGCTCGACGAGGTCGTACGCCGTAGCGGCGGCAGCGCCTCGGTCCCCGCCGTCGCCCCCTCGGAGATCACCGACACCGCCCCGCTGGAAACCCCCATCGAGGAGGAGTTCCGGGTCGGCACCATGGCACTCGCCTGGGACGGCGAGGAGCAGCTCATGATCGTCGAGGCGCAGGCGCTCGTCGAACTCGACGCCGAGTCCGAGGAGGACCTCGCCGAGGCCGAGGAACGGCTGCTCCAGGACGAGGAGAACGGGCCCCCGATGCTGCGGGTCCGGCTCACCGGCGCGCAGGCCAGGGCCTTCGCCAAGCGCGCCCTCGACGTCGTCAACGCCGGGCGGCCGCCGTGCCCGCTGTGCAGCCTCCCGCTCGACCCGGAAGGACACGTATGTCCGCGCCAGAACGGATACCGCCGCGGAGCGTGACGCCCCCCGAGGACGCCGCCGAGCTGCTCGCCCGCGGCGAACTGACCGTCCGCGGACGCATCCGTGAGGCGTCCAACGCGGCCCTGTACTGCACGGTGTCGTACGACGGCCGGGAGGCGGCCTGCGTCTACAAACCCGTCGCCGGGGAGCGCCCCCTGTGGGACTTCCCCGACGGCACGCTCGCCCAGCGCGAGGTCGCGGCCTGGGAGGTCTCCGAGGCGACCGGCTGGGGCCTGGTGCCGCCCACCGTGCTGCGCGACGGCCCCTACGGCGAGGGCATGTGCCAGCTGTGGATCGAGGCGGCGGCCGACGCGGAGCTGCTCGCCCTGGTCGACGCGCAGGAGCCGGAGCCGGGCTGGAAGGCGATCGGCTTCGCCGAGGTCGGCGAGGGACGCACCGCGCTGCTCGTGCACGCCGACGACGAACGGCTGCGGCGCCTCGCGGTCCTGGACGCCGTCCTCAACAACGCCGACCGCAAGGGCGGGCACCTGCTGCCCACCGGCGAGGGGCGGCTGTACGGCATCGACCACGGCGTCACCTTCAACGTCGAGAACAAGCTGCGCACCCTGCTGTGGGGCTGGGCGGGGGAGCCCCTCACACAGGAGGCCGTGGACGTCCTCGAAGGCCTCCGCGAGGACCTGGCGGACGGCGGGGCGCTCGCCGCCCGGCTCGCCCCGCTCATCACCGGCGCCGAGCTCGACGCCACCCGCGCGCGGGTCGGCGCGCTGCTCGCCTCCCGGACCCACCCCGAGCCGAGCGGGCAATGGCCGGCGATCCCCTGGCCACCCGTGTAGCAGCACAACGGCCGGGTTCACCGCAAGAGCGCCTTCTCGGCCGTCCGGTCCGCTCCCATTCGTATCTGGAACTTCAGTCCGGTTAGGCTCAGGGCATGCATGCCTGGCCCGCTTCCGAGGTCCCCGCCCTGCCTGGTCAGGGCCGCGACCTGAGGATCCACGACACCGCGACCGGCGGCCTCGTCACCCTCGACCCCGGTCCCGTCGCCCGTATCTACGTCTGTGGCATCACCCCGTACGACGCCACGCACATGGGACACGCGGCGACCTACAACGCGTTCGACCTCGTGCAGCGCGTGTGGCTCGACACCAAGCGGCAGGTTCACTACGTCCAGAACGTCACCGACGTCGACGATCCGCTCCTGGAGCGGGCCCAGCGCGACGGCCTCGACTGGGCCGCGCTCGCCGAGCGGGAGACGGCCCTCTTCCGTGAGGACATGACGGCCCTGCGGATGCTGCCGCCGCGGCAGTACATAGGCGCCGTCGAGGCCATACCCGGGATCGTCCCGCTCGTCGAGCGGCTGCGGGACATGGGCGCGGCCTACGAGCTCGAAGGGGACGTGTACTTCTCCGTCGAGTCCGACCCGCACTTCGGCAAGGTCTCGAACCTGGACGCCGCGGCGATGCGGCTGCTGTCCGCCGAGCGCGGCGGCGACCCGGACCGGCCGGGCAAGAAGAACCCCCTCGACCCCATGCTCTGGATGGCCGCCCGCGAGGGCGAGCCCAGCTGGGACGGAGGATCGCTCGGGCGCGGACGGCCCGGCTGGCACATCGAGTGCGTGGCCATCGCCCTGGACCACCTCGGCATGGGCTTCGACATCCAGGGCGGCGGCTCCGACCTGGCCTTCCCGCACCACGAGATGGGCGCCTCGCACGCCCAGACCCTCACCGGCGAGTTCCCCATGGCCAAGGCGTACGTGCACGCCGGCATGGTCGCCCTGGACGGCGAGAAGATGTCCAAGTCCAAGGGCAACCTGGTCTTCGTCTCCCAGCTCCGGCGCGACGGCGTCGATCCGGCCGCCATCCGCCTGGCGCTGCTCGCCCACCACTACCGCGCCGACTGGGAGTGGACCGACCAGGTCCTGGCGGACGCCGTGGCGCGGCTCGGCCGCTGGCGGGCCGCGGTGTCCCGGCCGGACGGCCCGCCGGCGCAGGCGCTCGTGGAGGAGATCCGCGCGGCCCTCGCCGACGACTTGAACGCCCCGGCCGCGCTCGCCGCGGTCGACCGCTGGGTCGCCGGCCAGGAGCGCGCCGGCGGCACGGACACCGGCGCGCCCGGAGTGGTCTCCCGCGCGGTGGACGCGCTGCTGGGCGTGGCGCTGTAGCCGCGCCTCGTGGCCCTGACGCGAAGGGGCGTCTCCCGGCCGGGAGACGCCCCTCGTGCTGCGTGCTGTCCTCAGTCCTCCGACGAATCCTCGTCGTCCGCGCCCGGCTTCGGTGGTTTCGGCGGGCGCGTGCGGCCACCGGGGTTGTCCCGCAGGTACGGCGTGCTGTCGCCGCCGTCCGCCGTCGCGTGCCCGCCGGCGGCGGGCGGTCCGCCACCGTCCCGGCGCCGCAGATAGCGCTCGAACTCGCGGGCGATCGCCTCGCCCGACGCCTCCGGCAGCTCGGCGGTGTCCCGGGCCTCCTCCAGCGACTGGACGTACTCGGCGACCTCGCTGTCCTCCGCGGCCAGCTGGTCCACGCCGACCTGCCAGGCGCGCGCGTCCTCGGGCAGCTCGCCCAGCGGGATGCGCACGTCGATCAGGTCCTCCAGCCGGTTCAGCAGGGCCAGCGTGGCCTTCGGGTTGGGCGGCTGCGAGACGTAGTGCGGGACGGCGGCCCAGAGCGAGACCGCCGGGACACCCGCGTGCGTGCACGCCTCCTGGAGGACGCCCACGATGCCCGTGGGGCCCTCGTACTTGGTCTCCTCCAGGTCCATGCGCCGGGCCAGGTCCGGGTCGGACGTCGTCCCGCTGATCGGAACCGGACGGGTGTGCGGGGTGTCGCCGAGCAGAGCGCCCAGGACGACCACCAGCTCCACGCCGAGTTCGTGGGCGAAGCCGAGCAGCTCGTTGCAGAACGAACGCCACCGCATGGACGGCTCGATCCCCCGGACCAGCACCAGATCGCGCGGCTTCTCACCGCCGACCCGCACCACCGACAGCCTTGTCGTCGGCCATGTGATCTTGCGGACGCCCGCTTCCATGAAGACCGTGGGGCGGTTGACCTGGAAGTCGTAGTAGTCCTCGGCGTCCAGCGCCGCGAAGACCTCGCCCTTCCACTCCCTGTCCAGGTGCGCGACCGCGGTGGAGGCGGCGTCGCCGGCATCGTTCCAGCCCTCGAACGCGGCCACCATGACCGGGTCGATCAGCTCGGGAACCCCCTCGAGCTCGATCACCCAGTGCCTCCTTCCGACGTGCCCTCGCTTGACCCCCCAACTTTACGGCGTGCCAAGGGGGCGTCCGCAGCCCCCTGGCAGGGGGAGTGACCCCATCACTGCCCCGTGATCCACGCCGGAACACACCGGATGCGTCCGAGCGGTCCGCGTGGCCCTGGTCACAGCGTGGAGCGCAGCCACCGCTCCACGCTCGCGATGTGCGCCGTCGCGCGCCGCCTCGGCGTCCCGGTCGCGCAGGGCGGCGAGGATCGCCCGGTGCTCGCGCAGGGTCCGGCCGACGGCGTCCTCCTGGGTCAGGACGCGCCGGGCCCGGGACCGCGGCAGGGGCGGCTCCGTCGGCGTGGAGCCGCCCCTGGCGGGGAACGCGTCACCCCCGGGTGGTGCCTACTTCTTGTCGAGCACGTCCTGCACCTTGGCGCGGACCTCGTCGGTGGCCAGGCCGCGGATGGTCAGCGTGGTCCGGCGGCGCAGCACGTCGTCCTGCGTCTCGGCCCACTCGTGGTCCCGGGCCCACACGACCTGCGCCCAGATCTCCGGGGCGTCGGGGTGGACGCGCTCGGCGAGTTCCGGGCTCTCGTTGGCCAGCCGGGCGATGTCGAAGGCCAGCGAGCCGTAGTGCGTGGCCAGGTGCCGGGCGGTGTCGGCCGCCATGCGCGGGCCGGGCGCCGGGCGGTCGGTCAGCAGCCGGTGGGCGACCGCGCGCGGGTTGGCGATGCCGGGCAGCGGGAGCTTCTTCGGCAGCGCGCTGATCGGCTCGAAGTCGTCGCCGAGCGGGTGGCCGGGCAGCGACTCCAGCTTCTTCATGATCGTCCGGCCGATGTGGCGGAAGGTGGTCCACTTGCCGCCCGCGACGGACAGCATGCCGCCCCGGCCCTCGGTGACGACCGTCTCGCGCTTGGCCTTGGCCGTGTCGCCGGGGCCGCCCGGCAGCACGCGCAGGCCGGCGAACGAGTAGGTGATGAGGTCGCGGCGGAGCTGCTGGTCGCGGACCGAGAAGGCGGCCTCGTCGAGGATCTGGGTTATGTCCTGCTCGGTGACCGAGACGTCCGCCGGGTCGCCCTCGAACACCTCGTCGGTGGTGCCGAGCAGCAGCATGTCCTCCCAGGGGAGGGCGAAGGTGATGCGGTACTTGTCGATCGGGGTGGCGAGCGCGGCCTTCCAGGGGGAGGTGCGCTTCAGGACCAGGTGCGCGCCCTTCGACAGGCGGATGGACGGCGCCGCGTTCGGGTTCTCCATCTTGCGCAGGTGGTCGACCCACGGGCCGGTCGCGTTCAGCACCAGGCGGGCGTTGACGCCGAACTCGTCGCCGGACAGGCGGTCCTTCAGCTCGGCGCCCGTGACCCGGCCCTGGGTGAAGCGCAGGCCGGTGACCTCGGCGTGGTTGAGGACGACCGCCCCGGCCTCGACGGCCGCGCGGACCGTCATCAGGGCCATGCGGGCGTCGTTCATCTGGTCGTCGCCGTACACGGCCACGGCCTTGAGGTTCTCGGTGCGCAGCTCCGGCACGTCCTGCGCGGCCTTGGCCGGCGAGAGCAGGTGCCCGACGCCGTCGCCGAAGGCCGACAGCATCGAGTACGCGAAGACGCCCGCGCCCAGCTTCGCCGCGCCGTGCGGCCCGCCCTTGTACACGGGGAGGTAGAACGTGAGCGGGTTCGCGAGGTGGGGGGCCACCTGGCGGGAGACCGCACGGCGCTCGAAGTGGTTCTCCGCCACCAGCTTCACCGCGCCGGTCTGCAGGTAGCGCAGGCCGCCGTGGAGCAGCTTGGAGGAGGCGGAGGACGTGGCGCCGGCGAAGTCGCCGGCGTCCACCAGAGCCACCCTGAGGCCGGACTGCGCGGCGTGCCAGGCGGTGGAGATGCCCAGGATGCCGCCGCCGATCACGAGAAGGTCGTACGACGCCTTGGCGAGCTGCTCCCTGGTCTCGGCCCGGCTCGGGTTGGAGCCGGAGGCCGGGTGCGTCCCCAGGGCAGGCACGGACTGCAGGGTGGACTTGGTGGTCATGCTGTTCCTTACTCCTCGTCCTCGAGCCAGCCCATGGTCCGCTCGACGGCCTTGAGCCAGTTCTTGTACTCACGGGCGCGGGTCTCCGCGTCCATGCGGGGGGTCCACTCGGCGGCCCGCCGCCAGTTGGCGCGCAGGTCGTCGGTGCTGTTCCAGAAGCCGACGGCGAGACCGGCGGCGTAGGCGGCGCCGAGGCAGGTGGTCTCGGCGACCATCGGGCGCACCACGGGGGCGTCCACGAAGTCGGCGAGGGTCTGCATCAGCAGGTTGTTGGAGGTCATGCCGCCGTCGACCTTGAGGGCGGCCAGCTCGACGCCGGAGTCCTTCGTCATGGCGTCGGCGATCTCCCGCGTCTGCCAGGCGGTGGCCTCCAGGACGGCACGCGCCAGGTGCGCCTTGGTGACGTACCGGGTCAGGCCGGCGATCACACCGCGGGCGTCGGAGCGCCAGTACGGGGCGAACAGGCCGGAGAAGGCCGGCACGAAGTAGGCGCCGCCGTTGTCCTCGACCGACAGGGCGAGGGTCTCGATCTCGGCGGCGGTGGAGATCAGGCCCATCTGGTCGCGCATCCACTGCACCAGCGAACCGGTGACGGCGATCGAGCCCTCCAGGGCGTAGACCGTGTCCTGGTCGCCGATCTTGTAGCCGACGGTGGTGAGCAGGCCGCTGTAGGAGTTGATGATCTTGTCACCGGTGTTCATCACCATGAAGGTGCCGGTGCCGTAGGTCGACTTGGTCTCGCCCTCGGCGAAACAGGTCTGGCCGAACAGGGCGGCCTGCTGGTCGCCGAGCGCGGAGGCGACCGGGATGCCGCCGAGCAGGTCGCCCAGCTTGCCGCCGGTGATCTCGCCGTAGACCTCGGCGGAGGACCGGATCTCGGGCAGGATCTGCTTTGGGACGCCGATCGACTCACAGATCTTGTCGTCCCACTGCATGGTGTGCAGGTTCATCAGCATCGTGCGCGAGGCGTTGGTGACGTCCGTGACGTGCTTGCCGCCGTCGACACCACCGGTCAGGTTCCAGATGACCCAAGTGTCCATCGTGCCGAACAGGATGTCGCCCGCTTGGGCGCGCTCCTTCAGCCCGTCGACGTTGTCGAGCAGCCAGCGGGCCTTCGGACCGGCGAAGTAGGAGGCGAGGGGAAGGCCGGTCTCGCGGCGGAAGCGGTCCTGGCCGACGTTGCGGCCGAGCTCGCGGCAGAGGGCGTCGGTGCGGGTGTCCTGCCAGACGATGGCGTGGTGGACGGGCTCGCCGGTGTTCCTGTCCCACAGCACGGTCGTCTCGCGCTGGTTGGTGATGCCGATGGCCTTGATGTCGTCGCGGGTGATGCCGGCCTTCTCGATGGCCCCGGCGACGACCTCCTGGACGTTGGTCCAGATCTCCGTGGCGTTGTGCTCGACCCAGCCCGGCTTCGGGAAGATCTGCTCGTGCTCCTTCTGGTCGACGGAGACGATCCGGCCGTCCCGGTCGAAGACGATGCAGCGGGACGAGGTGGTGCCCTGGTCGATGGCGGCGATGAAGGGGCCGGCGGTGTGCGCGTCGGTCACTGTGTGCTCCTGGTCATTCCGGGTTTGAGGGGCTTTACGTACGGCGCTTGCTGGAAGTTTCGCGCGAGCGCGAAGTCGGGACTCCTAAGCGAACGCGACGTTGTAGATGCCTGCCGCGATGGCGCCGCCGATGAGCGGACCCACCACGGGGACCCAGGCGTAGCCCCAGTCGGAGCCGCCCTTGTTGGGCAGCGGCAGCAGGGCGTGCACGATGCGCGGACCGAGGTCACGGGCCGGGTTGATCGCGTACCCCGTCGGGCCGCCGAGCGAGAGGCCGATGGAGACCACCACGAGCGCGGTGATCAGGGCCCCCAGGGTGCCCAGGCCGTTGCCCTTGTCGTTCAGGCCCTGGGTGAGCACGGCGAGGACCAGCACGATCGTGCCGATGACCTCCGTGGCGACGTTCTGCCAGGCGACCCGGACCTCGGGACCGGTGGAGAAGACGCCCAGCACCGGGCCGGCGCCCGCCTCCTGGGCCTCGACGGCCTTGGCCGCCGTGTCCTGCGCGCCCGGACCGCCGACGATCTCGCGGTCGGTGAGGTGGGCGTGGAACTGACCGTAGTAGGCGATCCAGACCAGAGCCGCGCCGATCATGGCGCCGAGAATCTGTCCGGCCCAGTAGACCGGGACGTTCTTCCAGTCGCCGTCCTTGATCGCGAGGGCGAGGGTGACGGCCGGGTTCAGGTGGGCGCCGGAGAGCGGCGCCGTGGTGTAGACCGCCGTGAGCACCGCGAAGCCCCACCCGAAGGTGATGGCGAGCCAGCCGGCGTTACGTGCCTTGGAAGCCTTCAGCGTGACGGCGGCGCAGACGCCGCCGCCGAGGAGGATGAGTATGGCGGTACCGATGGTCTCGCCGATGAAGATGTCGGAGCTGGACACCCGCGACTCCTTTGTCCTACGTCCAGGGAAGTTCGATACCGGCCTGGCGTTGTCACACTCTAGCGCGTATTGCCGGTAGCTGTTCGACAATGTCGACCGATGGACGGGAGTCTTGCTTCGGCGTTACGAGCACGTCAAGAGCTGTGTAGTCGAAAACACGATCGTTACTGATCGCCGTTTGTCCGTGGATCTTCGTGCAGGTGGGCACGGGGGTGAGCCGGGACATGCCGGAAGCCGGGACGCCGTCGGGCGTCCCGGCTTCGTCGTGTGGCGTCAGAACCGCCCGGCGCCCAGGTCCCGGGAGACCGCGCGGGCGCAGTCCCGGACGGCCGCGATGAGCTCGGGGCGCAGCGCCCGCTCCTCGTCGGGCCGGCACAGCCGCTCCACGGCGCCGGTGATGCCGACCGCGCCGACCGGCATCCGCCGCCGGTCGTGGATGGGGGCGGCGAGCGAGGCGACGCCCTCCCAGGTCTCCTCCACGTCCGCCGCGTACCCACGCGCGCGTGTGACGTCGAGGAGATGCTCGAACTCCTCCGCCTCGCACACCGTCCGGTCCGTGAACGCCTTGCGGTCGGCCTCCAGGGCCTCGCTGTGCGCCACCGGGTCGTAGGCGGACAGCACCTTGCCCAGGGCCGTGGAGTGCAACGGCTGCATGGCCCCTATCTCCAGGACCTGCCGGCTGTCGTCGGGCCGGAACACGTGGTGCACGATCAGCACGCCCTGCTGGTGCAGGACCCCCAGGTACACGCTCTCGCCGCTGGAACGGGCCAGGTCGTCGGTCCACACCAGGGCGCGTGCCCGCAACTCGTGCACGTCCAGGTAGGTGGTGCCCAGGCGCAGCAGCTCCGCGCCCAGCTGATAGCGCCCGGATGCGTCGTCCTGCTCCACGAAGCCCTCCTGCTGGAGGGTGCGCAGGATGCCGTGGGCGGTGCCCTTGGCCAGGCCCAGCGACGAGGCGATGTCCGACAGGCCGAGCCGCCGCTCGCCGCCCGCCAGCAGCCGCAGCATCGCGGCCGCTCGCTCGAGCGACTGGATGTTCCGTGCCATCGCCGTACCGCCTCCGTCCCCTTCGACCGCCGACATGCGGGGCCCACAGCCCTCGTTCGGCAATGTCGAACACTACCGGTCCTTGCCGACCTCTCGCTAATGCCCGGTCACCATTTGCCGCGTGTTCCGGCCGAACCGTCACCGCGCCCGCGCCCGGACCGCCGGAGCGGCGCCGCCGCGTCCGCCCCGTGGACGCGCTGCCCATCCAAGCCGACTCCCGGTTACGCTGGCGCCGTGCGCCCGTCCCCGGATGCCCTGCCGGACGTCCGGGAAGCCGCATAGCCGACAGCCGTCGCATCCGAGGGAGCCCTTTTCATGGCCTCGTTGCCGCCGACCCCTTCCGCAGACAGCCGGACCCGTGTGTCCGCCCTCCGAGAGGCACTGGCCACCCGTGTGGTCGTGGCCGACGGTGCCATGGGCACCATGCTCCAGGCGCAGGACCCCACGCTGGAGGACTTCGAGAATCTCGAGGGCTGCAACGAGATCCTCAACCTGACCCGCCCGGACATCGTCCGCTCCGTCCACGACGCCTACTTCGCCGTCGGCGTCGACTGCGTCGAGACCAACACCTTCGGCGCGAACCACTCGGCCATGGCCGAGTACGAGATCTCCGAGCGGATCCACGAACTGTCCGAGGCCGGCGCCCGCATCGCCCGCGAGGTGGCCGACGAGTACGCCGCCCGGGACGGGCGGACCCGGTGGGTCCTCGGCTCCATCGGCCCCGGCACCAAGCTGCCCACGCTCGGCCACATCACCTACGGCACCATCCGCGACGGCTACCAGGCCAACGCCGAGGGCCTGCTCGCCGGCGGCGCGGACGCGTTGATCGTGGAGACCACGCAGGACCTCCTGCAGACCAAGGCGTCCGTCCTGGGCGCCCGCCGGGCCATGGAGGCCACCGGCGTCGAGGTGCCCCTGCTGTGTTCGATGGCCTTCGAGACCACCGGCACCATGCTGCTCGGCTCCGAGATCGGCGCGGCCCTGACCGCGCTGGAGCCCCTCGGCATCGACATGATCGGCCTGAACTGCTCCACCGGCCCCGCCGAGATGAGCGAGCACCTGCGCTACCTCACGCGCCACTCGCGCATCCCGCTGCTGTGCATGCCCAACGCCGGCCTGCCGATCCTCACCAAGGACGGCGCGCACTTCCCGCTCGACCCCGAGGGCCTGGCCGACGCCCAGCAGAACTTCGTCCGTGACTACGGCCTCTCCCTCGTCGGCGGCTGCTGCGGCACCACCCCCGAGCACCTGCGGCAGCTGGTCGAGCGGGTCCGGGACGTCACCCCGCCCGAGCGCGACCCGCGGCCCGAGCCGGGCGCCGCCTCCCTGTACCAGTCGGTGCCGTTCCGGCAGGACACCTCCTACCTGGCCATCGGCGAGCGCACCAACGCCAACGGCTCGAGGAAGTTCCGCGAGGCCATGCTGGAGGGCCGCTGGGACGACTGCGTGGAGATGGCGCGCGAGCAGATCCGCGAGGGCGCGCACATGCTCGACCTGTGCGTGGACTACGTCGGCCGCGACGGCGTCGCCGACATGGAGGAACTGGCCGGCCGCTTCGCCACCGCCTCCACCCTGCCGATCGTGCTGGACTCCACCGAGGTCGACGTCATCCGGGCCGGCCTGGAGAAGCTCGGCGGCCGCGCGGTGATCAACTCGGTGAACTACGAGGACGGCGACGGCCCCGACTCCCGCTTCGCGAAGGTCACCCAGCTCGCCAAGGAGCACGGCGCCGCCCTCATCGCGCTCACCATCGACGAGGAGGGCCAGGCCCGCACCGCCGAGAAGAAGGTCGAGATCGCCGAACGGCTCATCGACGACCTCACCGGCAACTGGGGCATCCACGAGGAGGACATCCTCGTCGACTGCCTGACCTTCACCATCTGCACCGGCCAGGAGGAGTCCCGCAAGGACGGCATCGCCACCATCGAGGGCATCCGCGAACTGAAGCGGCGCCACCCGAAGGTGCAGACGACCCTCGGCCTGTCCAACATCTCCTTCGGCCTCAACCCGGCCGCCCGCATGCTGCTGAACTCCGTCTTCCTCGACGAGTGCGTCAAGGCGGGCCTGGACTCGGCGATCGTGCACGCGTCGAAGATCCTGCCGATCGCCCGCTTCAGCGAGGAGGAGGTCCGGACGGCTCTGGACCTCATCTACGACCGCCGCGCCGAGGGCTACGACCCGCTGCAGAAGCTCATGCAGCTGTTCGAGGGCGCCACCGCCAAGTCCCTCAAGGCCGGCAAGGCCGAGGAACTGGCCGCCCTGCCGCTGGACGAGCGCCTGAAGCGGCGCATCATCGACGGCGAGCGCAACGGGCTCGAAGCCGACCTGGACGAGGCCCTGCGGTCCCGCCCCGCGCTCGACATCGTCAACGAGACGTTGCTGGACGGCATGAAGGTCGTCGGCGAGCTGTTCGGCTCCGGCCAGATGCAGCTGCCGTTCGTGCTCCAGTCGGCCGAGGTGATGAAGACGGCCGTCGCCCACCTCGAACCGCACATGGAGAAGGTCGAGGGCGACGAGGCCGGCAAGGGCACCATCGTGCTGGCCACCGTGCGCGGCGACGTGCACGACATCGGCAAGAACCTCGTCGACATCATCCTGACCAACAACGGCTACAACGTCGTCAACCTCGGCATCAAGCAGCCGGTCTCCGCGATCCTGGAAGCCGCCGAGGAGCACCGGGCCGACGTCATCGGCATGTCCGGTCTCCTGGTCAAGTCCACCGTGATCATGAAGGAGAACCTGGAGGAGCTGAACACCCGCGGCCTGGCCGCCCGCTTCCCGGTCATCCTCGGCGGCGCCGCCCTCACCCGCGCCTACGTCGAGCAGGACCTGCACGAGCTGTACGAGGGCGAGGTCCGCTACGCCCGCGACGCCTTCGAGGGCCTGCGCCTGATGGACGCCCTCATCGGCGTCAAGCGGGGCGTGCCCGGTGCCAAGCTGCCCGAGCTCAAGCAGCGCCGGGTCCGGGCCGCCGCCCCGGCCGCCGTGGACGAGCGCCCCGAGGAGGGCCACGTCCGCTCCGACGTCGCCACCGACAACCCCGTGCCCACCCCGCCCTTCCGCGGCACCCGGGTCGTCAAGGGCATCCAGCTCAAGGAGTACGCGAGCTGGCTCGACGAGGGCGCCCTGTTCAAGGGCCAGTGGGGCCTGAAGCAGGCCCGCACCGGCGAGGGCCCGTCCTACGAGGAACTGGTCGAGAGCGAGGGCCGCCCCCGGCTGCGCGGCCTGCTCGACCGGCTCCAGACGGAGAACCTGCTGGAGGCGGCCGTGGTCTACGGCTACTTCCCCTGCGTCTCCAAGGACGACGACCTGATCATCCTGGACGAGGCGGGCAACGAGCGCACCCGCTTCACCTTCCCGCGCCAGCGCCGCGGCCGGCGCCTGTGCCTGGCCGACTTCTTCCGCCCGGAGGAGTCCGGCGAGATCGACGTCGTCGGCCTCCAGGTCGTCACCGTCGGCTCGCGCATCGGCGAGGAGACCGCGCGGCTCTTCGAGGCCAACGCCTACCGCGACTACCTCGAACTGCACGGCCTGTCCGTGCAGCTGGCCGAGGCCCTCGCCGAGTACTGGCACGCGCGCGTGCGCTCCGAACTCGGCTTCGCCGGGGAGGACCCGGACGAGATGCAGGGCATGTTCGAGCTCAAGTACCGGGGCGCCCGCTTCTCCCTCGGCTACGGCGCCTGCCCCGACCTGGAGGACCGCGCCAAGATCGCCGACCTGCTCCAGCCGGAGCGCATCGGCGTCCACCTGTCCGAGGAGTTCCAGCTGCACCCGGAGCAGTCCACGGACGCCATCGTGATCCACCACCCCGAGGCGAAGTACTTCAACGCCCGCTGACCCCGGCCGAACGAGGCACTTGGGCCGGACACGACGTAGACTGGTCGGTCCACTGCAGGCCGGTTCCCCTCGTGGGAGCCGGCCTGATCGTCCCTTCAAGGAGGTAGGTGGATGACCAGTACGGTCCCCGCGCTCGGTACCCGGACGGCCGAAGGGTCGGCCCTCCAGGCCGTGCTGCTCGACATGGACGGCACCCTGGTGGACACGGAGGGCTTCTGGTGGGACGTCGAGGTCGAGGTCTTCGCCTCCCTCGGCCACACGCTCGACGAGTCCTGGCGCCATGTCGTGGTCGGCGGTCCCATGACCCGCAGCGCGGGCTTCCTGATCGAGGCCACCGGCGCCGACATCAGCCTCGACGAGCTCACGGTCCTGCTCAACGACGGCTTCGAGGAGCGCATCGGCCGCGCCCTGCCGCTGATGCCGGGTGCCGGCAGGCTGCTCGCCGAGCTGTACGAGTACGAGATCCCGACGGCCCTCGTCTCCGCCTCGCACCGGCGCATCATCGACCGGGTGCTCGCCTCGCTCGGCGCGCACCACTTCCGGCTGACGGTCGCCGGCGACGAGGTCCCGCGCACCAAGCCCCACCCCGACCCGTATCTGGCCGCCGCCGCCGGGCTCGGTGCGGACCCGGCCCGCTGCGCCGTCATCGAGGACACCGCCACCGGCGTCGCCGCGGCGGAGGCCGCCGGCTGCCGGGTCGTGGCCGTGCCCTCCGTCGCCCCCATCCAGCCGGCCCTCAGGCGCACGGTCGTCGGCTCGCTCGAAGAGGTCGACCTGACATTTCTGCACGGTCTGATGACGGAAATGCGCTAGCCGTTCACCCAGCGTGCAGCGGGGATAGGGCGGCAATTCCGCAGGTGAATTCGAACCTCTCCGGATGGCCGAATTCCCGTACCCTCGAACCGGTTTACGCGTGTGACGTTCCCCACGCGGTCCGGGGTCGACAGCGGATGCGGCGTGTGCTGTGCACCCCCTCCGGGGGGCCGTCGGCGTGCCCTTGTGTCCCGATTGATGGAAGGCTGCACCAAAGCTTCCACTGTCGGGTTTTCGGTGTGTCCACGCCCGGTTCCGTAGCGTGATGGGTGCTCAACTCCGGTGGCTGCGAAGGTTCCTGCCGGGCCGGACTAATCTCGTCGCGAGAACATCGCCCCACCCCCGTGATCCGCTGCGCCACCCCTGCATGCCGGGTACACGGAGTCGACAGCTCTGGAGAAACTCGAGCATGAACCGCAAGACTTTGGTGCTGCCGGCCGTGGTCGGCCTGCTCGCGCCGGTGCTCGCCGCCTGCGGCGGTTCCGGGAGCGGCAGCGGCGACAGCGACGCGATCGTCGTCGGCACCACGGACCGGTTCACCGCCTCGAAGGACGCGCCCGCGCCCCTCGACCCGGCGTACGCCTACGACGTCGGCACCTGGAACGTCCTGCGCCAGACCGTGCAGACCCTGATGATCCAGCCGCGCGGTGAGGGCGAGCCCGTACCCGAGGCGGCCGAGCGCTGCGGCTTCACCGACACGGGCAACGAGCGCTACGCCTGCACCCTGCGCGACGGTCTGAAGTTCGCCGACGGCGACCCCGTCACCGCGGCCGACGTGAAGTACTCCATCGACCGCGCCCTCTCCCTCAAGGCCGACAGCGGCGTCTTCGCCCTGCTGTCCACCATCGACACCGTCGAGACGCAGGGCGACCGCGAGGTCATCTTCCACCTCAAGACGGCCGACGCGACCTTCCCGTACAAGCTGTCGACCCCGGTCGCCGGGATCGTCGACCCCGACGACTACCCGAAGAACAAGCTGCGCGACGGCTTCGACCTCGAGGGCTCGGGCCCGTACACCCTCAAGGCCGTCGTCGAGAACGACGAGATGGTCCGGGCCGAGTTCACCAAGAACCCCGAGTACAAGGGGACCCTCAAGGTGAACAACGACAAGGTCGAGATGGTCTCCTTCAAGGGCGCCGACGCCATGGGCGAGGCGCTGGAGAAGGGCGACATCGACCTGATGACCCGCGCCATGTCGCCGGACCAGATCCGCAAGCTCTCCGGCGACGCGGACAACGAGGTCGACCTCGTCGAGATGCCCGGCCTGGAGATCCGCTACCTGGGCTTCAACACCGACGCCCCGAGCGTGAAGTCCAAGGCCGTGCGCCAGGCGATGGCCCAGGTCGTCAACCGCAGCGCCCTGGTCGCCAAGGTCTACGGTTCCCAGGCCGAGCCGCTGTACTCGCTGGTCCCGGCCAGCGTCACCGGCCACTCCAACTCGTTCTTCAACAAGTACGGCGAACCGAACGTCGGCAAGGCCCGCTCGCTGCTGACCCAGGCGAACGTCACCACCCCGGTGAAGCTCACGCTGCACTACACGACCGACCACTACGGCCCCGCCACCAAGAAGGAGTTCGAGGTCCTGCGCGACCAGCTGAACTCCAGCGGCCTGTTCGAGGTCGACATCAAGGGCACCCCGTGGAACACGTTCCGCCCGGCCGAGAAGAAGGGCGAGTACGACGTCTACGGCATGGGCTGGTTCCCGGACTTCCCGGACGCCGACAACTTCCTCGCGCCGTTCCTGGACAAGGACAACACCCTCGGCTCGCCCTACGCCAACAGCCGCATCCGCAACACCCTGATCCCCGAGTCCCGCCGGGAGGCGGACCGGCTGTCCGCTTCCACCAGCCTGACGGACATTCAGGACATCGTCGCCAGGGACGTGCCGGTGCTGCCGCTGTGGCAGGGCAAGCAGTACGTCGCCGCGCGCGACGACATCACGGGTACCGCCTACGCCCTCAACTCCTCCTCGACGCTCCAGCTGTGGGAGCTCGGACGAGGTGTGAGCGGCTGACGGACCCGGTGGAACCCCGGGGGCCTCTGACCGCGGCCCCCCGGGGAACCGTGCCCCGGAGCCGGGGACAGGCTCCGGGCGTTCTCGAGAACCGACGACAAGGCACACACGTGAACATACGCAACCAGTGGCCGGTCCTGCCCATCGTGGCCGGACTCGCCTCCGGACTGCTGACCGGCTGTGGTACGGAGAGCGGAGACTCCGCGGGGGACGGCTCCAACGTGGTGGTGGGGATGTCCGACGACGTCCTGGCCACCGACCCGGCCTCCGGCTACGACCCGGGCTCCTGGCTGTTGTTCAACAACGTCTTCCAGTCGCTGCTCAGCTTCCCCAAGGGCGCCACGGAACCCCAGCCCGAGGCGGCGGAGAGCTGCGCCTTCACCGACGCGCGGACCACGGTCTACTCGTGCACCCTCAAGGACGGGCTGAAGTTCAGCAACGGTGACGCGCTCACCTCGAAGGACGTCAAGTTCTCCTTCGACCGCATGCTGAAGATCAACGACCCCGACGGGCCCGCGATCATGTTCCCCACGCTGGAGAAGGTCGAGACGCCGGACGAGAAGACGGTCGTCTTCCGGCTCAACACGGCCGACGCCACCTTCCCCAGCAAGATCGCCTCCGGCGCCGGGTCCATCGTCGACCACCGCGAGTACGACGCGGACGGGCTGCGCGAGGACGGCCAGGCCGTCGGCTCCGGCCCCTACAAGCTCGACTCGATCGACAAGGGCCACGCCGTCTTCTCCGTCAACGAGAACTACAAGGGCACCGCCGAGGTGAAGAACACCGGCGTGACGCTCAAGTTCTTCGACGGCGACCAGACCGCCCTGAAGCAGGCCATCCAGAACGGGGAAGTCGACATCGCCTACCGCGGTCTGACCGCGAGCGACATCGCCGACATGGAGAAGGCCGACGACGGCACCGGCGCCGAGGTCGTCGAGGGCAGCAGCGCCGAGGTCCAGCACCTGGTGTTCAACATGGACCACCCGGTCGCCGGAAAGCTCGGTGTCCGCAAGGCCATCGCCTACCTGCTCGACCGCGAAGCCCTCATCCGGGACGTCTACCGAGGCACCGCGACCCCGCTCTACTCGATCATCCCGGCCGGCATCGCGGGCCACAACACCGCCTTCTTCGACACCTACGGCGCCCGGCCCTCCAAGGCCAGGGCGGCGGACGCGCTGCGCGAGGACGGCGTCACCGGCAAGGTGAAGCTGACCCTCTGGTCGACCCCCTCGCGCTACGGTCCCGCCACCGACCAGGAGCTGACCGCCATCGCCGGCCAGCTCAACGCCAGCGGTCTGTTCGACGCCGACGTGAAGTCCGTGCCCTTCGGCCAGTACGAGAAGGACATCGCGGCCGGCAAGTACGGCGTCTACGTCAAGGGCTGGGTCCCCGACTACCCGGACGCCGACAACTTCACGGCCCCCTTCTTCGGCAAGGGCAACGTGCTGAACAACAACTACGACAACAGCACCATCACCGGCTCGCTCATCCCGCGCACCGCCTCGCTCACCAACCGGGCGGCCACGGACAAGGAGTTCGGGGAGCTGCAGGACATCGTCGCCGACGAACTGCCCGTCCTGCCGGTGTGGCAGGCCAAGCAGTACGCGGTCGTCCGCGACGGCGTCTACGGCCTGGAGTACTGCCTCGACGCGTCGACCGTGTTCCGCTTCTGGGAGCTGAGCAAGGACGCCTGACACGCGGACGTGAAGAAGGGCGCCTCCTGCTCGGCAGGGGGCGCCCTCGTCGTCGCACGGGTGGTTACTGCGCCCCGGGGCGCACCAGCCCGCTCTCGTACGCGTACACCGCCGCCTGCACGCGGTCGCGCAGGCCCAGCTTGGTGAGCACGTGCCCCACGTGCGTCTTGACGGTCGTCTCGCTGACGAACAGGTCGGCGGCGATCTCCGCGTTGGACAGCCCGCGCGCGACCAGCTTCAACACCTCGACCTCGCGGTCCGTGAGCGTGTGCAGCGTGTCCGGCACCGGCTCGTCGCCCGACGGCAGATGGGTGGCGTACTTGTCGAGCAGCCGGCGCGTGATGCTCGGCGCGAGCATCGCCTCACCCGCGGCCACCACCCGGATCGCCTGCACCAGCTCGTTCGCCGGGGCGTCCTTCAGCAGGAAGCCGCTGGCGCCCGCGCGCAGGGCCTCCACCACGTACTCGTCCAGGTCGAAGGTGGTCAGCACCAGGACCTTCGCCGGGCCGTCCCGCCCGGGGCCGGTGATCTGCCGGGTCGCCTCCACACCGTCCATCCGCGGCATGCGGATGTCCATCAGGACCACGTCGGGCTGCAGGGCCCGCACTTGGTCGAGCGCCTGGAGGCCGTCTCCGGCCTCGCCGACGACCGCGAGGTCCTGCTCGGCCTCCAGGATCATCCGGAAGCCCGTGCGGAGCAGTGGCTGGTCGTCGACCAGTAGGACGCGGATGGCCACGTAAGTCTCCTTCGCTCGTCCGGCCCATTCTGCCCTGCCCGGGCCCGCCGGACTCAGCCGCCCTCCACCGCCGAGGGCTGCGCCGGCAGGCCCGCCGTGCGCACGGGCAGCGGATACGGCGGGGGAGTGCCACCGAACTCCGGGCAGTGCGCCTGGTGGTCGCACCAGCCGCACAGCTTCGTCGGACGCGGCCGCCAGTCACCCGTCTCGGTCGCCGTCCGGATCGCCTCCCACAGCGCCAGCAGCTTGCGCTCGACCCGCTCCAGATCCGCGAGGACCGGGTCGTAGGTCAGCACCTCACCGCTGCCGAGATAGACCAGCTGGAGCCGCCGCGGCACCACGTTCTTCAGCCGCCACACGACCAGGGCGTAGAACTTCATCTGGAACAGGGCGCCCTCGGAGTACTCGGGCCGGGGCGCCTTGCCCGTCTTGTAGTCGACGATGCGGACCTCGCCGGTGGGGGCCACGTCGACCCGGTCGATGATCCCGCGCAGCCGCAGCCCCGAGTCCAGCTCCGCCTCGACGAACAGCTCCCGCTCGGCCGGTTCCAGCCGGCTGGGGTCCTCCAGGGTGAACCAGCGCTCGACGAGCCGCTCCGCCTCGCCCAGCCAGCGCGCCAGCCGCTCGCCCTCGGGGTCGTCGGCGAACAGCTCCCCGACCTCCGGTCGCGTCTCGCGCAGCCTGTCCCACTGGCCGGGGATCAGGGACTTCGCCCGGGGCGCCGTACGCTCCGCCGCCGGGGCGTCGAACAGGCGCTCGAGGACCGCGTGCACCAGCGTGCCCCGGGTGGCCGCCTCGCTGGGCTTCTCCGGGAGCCGGTCGATGACCCGGAAGCGGTACAGCAGCGGGCACTGCATGAAGTCGCTCGCCCGGGAGGGGGACAGCGAGGCGGGCGGTATGGCGGCGGGCCCCGTCACGAGGTCGCTGACGGCGGCCGTCTCCGCCGCCGCCTCCGCCACCGCCCGGGCGGCCGTCTCCTCCGCCTCCACCGCCGGGGCAGGGCTGCTCCCCTGCCGCGTCGTGCCCTCGCTGCTCGTCTCCATGCCACAGACCTTACGGCCCGCCACTGACAGTGACCCGAGCGCGTTCCGTGGGGAAGCCGGGAGGGACCGTCGACGCACGGGGAACACAGGGGTGCCGGGGCGGAACGCACCTCGGCGGACGCATACCATCGACTCGAGACCCTCCCGTCCGGCAGGCGCGGGAGACGCTTCGAACGAGGGGAAACCGGTGGAGGAGAGCGGCGGGCGCGGGCAGCCGCGGTCCGGCAACGACGAGTCGGCCGAGCACCACTCCGGTCACCCGGCCCGGCCCACCGGCCCGGCCGCCCCCGACGAACGCCCCACCCCCGAGCACGCCCCCGGGCCCGGGCCCGAGGCGCCCGAACTCCCGTCGAACGAACCTGAGGCGCCCGAGCTCCTGCCCGGGCCTGCCGCGGCGGGGTCGTCACCGGAGGGCAGTCCTCAGCCCGGGCCTGCCCCGGCCGGATCGTCGTCGGGGGGTAGTCCTGAGCCCGGGCGTGCCCCGGCTCAGGCGTCGCCGGAGGGCAAGTCCGAACCCGGGCCTGCCGCGGCGGGGTCGTCGTCGGACGGTAGTCCTGAACTCGGGCCTGCCGCGGCGAGGTCGTCGTCGGAGGGCGGTCCTCAGCCCGGGCCCGCCCCGGCGGAGGCGTCGCCGGGCGCCAGGCCGGTGCCCGGCCCCGCAGCGGCTGACGCCCCGGTGGCCGACGTTCCCCCGGCTCCTCGCCCCACCGCGGCGGAAGCCCCGACGCCCGGACCGGCTGTGCCGGAGACCGCGACGCCCGGCACCGCTGCGCCGGGTCCGTCGGCGGGGAAGAGCGGCACAACGCCCGAGCCCGCTGCGCCGAGGGCGTCAGTGGGGGACAGGCCGGAGCCCGGACCGGCAGCGGCGGACGCCCCGCCGGCCGACAGTGCTCCCGCCCCCCGACCCGTTGCGCCGACGGCACCGACGCACCAGGGCTCCGCCGGAGTGCGCTCGCCGGAGGGTCGCGGCGAACGCCCCGAACAACCCGCAGCCGCCGGCTCCTCCCCGGCACCCGCCGACGGCGAGCCCGGCGCGGGCCCCGCTCCTGGCGGAGGTCGCGCCGGCGACGCCAGTCGTTCTCCCCAGCCCGGCGGGCACCCCGACGGCGACGTCCACCCCGACCGCGCCTACGCGGGCGACCCCCACACGGGCTCCACGGCCGGCGGACCCGAGACGGACCGCCGTCACCCTCACCCCGGCGCGCACCGGCCCGAGGCGGACCAGCCGCGTCCGGCACCCGGCACCCCGGACCGCCGCTTCCCCGAACCCCCGGCCGCCGCACCCACCCACACCGACACCCCCACCGCCCGCCCCCTCGCGCACTCCGCCGACGGCAAGGGCCCCGCGCCCCAGCGGCCGGAGCCGCGGGGCGGACTGCTCATGGGGCGGCCCTTCGGCGTGCCCGTGTACGTCGCGCCCAGCTGGTTCCTGGTCGCCGCCCTGATCACCTGGGTGTTCGGCGGCCAGCTGGAGCGCGTGCTGCCCGAGCTCGGCGCCGCCCGCTACCTGGTCTCCCTCTTCTTCGCCGTGGCCTTCTACGCCTCCGTGCTCGTCCACGAACTGGCCCACACGGTCGCCGCCCTCCGCTTCAAGCTCCCGGTCCGCCGCATCCAGCTCCAGTTCTTCGGCGGCGTCTCCGAGATCGAGAAGGAGGCCGAGACCCCCGGCCGGGAGTTCGTGCTGGCCTTCGTCGGCCCGCTGCTCTCCCTCGTCCTGGCCGGCGTCTTCTACGCCGCCCTGCAGACCGTGGACCCCGGCACCGTCCCGGGCGTGCTGCTGGCCGGCCTGATGATCTCCAACCTGATCGTGGCCGCGTTCAACCTGCTGCCCGGCCTGCCCCTCGACGGCGGCCGCATGCTGCGCGCGGTCGTCTGGAAGCTCACCGGCAAGCCGATGACCGGCACCATCGCCGCCGCCTGGGTCGGCCGGGCCCTCGCCGTCTGCGTCCTCATCGGCCTGCCGCTGCTCACCCAGTCCGGCGCCCTCGGCTCCGACGCCGTGGACAACGTCGGGATGGACACCGTCCTGGACGCCCTGCTCGCCGCCATCCTCGCCGCGATCATCTGGACCGGCGCCGGCAACAGCCTGCGCATGGCACGCCTGCGCGAGCACCTCCCGGAGCTGCGCGCCCGTACCCTCACCCGCCGCGCGGTCCCCGTCGAGTCCGACACCCCGCTCTCCGAGGCCCTGCGCCGCGCCAACGCCGCCGGAGCCCGCGCCCTGGTCGTCGTCGACGCCGACGGCCAGCCTCTCTCCCTGGTCCGCGAGGCCGCCATCGTCGGCGTGCCGGAACACCGCCGCCCCTGGGTCGCGGTCAGCGGCCTCGCCCAGGAGCTCACGGAGGGCATGCGCGTCTCGGCGGAGCTGTCCGGCGAGGAACTCCTCGACGCGCTGCGCGCCACCCCCGCGACCGAGTACCTGGTCGTCGAGGAGACCGGCGAGATCTACGGCGTGCTGTCGGCGGCCGACGTGGAGCGCGCCTTCGTCAAGGCGATGGCCCGGCCGTCCTAGCGGCCGGCCGCGGGCTGTCCCGGTGGCCGTCCCGGTGATCGTCCCGGTGGTCGGAGGCCCTCCCCGGGGCCGGTAGGCTGGTCACATGTCCGAACCGACCGGTGCCGCCCGCAGGCGCGGGCCCTTCAAGGTCGGGGACCAGGTTCAGCTGACCGACCCCAAGGGCCGCCACTACACGTTCACGCTCGAGGCCGGGAAGAACTTCCACACCCACAAGGGTTCCTTCCCGCACGACGAACTGATCGGTGCTCCCGAGGGCAGCGTTGTCCGCACCACGGGAAACGTCGCCTACCTCGCGCTGCGCCCCCTGCTCCCCGACTACGTCCTGTCCATGCCCCGCGGGGCAGCCGTCGTGTATCCGAAGGACGCGGGGCAGATCCTCGCCTTCGCCGACATCTTCCCCGGCGCGCGCGTCGTGGAGGCCGGCGTCGGCTCGGGCTCGCTCAGCAGCTTCCTGCTGCGCGCCATCGGCGACCAGGGCATGCTGCACAGCTACGAGCGCCGCGCCGACTTCGCCGAGATCGCCCAGGCGAACGTCGAGCGCTACTTCGGCGGCCCGCACCCCGCCTGGCAGCTCACCGTCGGCGACCTCCAGGACAACCTGTCCGACACCGACGTCGACCGCGTCATCCTCGACATGCTCGCCCCCTGGGAGTGCCTGGAGGCCGTCTCCAAGGCGCTGGTCCCGGGCGGCATCCTGTGCTGCTACGTCGCGACCACCACCCAGCTGGCCCGGACCGTGGAGTCCATCCGGGAGATCGGCTGCTTCAACGAGCCGACCTCCTGGGAGACCATGATCCGCAACTGGCACATCGAGGGCCTGGCCGTCCGCCCGGACCACCGGATGATCGGCCACACCGGCTTCCTGCTCACCGCCCGCCGCCTCGCCGACGGCGTCGAGCCGCCCATGCGCCGCCGCCGCCCCGCCAAGGGCGCCTACGGCGAGGACTACGCGGGACCCAACGCCGACGGCGGCACCGCCCGCTGAGACGGCCCGTCACGCACCCAACGCACAGGCGCCGCGGCGCAGTTGTCGGACACACTCCGGGAACTGCGCCACGGCGCCTCTCCGTTGCCGCCCGGGGTGAACCCCCGCGCGACGCCGTTGACCTGCCCCGAGTCACCCGGCAGCGCTCCCGGGCGCCGGCAGCGGGCCGCGCGGGCACCGGCCAGCTGACACGGCGGCAGGAACCGCAACCCTTCTGACTTCCCCGGCGCGGCCGGCGCACACCCCGCCGTTCCCTCGCGGTGTGACGTGTGGCACCATCTTGGCCACCCCACCGGTACAGCCCTCAGGAGACACTCCTAGTGCAGCCTTCCGCCGTCCCGGAGCTCGCCCACACCCACACCCGGCCCATCCACTGGCTCGCCACCGCCACGGCGCTCGCCGGCGTGGTGGCCCTCTCCTCGGTCCTGCAGCCCGGTGCCGCGACGGCCGCCCAGCCGGGCGCCCCCGAGACCAGAAGCGCCCCGGCGCCCCTGGCCGCGCCCGACCCGGCCGCGGTGGAGTTCCCCCTGGAGTGCGGCCCCGTGAAGGCCGTCGTACAGAAGAAGGCGTCCGGGGACCTCGACGGCGACGGCAACCCCGAGACGGTGGCCGTGGTCCAGTGCGACTCCCCGATGGGCACCCCACCGGACGGCGTGTACGTCCTCACCCGCGGCGGCGCGGACGGCAAGCCGCGCGTGGTGGCCACCCTGCTCGACCCCGAGGACGGCACCACCGTCGGCGACTTCGCCGTACGCGCGGGCGCGGTGACGGCCACGCTCCTCGGCTACTCGTCCCCGGACGTGCCGCGTTGCTGCCCCGACGAGAAGAGCGACGTGAAATGGCGTTGGCAGGACGGCGCGTTCGTCCGCTCCGCGCAGGCCGGCGCCCGCAGCGTGTGAAGCCCCTGTGGCAGCGGTGTGTGAGATATCAGACAGCGGTCACGGAACGTAAAGAACTGGTCACTGTGCGTCCGGACCGTAGACTTCGGCCCTGTCCGAAACCCGCCGTACGTGGATGCACTCGCCCGGACACTCCTTCGCCGAGTCGATCACATCCGTGAGCAGCGGCAGCGGAACGGGCGCTGTCGCGCCCTTGTCCTGGAGCAACTCGTCGTCCGCGCTCTTCACATAGGCCAGACCATCGATGTCCAGCTCGAACACCTCGGGCGCGTACTGGGCGCAGATGCCGTCGCCGGTACACAGGTCCTGGTCGATCCAGACCTCCAGCGCCTCGCCCTCGACCCCGGCCTCCTGCTGCACGCTCATGTCTCCTGCCGTTTCATGCGTCGAACCGCACCGGGAATCCGGCCAGCTCTGACGGGTGTTGAACGCTTCGACCGTACCTGAGGCTGGGTTCCAATCATGTTCGCTGGGTATTCCCCTGGCGTGAGGGAGAGCGCAAGGGTGAAGATCGGACACACCCCGACCGTCTTTGTGATCTAGGGGTTTCAATCGACACCCGCCCAGGTAGGGTCTGGAAGCGTCCAGCTCCCCTTGGAGGAGGTGAGGACCGTGGCAGCCCACGACGACGACATGAACCGCGGCAT
>NZ_JAPSKN010000198.1 GCF_031181705.1 Streptomyces sp.
GTCGTGGGTCGCTCGCCCGGTTGATCGCCGACTCGACGGCTGCGATCCGGTCGGCCAGAAGACCGAGGGCGGAGACGGCCCGGGTGATGTGGTCGTCCTCGGGTCCGCCGAGGGACTGGGCTCGAACATGGGCCGCCTTCAATTCGGTCCATCGGGCCGACTGCTCGGCGTTGAGCGTGCCGCGCAGCTCGGCCAGCTTGAGGAGATTGGCCTCGGCATCGCTGGTGAGGGTCTGGGCCTCGGCGCGGTACTGGTCATCGATCAGTGAGGCCAGCTCGTCGTCGTTCATGACGGGTTGGACGCGCTGGGCGATCTTGTTCATGGTGCGGTAGGAGCCCTGGAGCCGGAAGGGTGGTTCCGTGCGGGTCGTGTCCGACTGTGCTGCCGAGGCGATGTAGGCGGCGTTCACGGCCAGGACCGTCTCCCGGGCGGTGAGCAGGTGACGCAGTACGGCCAGGATTCGCTCCAGCTCCACAGACCCGTATGGATGCGTCAGGCGGTCCGCTCGCGCCGCCGGGTCGCGCTGCGCGAGGCGGATCAGCAGGTCGAGGTCGGCGCGGTCGCGGCCGGAGAGCGGAGCGAGGACCGGGTTGGCGGTGAGGGCGTTCTCGATGAAGCTGAGCGCGAAGACGTCGTCCTTGCCGGTCAGGACGTCACCGAGGTTCCACACGTCGGCGCGGTTGGCGAGCATGTCGGGCACCTGGAAGCGGCTGCCGGACTCGGTGTAGGGGTTGCCGGCCATGCAGACGGCGAAGCGTTTGCCGCGTAGGTCGTAGGTGCGCGGTTGGCCGTCCCGCACGCCCTCGATGCGGCGGGTGGCGTCGCAGAGGGGGATGAACTTCTGGAGCAGTTCGGGCGAGGTGTGCTGGATGTCGTCCAGGTAGAGGAGGGTGTTGTTGCCCGCCGCCAGCGCGAAGTTGATCTTCTCGACCTCTTGGCGGGCGGTGGCGTTCGGGGCCTCGGCCGGGTCGAGCGAGGTGACGGTGTGGCCGAGTGCCGGGCCGTCGACCTTGACCAGGATCATGCCGAGCCGGTCGGCGACGTACTCCATGAGGGTCGTTTTGCCGTAGCCGGGCGGGGAGATGAGCAGGAGCAGGCCACCGGAGTCGGTGCGCTTGGACTCGCCCGTGGTGCCGAGCTGCTTGGCGAGGCTGTCGCCGATGAGTGGCAGGTACACCTCGTCGATGAGTCTGCTGCGCACGAACGCCGACATCACGCGCGGCCGGTACTCGCCCAGGCGGAGACGGGCACGTTCGGCGTCCACCAGGGCTGTGCGGCGCTGCTGGTAGGCGCGGTGGCCGGGTACGTCGTGGGCGCGGAAACGGCGTGTGCGGGCGAGGAGTTCGTCGACGCGGATCGTGAGGGCGCGGCCGGTGATGCGGGGGTGGGTGCCGAGCAGGCCCGTGAGGGTCTGTGTGAGCGGCGCGTCGGACTCGTAACGGGGCAGGCCGGGGCAGAGTTCGGCGGCCACCGCCTCGGCGAGGTCGCCTGGGGTGAGGTCGGTGCCGGTGGCGGCGGTGTACGCCGTCAGCCATGCCTCGACCAGTTGCTCGCGGGCGGCCGGGTCGGTGAGGGCGGTGAGGTCGTCGTCGTAGGCCGAGGTGCCCACGGTGCGGCGGAACCTGTCCAGCAGGGTGCGGGTGCCGGCGCTGATGACGAAGCCGGGCGGGCCGCTGGTCAGCTCTTCGAAGAGGTACGTGGCCGCCGCTTCTCCGCCCGCTACGGCCGCCAGCTCCCGTTGCAGGTCGGCGATCGCGGGTGCCGGGCCGAAGGTGTCCCGGGCCCGGGCGAGGGACACCGCGCGCCGGGTCCAGCTCTGGCGTTCCTCGTCCGTCGTGCCGTGCGCCCAGAACATCTGGGCGGCCGCTCGCGCGGCCGGCTCGTGGCGCAGCGGCCCGGCGCCCTCGTGCAGGCGCAGGAGCGCGGTGAGGATCGCTGTCGCGTCGTGGTCGTGGACCCCGCGCTCGTAGCCCTCGTCGTACGCCGCTTCGGCGGCCTGCCGCACGAGGGCCGGCAGGTCGGCCCGCGCCAGCGCCTGGGGACCGTGTTCGTCCAGCAGGCGGGCGGCGAGGTGCTCGGCCCGGTAGACCTCGGGTGACTCCGAGGGCAGGGGGCGCTCCCAGTACGGGCGGGTGGCGGTGAAGTCGGGGTCCGTGACCGGGGAGCGGTAGTCGGTGCCGGTCAGGGCGAAGGCGAGGGTGTCGCCGTGCGGGACGAGGGTGAGGTCGAGAGGCTGGGTGTTGACGGCGAAGCTGTGGGTGCCGAGGCGGATCGTGCGGCCGCCGTCGGTGTAGAGGTCGGTACGGTCGCGCAGGGCTCGCAGCGCCTCCTGGCGGGCGGCTGTGAGGCGGCCGTCGAGTTCCTCGGCTCTCACTTGGTCGCCGAGGTCGCGCAGTTCGTCGGCGATGCGGCGGACCTTGGCGGGCATCGGGTCGGAGGTGAAGTACGTGGTGACGGCGTCCGTGTCCGGCTGGGCGGCTGCCCGGCGGGCGACGGTCCGCAGGATGCGGGCCGCCGAGTCGGCCAGGCGTTCGGCGCGGCGGGCGCGGGCGTCGGCGAGGGTCTGCTTGCGGGCGGAGAACGCCTCGTGGATCTCGTCGCGCTTGTCGGCGAGGAGGGTGAGGAAGTCGTCGAACTCGGCGAACCGGGACTCCAGGTTCTCCACCTGTACCAGCAGGCGGGCGAGTTGCTCGTCGCACGCCTCCGGGCTGTCGGCGGCGGCGAGCGCGCCGGTGACGGACTGGCCCAGCAGGGCGAGTTCGGCGGAGAACTCGGCCCGTCCCTCCCGGTCGAGGAGCTCGCGGCGACGGCCCCGCAGGGCGGCGCGGGCACGGTTGACGCCGCCGAGGACCTCGGCGATGCGCTCCAGGATCGCGGTGCGGACGGTGGCGTCGGCGATGTCGAGACCGGCGACGACCTCGGTCACCGTGCGCAGCACGTCGGCGAGTTCGTCCGTGCGGGCTGCGACGGGCGCCGCCTCGGCCACGGTGGCGATCGCCTCGGCGTCGGCGACGAGCCGCTCGACCTGCGCGTGGTGGTCGGCGAAGGCGTCCTCGCCGGCGAGATGCGCCACGGCACGCCGGCCGAAGGCGACGAGGTCGGACTCGGCGGCGGCGGCCAGTTCGTCGATGTGGGCGGTGTCCGCGTACCGCATGTCCTTGAGGGTGAGCAGATGGCCCTGCGCGCGGCGCAGCTCGGTCAAACCGGTCACCCAGCCTGCCGCGCCGCGTGGGGCTTCGCCCCGCAGCCGTCGTACGACCTCGGTGGCCCGCGCGGCGGCTTCGGCGAGCGCGTCTTCGGCCTGCCGGGTGAGGGCCTGGACCGTCTCGAACTCGGCCAGGACCTGCTGTGCCGTGTCGCGCAGTTGGGCCAGTGGTGTGTGGAGGTCGCCGAGTTCGGGGTCGTCCAGCCAGTGGTGCGTGTCCGCCACCCGGGCGCAGGCGGCCAGGAGTGCCTCGTACACCTCGGTCGTGGGTGTCGTGTCGGCGACGGCGCCCGTGACGGAGAGGCAGTCGGAGATGCCACGCACGAGGTCGGCGTTGCCGATGCGTGCCAGGGGGCCGGTGCCGGCCGGCTGGGCGGCGGCGTGGGTGTCCGAGACGTACGGGGAGTTCCACAGCTGCACGGGGTGGACGCGCTGCGGCTCCCCGGCGTCAGCCCTCAGGACCGCGAGCGCGCCGTCGTCGAAGAGCGCCCAGCCCTGGCAGGGGAGGGGGATGGCCATCTCCTTGCGGATCGTGTTGTACGGCAGAAGGAGGGTGCGGCCCTCCACGCGTGCGCGGAAGGCGTAGAGCACGTCTTCGCCGTTCGGAGAGCGGATCTCCCGATCGAACTCAAGGCCTGTGGTGTCGAATTCGTACGCCTTGTGGCTGCCGGTGGCCAGGCAGTAGCCGCCGGGGAAGACGATTCCCTGGTCCTCGGGCAGGCGGCGGCACGCCCGGCCGATGCCGTCGAGGCGGACGACTGTTCTGGTGAGGGTGTTGAACACCAGGTGACGGTCGGTGTCCTCCTTGTAGGGGCGCACGCGCAGGAGGATCAGGGCGCCCACGCGCGCGTACGCGATGTCCGCGTCCGCGAGGGACTGAAGCGGCTCGTCGACGGGCTCGGTGTAGAGGCCTTCTGCCGTCTCGGTGTCGTCGTCGGCCTTGACGGTCAGCACGCCGCCGACCGTGGAGACGAACACCTCGCCGTGGATGGAGACGAGCGGGTGCCGTCCGAGGACGTGATCCGCGCGCGTGCTGTCGACCCATTCGACGTCGTGGGACGGGGGCAGGACGTGGTCGCGATCGCCCCGCGCGTCGAGGAAGGTGGCCTGTCCGCCGTCGGCCAGGGCCCAGCGCAGCACCCGCGTGTCGTCCGCCGTCTCACCGGTCTGGAACACGGCGAGCAACTTGCTCTCGGTGCGCCGGAGCCGGAGCAGGCGGGCGTGGCGGTAATAGCGGTGCAGGGCGGTGAACTCGCGGACGAAGGCGGCGTCGTCGAGCAGGCCGGGGACGGCGTCGTCGGGCAGCCGTTCCAGGTCGCGGTCGTACAGGGCCAGGACGTCGCCGACGCGTGTGTCGGCCTCCCGGCTCGGGACTGCGTTGCAGCTGAACAGCAGCACCTCACCCACCGCGACGACGTCCCGGGGAACTGCCGCGTGCTCGGTGCGCAGTCGCCTCGTGCCGGCGAGCCCGAACCGCGTCGAGCCGAACTCCTCGATCCGGCGGGCGTTGAGCGCCTCGGCGCGCCGGGCCAGCTCGGCGGCCCGGGCGGTGAGGCGGTCGCGCAGCACCTCGTACGTGCCCCTGTCCACGGGGTCGTACGTGCCGGCGTCCGGGACGGTCGTCATGGCATGCCTCTCGGGAAGTCGGGGAACGTGGTCCGGAGCCGCCGTCCCCTGCGCGGCGGCTCCGGACCGAAGGGGCGGGTCAGGCGTGGGCGGCACTGCCGTTCAGGGTGGTGAGCGGCCTGTCCGCCAGACCCAGCTCGCCGGCCTTGTCGAGCAGCTGCTGGAGCTGCCCCGCGTCGGCCCCGCCGGTCTTCATCAGCTTCATCAGCAGCGCCGAGACCGTCAGGTTCTGCACATCGGCCGTGGTGACCGAGGCGAGGATGCGGCCCAGGTCGTCGGTGAAGCTGGAGGTGCCCTCCAGCCAGGGCCGGGCAAGGGCCTGCGCTGTCTCGGAGTGCTGGACGAACCCGTCGACGCCCTTGCCGAGTGCGATCGAGGACATCAGCCGGTCGAAGAAGACCGACTCGCCGCCGACGATGTTGATGTCGGCGCTCTCCAACCCGGTGGCGAGCACCGTGGCCTGCGCCTCGGCGACCTGCCGCTGCACGTCGAGGCCCGCAAGGCGGATCTCCTTGTCCGCCTGCACGCGCAGCCGGTACTCCTCGTGCCCGCGCGAGGCGTCGTCGAGGGCGGCCATGGCTGCGGCCTTCTGGGTCAGGCCCTCGGCCTCGGCCTTGAGCTTCTCGCCGATGGCCGCGGCCTCCGCCAAGGCCTGGGCCTGCGCGCCTTCGGCCTCTGCCCGCAGCCGGGCCTCGGTGGCGGCGGCCTCAGCCCGGCCGGCCTTCTCGATGACGTCGGCTTCCTTGTCGCGGACCTGGACGGCGGCGAGCCCTTCGGCGGCGGCCTCGGCCTGGATGCCCTCGGCGAGGCGGAGCTTGGCCCGGGCGTCGAGGTCGGCCGTCTTCAACCGGGCCTCCGCGAGGGTCAGTTCCTCGGCCGCGCGGTGGGTGGCGGCCTGCTCGGCGGCTTCGGCGGCCTTGATGTCCTTGACCAGCTTCTCCTGCGCTTCGGCTTCGGCGGCGATGATCACGGTCTGCCGCTGCCGCTCCGCCTCCTCCACGGCCCGCAGCTTCTTGATGGACTCCTCCTGCTCGGCGACCGTGCGGTCCACGGCGACGCGCTCACGAATGACCTCGGCGATGTCCCGCCGCTCCGCCTCGACCTCCTTCTCGGCGGCGATCCGGGTCAGCTGCGTCTCGCGTTCCCGGCCGATGACTTCGAGGAGCCGGTCCTTCTCGATGCGCTCGTTCTCGATGGCGATGACCCGCTCGCGGTTCTTCGCGGCGACGGCGACCTCGCGGGCCTGGTTCTCACGCTGCACCCCGAGCTTCTCCTCGGTGGCCAGGAAGGCTCCCTGGGCCCGCAGCCGCTCCTCCTCCACCACCCGCGCCGTCTCGGCCTCTTCCCGGGCCCGGACGGTGGCGATCTCCCGCCTCTGCTTGGTCTCGGCGTCGGCCTGCCGGCGCTCCAGCTCCAGGATGGCCTCACGTGCGTCGACGTTCTGCCGCGTGATCTCCTTCTCCTCCGTGCGCTGCGCCTCGTTGGTGCGCACGTGCTCCATGACCGTCAGCTCGGTGATCTTGCGGATGCCCTGGGCGTCGAGGACGTTGGACGGGTCGAGCTGGGCGACCGGCGTCTGCTCCAGGTAGTCGATCGCCGCGTCCTCCAGGTGGTAGCCGTTGAGGTCGACGCCGATGACTTCGATGATGCGGTAACGCAGCTCCTCGCGCTTGGTGTACAGGTCGGTGAAGTCCAGCTGCTTTCCGACGGTCTTCAGCGCCTCGGAGAACTTGGCGTGGAACAGTTCCTGCAGCGTGTCCCGGTCGCTCGCCCGTGCGGTGCCGACGGCCTGCGCGACCTTGATGACGTCCTCGACGGTCTTGTTGACCTTGACGAAGAACGTGATGCGGATGTCGGCCCGGATGTTGTCCTGGCAGATCAGACCGTCCTTGCCGGTCCGGGTGATCTCGATGGCCTTCACCGAGATGTCCATCACCTCGGCCTTGTGCAGCACGGGCAGCACGACCTGCCCGGTGAAGGTCACGTCGACCTTCCGCAGCTTGGAGACGATCAGCGCCTTGCCCTGCTCCACCTTGCGGAACAGCAGGGAGACGAGCAGTACGGCGAGCAGGGCGACGGCGACGAGCACGCCGGCGCCCAGGAGGATGACATTCATGGCATACGTCCTTGAGGCGTGAAGGAAAACGAAGCGTGAGGGGGCCGACGGGGGTACTGCTCAGGAGGCGTGGTCCACGTGATCGCCTGCCCGGCCGCGACCGGGCAGGCCGGGTTCGTCGGGGAAGAGCCGGTGCAGGGGACGCACGAACAGGCAGGTCAGTCGCCATGCGACGGGCAGGGCGGCGACGGGCAGGACCATGCGCAGCAGCCCGGTGACGGCACACGGCGGCGCGCACACGGCCAGCAGGAGGACGCCCCCGACGCTGAGGAACCAGGCCACGGCCGTCAGCAAGGTGACGGCCACCGCCACGGGTACGCCGCCCATGCCCCAAGCCCGGACGTTGGCGTCCGCGTCGAAGGTGCCGACCGAGGTGAGACCCGCGGCGACGAGGAGCCAGAAGCACAGCAGCACGACGAGGGCGGCGGTCAGAAGGATCGTGGGCGGGCCGGTGACGACCGACAGCAACGTCCGCATGCCGTACCCCCTGTCTCGTCCACACTGCCCGTCAAGCGCGTCGGCGGAGCACCGCTCGCTCAGGGTTCCGGTGCCGGACACCTGCCGGTGCC
>NZ_JAPSKN010000052.1 GCF_031181705.1 Streptomyces sp.
TGGATCCCCGCGCCCGCCGCGGCTGAACGAGCCACCCCCCGAGTACCGGCCCGGCGGTCCCACCAACGGCCGCCGCGCCCATGGCAAGAACGGAGTTTCCTCAATGACGCGCAATACGCGCAGCACGGGCAGATCGCGTACGGTCGCTCTCACGGCCTCCGCCGTGCTGATCGCCCTGGGAGCCACCGCGTGCGGAGGCTCCTCCGGCGCCAGCGGCAGCGGCGCACCCGGCAAGGGCGGCACCCTGACCGTCCTGGACAAGGCGGACTTCGACCACCTCGACCCCCAGCGCGTCTACACGACCGAGGGTTCGAGCATGGACGAGGAGATCGTCCGCACCCTCACCGGCTGGGACGAGACGGGCTCGGCCCCGAAGCTCGTCGGCGACCTGGCCACCGACACCGGAACGCCCAGCAAGGGCGCCACCGTCTGGACCTTCCACCTCCGGCACGGCGTCAAGTACCAGGACGGCACCGAGGTCACCGCGGCCGACGTCAAGTACGGCGTCGAGCGGTTCTTCTCCTCCGACATCAACGGCGGTCCGCCCTACGCGGCCCAGTGGCTCGTCGGCGGCGCCGGGTACAAGGGCCCCTACCAGGGCAAGCAGCTCGACTCCATCCAGACGCCGGACAGGTACACGCTCGTCTTCCACCTGAACCAGCCGGTGGCCGACTTCAACGAGACCACCGCGATGACCGGCTGGGCGGCCGTACCCAAGGCCCACGACACCGGCTCGACGTACGACACCAAGGTCTGGGCCGACGGTCCGTACATGATCAAGTCGTACACCAAGAACAAGGAACTCGTCCTCACCCGGAACACGTACTGGTCCCGGGCGACCGACCCGATCCGGCAGCAGAACGTCGACGAGATGGACGTGAGGTTCGGCCAGGACGAGTCGGCCATCGACCAGCAGATCAAGGCCGACGCCGGCACCGCCCGGACATCGATCCAGCAGTGGCCGATCGCCGGCTCCGACCTGGCCCGGCTCGCCAACGACCCGGCCCTGAAGAGCCGTTACTACAAGATCCCCGCGCCGGGCATCAACTACCTCGCCATCAACACCACCCGCGTGAAGGACCTGAAGGTCCGCCAGGCGATCGAGTACGCCATCGACAAGACGACGGTCCGCGGCGCCTTCGGCGGCGCGGCCTACGGCGACTACGCCACCACCATGCTGAGCCCCGGCATCGGCGGCTACCGGAAGTTCAACCTGTACAGCGCCAACCCGGCCGGCAACCTCGCCAAGGCCAGGGAGCTGATGAAGCAGGCGGGCGACCCGAAGCCCACCATGTCGATCGCCGTGGAGAACACCCCGACCCAGGAGCACTTCGCCGACGCGGTCAAGACGGCGCTGGGGCGCATCGGCATCCACGTCAACATCTCCCCGATCGACGCGTCCAGCTACTTCAGCACCGTCAACAACACCAAGAACCAGTACGACCTGACGTGGGGCGACTGGATCGCCGACTGGCCGAACGCCTCCACGGTGCTGCCCACCCTCTTCGACGGCCGGCTGATCAGGAAGAACCCGCAGGCCAACCAGGACCTGTCCTACCTGAACGACCCGAAGGTCAACGCGCTGATCGACAAGGCCGCCAAGATGACCGACGTCAGGCAGCGCAACGCCGCCTACGGGCGGATGGACCAGCAGATCCTCGAGGACGCCGCCGTGGTGCCGCTGACGTACATGAACTTCAGCGACATGTCCGGCTCCGCGGTCGGCGGAGTCATCCCCGACACGATCCTGGCCGAGCCGAGCCTGGTCCACGTCTACGTCAAGCACTGACGGACACCACTCCCTCGCACCCCGTCGGCGGCCCCGGCCGCCGGCGGGCCCTACCCCCTCACGTCAGGTCCCGGCACCCCATGCTTCGTTACCTCATCAGACGCCTCCTGGCAGCGGCCCTGATCATGCTGGTGATCACCACGATCACCTTCTTCATCTTCTTCGCGCTGCCGTCCGACCCCGCACTCCTGGCCTGCGGGAAGACCTGCTCGCCCTCCCGCCTCGCGGAGATCAAGCACTCACTGGGCCTGGACCAGAGCTACCTGACCCAGTACTGGGAGTTCCTCAAGGGGCTGTTCGCCGGCCGCGACTTCGGCGACCAGAGCGTGCGCATCCACTGCGCGGCGCCCTGCCTCGGCGTCTCCTTCCAGACCGACACCCCCGTCCTGACCACCCTGCTGTCGGACTTCCCCGCGGACCTCTCCCTCGGCCTCGGCGCCGCCGTGGCGTTCCTGGTCCTGGGCGTCGGCCTCGGCACCGTCGCGGCGGTGCGCCGGGGCAGGGCCGCCGACAAGGCGGCGGTCGGACTGGCTCTGTTCGGCGTGTCCGTGCAGATCTACTTCATCGGTCTGCTCCTGCTGTACGTCTTCGTCGACAAGTTCCAGATCCTGCCGACCTCCGGCTACACCCCGATCACCGAGGACCCGGCCGGCTGGTTCCAGGGGCTGATCCTGCCGTGGACCACCCTGGTCGTCGTCTACCTCGCGATGTACACCCGGCTCACCCGCTCCTCCATGCTGGAGGTCTTCGCCGAGGACTACATGCGCACCGCCCGCGCCAAGGGCCTGCCCGCCACCACCGTCGTCCTCAAGCACGGCCTGCGCGCCGCCATCACCCCCATCATCACCATCTTCGGCATGGACGTCGGCTCCCTGATCGGCGGCTCCGCGGTCATCACCGAGTCGGTGTTCGGCATCAACGGCATCGGCAAGCTCGCGGTCGACTCCGTGCAGAACTCCGACCTGCCCGTCATCCTCGGCACCACGCTCTTCGCCGCGACGTTCGTCGTCCTCGCCAACGTGGTCGTCGACCTGGTGTACGGCCTCGTCGACCCGCGCGTACGCCTCGCCTGAGCCCCTCCTCGTCCTTAGGAACACCCGTGTCCGTTCAGACCTCACCGCGGCGCCCGGACCTCGCGCCCGGCCCCGCGCCCTTCCTCGACGTACGCGACCTGAAGGTGCACTTCCCGACCGAGGACGGCCTCGTCAGGTCCGTCGACGGCGTCTCCTTCACCCTGGACAAGGGCCGCACCCTCGGCATCGTCGGCGAGTCCGGCTCCGGCAAGTCGGTGACCTCACTGGCCCTGCTCGGACTGCACAAGGGCACCCGCGCCCAGGTCGGCGGCGAGATCTGGCTGGAGGGCAGGGAACTCGTCGGCCTGCCCGAGGCCGAGATGCGCGCCCTGCGCGGCCGCACCGTCTCCATGATCTTCCAGGACCCGCTGTCCGCGCTGCACCCCTTCTTCACCGTCGGCTCCCAGATCGCCGAGGCCTACCGCGTCCACCACAGGGTCTCCAGGAAGGAGGCCAGGGACCGCGCGGTGGAGATGCTGAAGCGGGTCGGCATCCCGCGACCCGAACGCCGGGCCGGGGACTACCCCCACCAGTTCTCCGGCGGCATGCGCCAGCGCGCCATGATCGCCATGTCCCTGGTCTGCGACCCCGCCCTGCTCATCGCCGACGAACCCACCACCGCCCTGGACGTCACCGTCCAGGCGCAGATCCTCGATCTCATCGGCGATCTGCAGGAGGAGTTCGGCTCCGCCGTCGTCATCATCACCCACGACCTCGGCGTGGTCTCCGACGTCGCCGACGACATCCTCGTCATGTACGGCGGCCGCCGCATCGAGTACGGCACCACCCGCGACGTCCTCAAGAATCCCCAGCACCCCTACACCTGGGGCCTGTTGCAATCGATGCCGCACCTCAACGGCGACGTCGGCGAACGGCTCGACCCGATCCCCGGCACCCCGCCGAGCCTGATCCACCTGCCCGGCGGCTGTGCCTTCCACCCGCGTTGCGCCTACAAGGGCTGGGTGCCGGAGGGCCGGTGCACCCGGGAGCGGCCCGAACTGCGCCCGCTCACCGGCAACGTGGGGCACCTCGCCGCCTGCCACCTCGCCGACGAGGCCAAACAGGAGATCCGCGGCGGTGGGACCGGCCCGGACGACCACGCCGCAACCGCACGGACCGCGCAGTGACGGCGGCGGACGAAAGGGAGCAAGCCGTGAGCACGACCCAGCCCGTGACCGGGCAGCCCGCCGATCGCACCCGTGGCGAGAGCCTCCTGGAAGTGCGCGGGCTGCAGAAGCACTTCCCCCTGCGGCAGGGCATCATCTTCCAGCGGCAGATCGGGGCCGTCCGCGCCGTCGACGGCATCGACTTCTCCGTCGGGCCCGGCGAGTCGCTCGGCCTGGTCGGCGAGTCCGGATGCGGCAAGTCCACCACGGGACGCCTCATCACCCGCCTGCTCGAACCCACCGGCGGTTCCGTCGTGTTCGACGGCGAGGACATCACGCACCGGCCGCCCGGACGGATGCGGGAAGCCCGCAGCAACCTCCAGATGATCTTCCAGGACCCGTACTCCTCGCTGAACCCGCGGCACACCGTCGGCACGATCATCGAGACGCCGATGCGGCTCAACGGCGTCAACCCGCCCCAGGGTCACAAGAAGCGCGCCCAGGAACTCCTGGAGACGGTCGGCCTCAACCCGGAGCACTACAACCGCTACCCCAACGAGTTCTCCGGCGGCCAGCGCCAGCGCATCGGCATCGCCCGCGCCCTCGCGCTGCGGCCCAAGCTGATCGTCGCCGACGAGCCCGTCTCCGCGCTGGACGTCTCCATCCAGGCCCAGGTCGTCAACCTGCTCCAGGACCTGCAGCGGGAGTTCGGCATCGCCTTCGTCCTCATCGCCCACGACCTCGCCGTCGTACGGCACTTCTCCGAACGCGTCGCCGTCATGTACCTGGGCAAGATCGTGGAGACCGCCGACCGGGAGTCCCTCTACACCCGCCCCCGGCACCCCTACACCCACGCCCTGCTGTCCGCTGTCCCCGACGCCGACCCGGACGCCACCGAGCGGCGCGAGCGCATCCGGCTGGCCGGGGACGTGCCCTCGCCCATCGACCCGCCCTCCGGCTGCCGCTTCCGCACCCGCTGCTGGAAGGCCCAGGACAAGTGCGCCACCGGGGAACCGCCGCTCGTGCGCGTGGAGGGCAGCCCCGCAGGCCACCTCACCGCCTGCCATTTCCCCGAGGAACCGACGGTCGCGGCCCGCGCACAGGACATCGTCCTGGACCCGGCCCTCGGGTAGCGGCGGCTATCCCCGGGCCGCGTGCCGCAGCGCGCGGGACGCCTGTGCCGTCACCGGGTCCCCGTGGCCGAAGCAGGCCATGTCCGGGTCCAGGTCCGCCAGCCGCCCACAGGCGGCCAGGACCCGGTCGCGGTCGAGGTTGAACACGCCGGGGATCACCGAGCCGTCCACGGGGGAGGCCGCGACCGTGTCACCCGTGAACAGCACGCCGTGGGCCGGGAGATGGAGCGCCACGCTGCCGTCCGTGTGCCCGGGCACGTGCACGACCCGCGCCCCGCCGCCGATGTCCAGCACCTCGCCGCCGGCCAGCTCCGTGACCTCGGCCGGCCGGGCGAAGTCACCGGCGGGCAGCAGCCGCAGCGCCCGTTCGTGCAGCGGCCGCTCCCAGTCCTCGAACACCGGCTCCGGACCCGGAGCGTCCCCCCGTACGAACGGCGCGTCCAGCCGGTGCGCCAGCACCTCGGCACCGCTGAGCGCCGCGAACTCGGCCGCCCCGCCCGCGTGATCCTCGTGGAAGTGCGTGAGCACGATCCGCCGCACGGCCCGGGGATCCGAACCCAGGGCGGTCACCGCCTCCGCGATCAGGGCCCCGGAACCCGCCGGGCCCGCGTCGACCAGCGTCCACTCGTCGCCGTCGCGCCACAGATAGGCCTGGCCGACCGGGAAACGCAGCAGACGCAGGCGGGGGAGCAGCTCGATGACGTCCATGGCACGACCGTAGAGAAGGCCCCCGTCCGCGGACGAGGGCCTTCTGCCGACAGCAGAGCCGTCAGCTCGCCGCGTAGTTGCGCAGGAACAGCGCCTCGGCCACCGACAGCCGCTCCAGTTCCTCGGGCGACACGCTCTCGTTCACCGCGTGGATCTGCGCCTCCGGCTCACTCAGTCCGATGAGCAGGATCTCCGCCCGCGGGTAGAGCGCCGCGAGCGTGTTGCACAGCGGAATGGAGCCGCCCTGACCGGCGTACTGCATCTCCTGTCCCGGGTACGCCACCGCCATCGCGTCCGCCATCGCCTGGTACGCCGGGCTGCTGGTGTCGGCACGGAAGGCCTGGCCCTGGCCGATCTGCTCGGTGCTCACCCGCGCACCCCACGGCGTGTGCGCCTCCAGGTGCGCCTGGAGCAGCTTGGTCGCCTCGGCCGCGTCCACGCCCGGCGGCACCCGCAGGCTGACCAGCGCGCGGGCGCTCGCCTGCACGGACGGAGTGGCACCGACCACGGGCGGGCAGTCGATGCCGAGCACCGTCACGGCAGGCCGTGCCCAGATGCGGTCGGCGACCGTCCCCGACCCGATCAGCTCCACACCGTCCAGCACCTTGGCGTCCCGCCGGAACTGCTGCTCGTCGTACTGCAGCCCGTCCCATGACGTGTCCGCGGTGAGCCCGTCGACGGTCGTGGAACCGTCCTCGGCGCGCAGTGAGTCCAGCGCGCGGATCAGCGCGGCCAGCGCGTCGGGCGCGGCACCGCCGAACTGGCCCGAGTGCAGGTTGCCGGCGAGCGTGTCGACGCTCACCCGCACCAGCGTCATGCCCCGCAGGGTGGAGGTGACGGTCGGCAGACCCACCCGGAAGTTTCCCGCGTCGCCGATGACGATCGTGTCGGCCTCCAGCAGCTCCGGGTGCTCCTCGGCGTACCGCTCCAGGCCGCCCGTGCCCATCTCCTCCGAGCCCTCGGCGATCACCTTCACATGCACCGGGACGCCGCCGTTCGCCTTCAGCGCGCGCAGCGCCAGCAGGTGCATGATCACACCGCCCTTGCAGTCGGCGGCCCCCCGCCCGTACCAGCGCCCGTCCCGCTCGGTCAGCTCGAACGGCGGGGTCGTCCAGCCTGCCTCGTCCAGCGGCGGCTGCACGTCGTAGTGCGCGTAGAGCAGGACGGTCTTCGCTCCGGGCGGGCCGGGCAGGCAGCCGTAGACCGACTGCGTGCCGTCCGGGGTGTCGAGCAGCGCCACGTCCTGGAACCCCTCGGCGGTGAGCGCGTCCGCGATCCAGCGCGCGGCCCCCTCGCTCTCGCTGCGCGGGAACTGGTCGAAGTCCGCCACCGACCGGAAGGCCACCAGCTCGGCGAGCTCCTCCTTCGCCCGGGGCATCAGGGAGGCGACGGTCCCGGCGACCGGATGCGACGACATGGGCACGCTCCTTGTGGGTGCGACGTTGTAGCGGTGAGTGCTGTAGATCCTCCCACAGCGGCCTGTGACCAGGTCGGCCGTAGGATGCGGGAGACAGCAGCAGCGGGCGGCTTGATCGGGAGCAGTAGACCATCGTGAGCAGCGAGAACTCTTCGGCGGACGACGTGCGGCAGGTGTGGGACGTCGTCGTGGTGGGCGCGGGACCCGCGGGCGCTTCGGCCGCGTACGCGGCGGCGGTCGCCGGGAGACGTGTGCTGTTGCTGGAGAAGGCCGAGCTGCCGCGGTACAAGACGTGCGGCGGCGGCATCATCGGCCCCTCGCGCGACGCGCTGCCGCCAGGCTTCGAGCTGCCCCTCAAGGACCGCGTGCACGCGGTGACGTTCTCCAACAACGGCCGTTTCACGCGCACGCGGCGGTCCCGGCAGATGCTGTTCGGGCTGATCAACCGGCCCGAGTTCGACCAGCAGCTCGTCGAGCACGCCCAGAAGGCCGGCGCCGAGCTGCGCACGGGTGTCACGGTCCAGCGGGTCGAGCAGCACGGCTCGGCGGTTCCCGACCGGCGCACGGTGGCGGTCGTGCTGCAGGGCGGCGAGGTCGTGCTGGCCCGGGCCGTGGTCGGGGCGGACGGCAGCGCCAGCCGCATAGGGGCCCACGTCGGGGTCAAGGTCGAGCAGGTGGATCTCGGCCTGGAGGCGGAGATCCCGGTCCCGGACACGGTCGCCGAGGACTGGAAGGGGCGGGTGCTCATCGACTGGGGCCCGATGCCCGGCAGTTACGGCTGGGTCTTCCCCAAGGGCGACACCCTGACGGTCGGAGTGATCTCGGCGCGCGGCGAAGGAGCCGCGACCAAGCGGTACCTGGAGGAGTTCATCGGACGGCTCGGACTCGCCGGCTTCGAACCGAGCATCTCCTCCGGGCACCTGACCCGCTGCCGGGCCGAGGACTCACCGCTCTCCCGCGGACGGGTGCTGGTCTGCGGTGACGCGGCGGGGCTGCTGGAGCCGTGGACCCGCGAGGGCATCTCCTTCGCGCTGCGCTCGGGCCGGCTGGCGGGGGAGTGGGCGGTGCGCATCGCCGAGGCGCACGATGCCGTGGACACGCGCCGGCAGGCCCTGAACTACGCCTTCGCGGTCAAGGCCGGGCTCGGCGTGGAGATGAGCGTCGGCAAGCGGCTGCTGACGGTGTTCGAGCGCCGTCCCGGACTGTTCCACGCGGTGCTGACGGGCTTCCGCCCGGCCTGGAAGGCGTTCAAGGAGATCACCCAGGGGGCGACCTCCCTGGGCGAGATCGTCCGCACGCATCCGCTGGCGCAGCGGGCCCTCACCGCGATGGACCGGCGCCCCGCGGCGGGCGGCGAGGTCAGCGCGCCGGAGTGATCTCGAAGACCGGGTGATCGGGGGCTATGCGGCGCAGCTCGGCCTCCGGGGAGTCGGGGCCGACGCCGTTGAAGAAGACCCCGACCTCCGCTTTCCAGCGCTTGAGGTAGGCGCGCAGGATCGGCGCCTTGTCGGCGTCGGGCACCTCGGTCGCGGTGAACGGGTCCACGTTCTTGCCGAGGTGCAGTTCGCCGCCGCCCGCCGCGCGCATGTTGTGCGTCCATTGGACGTGGCCGCGGGGGGCGACGAGGTACCGCCGGCCGTCCAGGGTCAGCACATTGACCGGGGTGGTGCGCCACTGGCCGCTCTTGCGTCCGCGCACGGCGAGGACCCGGGAGCCCCAGACGCTGACGCCGCGGCGGGTCAGCCAGGCCACCAGGCGGTTGAAGACGTTTCTGGTGAACCAACCGGGCTTCTTGACGTGTGCGGACATGGATCCCCCTGAAGTGTTGGCGGCGGAGCACTGCTCACGTTTGTGAGCAGTGTTCTCTGTTTCGTTGGGGGCAGTCTGCCCGAAACGGGTGCTCCGAATCAAGAGCAGTGCTCTCGTTTGCGTGCACCGCTCTCATTCCGTGGCACACTGCCCGCATGAGCACCGCACACGGCGCCCGTGCCCGGGCCAGGATCGAAGTCACCGCGGCCATCAAGGACGAGGCCCGCAGACAGCTCGCGGCCGAGGGCGCCGCCCGGCTCTCCCTGCGGGCCGTGGCCCGTGAGCTGGGCATGGCCTCCTCCGCGCTGTACCGCTACTTCCCCAGCCGCGACGACCTGCTGACCGCCCTCATCATCGACGCCTACGACTCCCTCGGCGAGAGGGCGGAGGCGGCCCACGCGGCGGCCGCCGGCGCCGGTCCCGCGCAGCGCTGGACCACCGTGTGCGAGGCGGTGCGGGACTGGGCCCTCGACCACCCGCACGAGTACGCGCTCATCTACGGCACTCCCGTCCCCGGCTACACCGCCCCCCGGACCACCGTCCCCGCGGCCGCCCGCGTCGGCCTGCTGCTCATCGGCATCGCCCGCGACGCCTACCGCGGTCTCGGCCTGGCCCGGCCCTCCCTGCCTGCCGACCTGCGCCCGGAGGCCGAGCGCATGGCCGCCGACCTCGCCCCGGACCTCCCGCCGGAGACCGTGACCGCCCTCGTCGCCGCGTGGGCCCAGCTGTTCGGGCTCGTCGGCTTCGAGCTGTTCGGCCAGTTCAACCGGCTGGTGGAGGACCGCGCGGTGTTCTTCCGGCACGCGGCGGGGCAACTCGCCCAGGGGGTGGGGCTGGTGTACCCGCAGCGGAGCCCGGCCTCGTAGCGTGCCGCGCCCCGGCTCCGTAGCGTGCCGCGCCCTGGCCCTCCCGGTGTCTCGGGGGCCGGTGGGGCGCGTACTTCCCCGGGAGTACGCCTGATCACCACGCGCGGGGGACGCCGCCCCGGTCGGGTGGCGTCTAGCGTGGCCGGTATGGACGAGCAGCGCGCGCGGGGCGGTCGGCCGCAGTCATGGCGGCACGGGCCTCCCTGGTGGGACCGGTGGGTCGACGGGGAGCGCGCGCCCCGCTGGCCGTGGCGGTCCACCGCCGTCCTCACCGTCTTCGTACTGGCCGGTTCGAACTTCGCGGCGCAGGGGCAGGAGGGCGAGCGGGCAGCCCTGGACCTCTTCGCTCGGGTGCTGCTGGTGGTGGCCGCGGGTTCGCTGCTGTGGCGCAAGCGGCATCCGGTGGCGGTGGTGTTCGGCACGGCCGGTGCCGTGATGGTCTACCTCGGGGCCGGTTACCCCTACGGGCCGGTGCTGCTCACCGTCGCGCTCGCCTGCTTCAGCGCCATCGTCACCGGGCACCGCCGGGCGGCCTGGACGGCGATGGGGACGCTGTGGGCCGGGCACGTGCTGGTGGCGCACTGGCTGTACCAGTGGCTGCCGCCGTCGGGGGACCTTGCCGCCTCCTGGAGCGCGGAGGTCGTCGTCGCCACGTGGGTGGTGGCGATCACCGCCGTGGCGGAGCTGTTCCGGGTGCGGCGGGAGCAGTGGGCCCGCGAACGGGCCGAGCGCGCCGAGGCCGCGCGGCGGCGGGCCGACGAGGAGCGGTTGCGGATCGCCCGGGAGCTGCACGACGTACTGGCGCACAGCATCTCCGTCATCAACGTGCAGGCGGGTGTCGGCCTGGCGCTGTTGGACACCGACCCGGAGCAGGCCCGTTCGGCGCTCACCACGATCAAGGCCAAGAGCAGGGAGGCGCTCGGCGAGGTGCGCCAGGTGCTCGACACGCTGCGCGCTCCGGGTGCCGCGCCGCGGGCTCCGGCACCGGGCCTCGACCGGCTGCCCGAGCTGGTGGAGCAGGCGGCGAGCGCGGGGCTGGCCGTCGAGGTCGAGGGGGAGCCGCCGCACCTCGCCCCGGCCACCGACCTGGCCGCGTTCCGGATCGTCCAGGAGGCCTTGACGAACGTCGTGCGGCACTCGGGTTCGCGGCACGCGCGGGTGTGTCTCGCGCGCGACGGGGACGCGCTGCGCCTGCGCGTGGACGACGACGGGCCCGCGACCGGCGCCGAGGCGGGCGGCAGCGGCAACGGGCTGGCCGGCATGCGGGAGCGGGCCGCCGCGCTGGGTGGCGCCATCGAGGCGGGACCCCGCCCGGACGGCGGTTTCCGGGTGCTCGCCGTACTGCCGCTCAGGGCCTCCGCCGGCCGTTGAACCGCACCCGGAACCACGACAGGAGGACGAGGGTGATCCGCGTACTGCTCGCCGACGACCAGTCACTGGTCAGGGCCGGGTTCCGGGCGCTGCTGGACGCGCAGCCGGACATCGAGGTGACCGCGGAGGCGGCCGACGGCGAGGAGGCCGTGCGGCGGATCCGTGAACTGCGCCCGGACGTCGTTCTGATGGACATCCGCATGCCCGCGCTCGACGGCCTGGCAGCGACCCGGCGGGTCACCGGGGACCCGGAGCTGCGGGACGTGAAGGTCGTCATGCTGACCACCTTCGAGCTCGACGAGTACGTCTTCGAGGCGATCCGCTCGGGCGCCTCGGGCTTTCTGGTCAAGGACACCGAGCCGGACGAACTCCTGCGCGCCGTCAGGGCGGTGGTCGCGGGCGACGCGCTGCTCTCGCCGGGGGTGACGCGGCGGCTGATCGCCGAGTTCGCGGCCCGCTCCAAGGAACCCGCGGCGGCCGGCGCGCTGGCCCGGCTCACCGAGCGGGAACGCGAGGTGATGGCCCTGGTCGGGATCGGCCTGTCCAACGAGGAGATCGCCCGCCGTCTGGTCGTCAGCCCGCTCACCGCGAAGACCCACGTCAGCCGCACGATGGTGAAGCTGGGCGCCCGCGACCGGGCCCAACTGGTCGTGCTGGCCTACGAGTCGGGGCTCGTACGGCCGGGCTGGCTGGGCTGACCCGCCGCCCGGAACCGCAGCAGCACACTCGCGACGCGGGCGGCGAAGAGCACCGGCGCCAGCACCAGTCCGGCGCGCACCAGCAGCAGCTCCGCCGTGTCCGGGAGGTCGAAGAGGAGCGCGGGCCCGCCCACGGCCCCGAAGACGACCGCCGCGGCGAAGGCGGCACTGCACAGCGCGTAGCCGATCTCGACGGTGATCGCATCGCGCTCGGCCTGGGTGCGCCGTCCCCCGTGACGTGTCATACGGCGAGTCAAACAGGCGGGTGCCCGGCGGGCAAGGCAGCCCGCCGGGCACCCGCTGCGAGGCGGCCCCCCTGGATCGCGCTAGTCGCGTACGGCGACGCGCTCCGCCTCCTTCGGGGTGGACACGGCGACCACGACGGACGGCCGCTTCCGGCGGGTCCGCAGGCCGGTGAGGGTGATCAGCAGGCCGGCGAGGGCGATGAGGGTGACGACCACCAGGCCGGGCCGGTAGCTGTCGAGGACGGCCTGTGCTGAGGCGCCTTCACCCTCGGGGGAGTTCGCGGTCACCACCGCCGTCACGACGGCCAGGAAGATCGCGCCGCCCACCTGCACCGAGGTGTTGAGCAGCCCGGAGACCATGCCCTGCTCGCGGTCGTCGACGCCGTTGGTGGCCTGGATGTTGAGGGAGGGGAAGACCAGGGCGCAGGCCGCGCCGATGAGCAGCATGCTCGGCAGGATCACCGCGGCGTACACCGGGTCGAGGTCGACGCGCAGGAACAGCGCGTAGCCGACGACCATGAGCGCGAAGCCGGCCGCGATCAGCCGCTGGGTGCCGAACCGGTCCACGATCGCGCCCACCTTCGTCGAGGAGGCCGCCACCAGCGCGCCCGCGGGCAGGAAGGCGAGCGCGGTGTGCAGCGCGGACCAGCCGAGCAGGGACTGCATGTAGAGCGTCGCGAGGAACTGGAAGCCGACGTAGGAGCCGAAGAAGGTCATCGCGCCGAGCTGGGCGCGGATCTGGCTGCCGGAGCGCAGCACGCCGAGCCGGATCAACGGGCCCGCCGAGCGCCGTTCGACCAGGACGAACGCGGTCAGCAGCACGGCCACGGCGAGGAAGGACAGCAGGGTGCGGGCGGACGCCCAGCCGGTCTCCGGTGCCTGGACGACGGTGAAGACCAGCAGCAGCATCGACGCGGTGCCGAGGACGGCGCCGGGGATGTCGTAGCCCTTGTGGTCCTTCTCCCGTTCGCTGCGCGGCAGCAGCTTCAGGCCGGCGGCGAGCGCGATCAGGGCGATCGGCGCCGGCAGCAGCATGGTGAGGCGCCAACTGGCCTCGGTGAGCAGGCCGGACAGGACCAGGCCCATGGAGAAGCCGGTGGCCGCGCAGGTGGTGTAGATGGCCAGCGCCCGGTTGCGCAGCGGGCCCTCGGGGAACGTCGTGGTGATGATGGACAGGCCGGCGGGGGCCGTGAACGCCGCGCTCAGGCCCTTGATGAAGCGGCTGGCGATGAGCAGCGGGCCGGAGTCGACGAGACCCCCGAGCAGCGAGGCCAGCGCGAAGACGCCCAGCGCCACGAGGAAGACCTGGCGCCGGCCCAGCAGATCGGCGGTGCGTCCGCCGAGGAGGAGCAGGCCGCCGTAGCCGAGGATGTAGCCGCTGACGATCCACTGCAGCGCGGAGGTCGACAGGCCGAGGTCGGCGCCGATGGACGGCAGCGCGACGCCGACCATCGACACGTCGAGGGCGTCCAGGAACATCGCGGCGCAGAGCACCAGCAGGGTGCCCCAGAGTCGGGGAGTCCAACGCCCGCCGGACGTCGGGGTGGTGAGCGGAGAGGTCATGCCCCGAGAGGCTACATGCGTGTGCATGAAATGCAAGTGCATTTAATTCGAGTGCAACAATCTTGGTTCTCTGTTACGGTGCCGCGCATGACGGCGAAGCGGGCCGAACAGGCGCTCGTGGAACAGTGGCGCGACATCCTGGCGCTGCACGCGCGCACCCAGTGCGAGCTGGACCGCGCCCTCCACGGCCACGGTCTGTGTGCCAGCGACTTCGAGGTGCTCGACGTCCTCGCCCGCTGCCGCACGCCCAGGGGCACCCCGGCCTACCGCGTGCAGGAGATCGCCGAGCGGGTCCACCTGAGCCAGAGCGCGCTCTCGCGGCTGATCGCGCGGCTGGAGAAGGAAGGTCTCGTCGAGCGCTGCATGTGCCCCGAGGACCGGCGGGGCGTACGCGTCTCCCTCACGGCCGCGGGACGCGCGCTGCACGACGAGGTGCTGCCCGTGCAGCGCGCGGTGCTGGCCCGGATGCTCGCCGACGGCTGAGCCGGACGGGCGGACCGCCCCGGACCGGTCAGATCGCCGACGTCCTCCGCCACAGCTCGGCGAGCGCCCGGTCGCCCGTGACCGACGGCAGGGGGGCGCGGTTCCACAACGCCAGGTACAACTCCCCGGCGGGTCCCGACAGTTCGCACTCGGCCTCCCCGGACGCGCCCCGCTCGGTCACGGGCGGCCCGGAGGACAGCCGTACGGTCCACACCGCGTCGGTGTCGTCCGTGCGCACGCGCAGCACGCGCGGCTCGGGGGTGCGCACCCGGCTGCGCGCACGGGCGTGGAAGCCGCGCAGCAGTTCGTCGATGCCGTCGGTCGCGAACCGCGGCGCGACGGCGGTGGGTTCGCCGCCGCGCGCCGACTCCGCGTCGAACCGGTGCACCGTCGTCTCGTGCGCCTGCCGCCGGGTCCAGAAGGCCAGCGGGGACGGCGCGGGCAGGAAAGCCCAGCACTCCAGCGAGGGCGGGGCGCCGGCCAGCGCGTCGACCAGCCGCCGGTGGGCGTCGCGGTACCAGGCCACCAGCTCCGCCCCGTCCGGACCGGCGGGTTCGGGCAGCGGGCGGCGCTCGGTGTGCCGCTCGGTGATGTACGAAGCGGCCCAGCGATGCACCGCCCCCGTGTGCCGCAGCAGATCGCGCACCCGCCACCGCGGGCAGGTCGGCACCCTCGCGTCCGTCCCGGCCCGCTCGGCGGCCGCGGCCAGCAGCCTTCCCTCGGTCTCCAGCGCTCGCAGGAACTCGGCGGTCTCCATGGCGCCGAGTCTGCCGCACGGGGCGCGCGACCCGCGCAGGGTTTTACGGCAGCGGCGTACCGCCCGTGGCGTTGACGATCTCGGCGGTGATGTACGACGCCTCCTGCGAGGCCAGGAAGACGTACGCCGGCGCCATCTCGGCGGGCTGCGCGGGCCGTCCGATGGGCGCCTGCTTGCCGAACTCCTGCGTGTCCGGCATGGTCGCCGGGATCAGCGGCGTCCACACCGGGCCGGGCGCCACGGCGTTCACCCGGATGCCCCGGTCGATCACCATCTGCGCCAGCCCCTGCGTGAAGGTGACGATCGCGCCCTTGGTCGTCGCGTAGTCCAGCAGGTGCGGGCTCGGCTTGTACGCCTGCACCGAGGTCGAGTTGATGATGCTGCCGCCCTCGCGCATGTGCGGCAGGGCGAACTTGCACAGCCAGAACATGCCGTACAGGTTGGTGCGCATCACCCGGTCGAACTGCTCGGTGGAGATCGCCTCGATGCCGTCGGGCTGCGACATCTGGTACGCCGCGTTGTTCACCAGGACGTCGATCCGGCCGAACTCGTCCACCGCACGCTCGATCAGCGCCCGGCAGTTGTCCTCCTCGCGGATGTCGCAGGAGACGGGCACGGCACGCCGTCCGGCCTCCTCCACCAGCCGGACGGTCTCGGCGGCGTCGTCCTTCTCGTCGTCGAGGTGGGTGAAGAGCACGTCCGCTCCCTCGCGGGCGAACGCCAGGGCCACCGCCCGGCCGATCCCGGAGTCCCCGCCGGTGATCACGGCCTTGCGGCCGTCGAGCCGCCCGCTGCCGCGGTAGGACTCCTCACCGTGGTCCGGGGGCGGGTCCATGGGCCCCGTCCAGCCCGGGTGCGGCTGGTCCTGGGAGGGAAACTCCGGGTTCGGGTGCTGCTCGCCGGGGTGCTGCTGTTCGGTCACGGGTCTTCCTCCTGGTGATGACGTACGGCCCGGTGATCACATCGGGCGTGGCCACGGGTACCCAGGATCACGACGGTGCCGACCTCCGCGCGGGGGTTGATTGCGTTCCGGGCCGCCGTTCACCCGGACGGCCGTCTCCGGGTCAGCCGCCGGCCCGGCGGGTGGCCAGGCCCACCAGCGCGCCGACCGCCGCCGCGACCGCGGCCAGCAGTGCCACGCTGGTCAGCGCGGCCGGCAGCGTGAACCAGTCCGCCATGAAGCCGATCGCGGGCGGGCCGAGCAGCATGCCGCCGTAGCCCAGGGTGGAAGCCGTGGCCACGCCGCTCGGCCCGGCCAGCGCACCCGCCCGTTCGACCGCCACGGGGAAGAGGTTGGCGAGGCCGAGGCCCGTGACCGCGTAGCCGAGCAGAGCCGCCCACAGGGAGGGGGCGAGGGAGCCGAGGAGCATGCCGGCCGCCGCCGTGGTGCCGCCGGCGACGACGGTCCGGGTCCGCCCCAGGCGTTCCAGGAGGGTCGTGCCGGTCAGCCGGCCCACCGTCATCGCGAGCGCGAAGCACGAGTAACCGGCGGCCGCGGCACCCGCGGTGGCGCCCAGGTCCTGTTCCAGGTGCAGGGCGCCCCAGTCGGCCAGCGCCCCCTCGCCGTAGGCGGTGCACCCGGCGATCAGTCCGAAGACGAGCACCAGGGCCCGGGTGCGGCCGTCCAGCCGCCGCGGCGCGTCCTGCCGCTCCCGCCGGGGCGGCGCCGGCGGTTCGTGCCGCAGCAGCGTGGGGCCGACCGCGGCCGTCACCACCAGCCCGACGGTCGTGAGCAGCAACAGGTGCCGGGTGGGGGAGAGGGACCCCGCCACCAGCCCGCCCAGCCCCGCGCCGGTCATGCCGCCCAGGCTGAACGCGGCGTGGAAGCTCGGCATGATCGGCCGCCGCAGCGCGGCCACCAGTTCCACGGCGGCGCTGTTGAAGGCGACGTTGATCCCGCCGTACGCGGCGCCGAAGAGCAGCAGGACGAGGCCGAGCGTGAGGGCCGAGTGGGTGAGCGGGGGCAGGGCGACGCTGAGCGAGAGCAGCACCGCGCAGACGACGGTGACCCGGTGGTTGCCGTAGCGACGGCACAGCCGCCCGGTGAGGGTCATGGTGACGACGGCTCCCGCGGACACGCCCAGCAGGGCGAGGCCGAGGGTGCTGGCGGAGGCGTTCGTCTGCTCCTTGATCGCGGGGATCCGGACGACCCAGCCGGCGAAGACGAAGCCGTCCAGGGCGAAGAAGACGGTGAGGGCGGCACGGAGTCGGGTGAGGGAGTTGCCCGGCACGGCGCTGTGCGTTCGGGATTTGTTTATTTGCGGCACAAACTCAGGCTAGGTGGGTGCGGGGCCGGGGACAAGGTGCGAGGCTTGGACGGTACGCATCCGCCGAGCCAGCCCCGGAGGGCACGATGGGACGTGACGTGCCGGCCCTGGTGTTCACGCGCGAGGACCGCCGCCGCTACCGGGAGAAGATGCACACCGACCTGGAAGTGCTGGCGCACATGCTGAGCGAGTCCGGGTTCGAGAGCGAGCGCCCCCGGGTCGGGCTGGAGATCGAGCTCAACCTCGTCGACGACCACGGGCTGCCGGCGATGCGCAACACCGACGTGCTGCGGGCGATCGCCGACCCGGCCTGGGCCAGCGAGCTGGGCCGTTTCAACCTGGAGATCAACATCCCGCCGCGGGAGCTGACGACCGGCGGGCCCGGCGACTGGGAGCGGGCCATCCGCGACGCCCTCAACCACGCCGAGGACCGCGCCTCGGCCGTGGGCGCCCACCTGATCATGGTGGGCATCCTGCCGACGCTGGGGGAGTCGGACGTGAGCGGGGCCGCCCTCTCCGGCGACCCCCGCTACCGGCTGCTCAACGAGCAGATCTTCGCCGCGCGCGGCGAAGACCTGCGGATCACGGTCGACGGCGTGGAGCGCCTGGCGACGTACGCCGACACCATCACCCCCGAGGCGGCCTGCACCAGCACCCAGTTCCACCTCCAGGTCGCCCCCCGGGAGTTCCCGCTGTACTGGAACGCCGCCCAGGCCATCGCGGGCGTGCAGATCGCCCTCGCGGCGAACTCGCCCTTCCTGTTCGGCAAGGAGCTGTGGCGCGAGACCCGCATCCCCCTGTTCGAGCAGGCCACCGACACCCGCCCCGAGGAGATCAAGGCGCAGGGCGTCCGGCCCCGCGTGTGGTTCGGGGAGCGCTGGATCACCAGCGTCTTCGACCTCTTCGAGGAGAACGTCCGCTACTTCCCGGCCCTGCTGCCGCTGTGCGAGGACGAGGACCCGCAACGGGAACTCGACAACGGCCGCGTCCCGCGGCTGGGCGAACTCACCCTCCACAACGGCACGATCTACCGCTGGAACCGCCCCGTCTACGCGGTCACCGACAGCGGCCCGCACCTGCGCATCGAGAACCGGGTCCTGCCCGCCGGACCCACCGTGGCCGACATCATCGCCAACGGCGCCTTCTACTACGGCCTGACCCGCGCCCTGGTCGACGAGGACCGTCCGGTGTGGACGCGGATGTCCTTCTCGGTCGCCGAGGAGAACCTGCACACCGCCGCCCGCGACGGCATCGACGCCCGCCTGTACTGGCCCGGCGTGGGTGAAGTGCCCGTCACGGAACTGGTGTTGCGCCGTCTGCTGCCCCTGGCCCACCGGGGCCTGGAGCTGGCCGGCCTGGACGCCGCGTGGCGCGAGCCGCTGCTGGGCATCATCGAGCAGCGCTGCGTCACCGCCCGCAACGGCGCGCTGTGGCAGACGGAGACGGTGCACCACCTGGAGAAGGCCGGCGTCTCCGACCGGCGCGAGGCGCTGCGGCAGATGACCAGGACGTACATGGACTACATGCACATGAACGCGCCCGCGCACACCTGGCCGGTGGACTGACGGGCTCACGCGCGACCGGGGGCGGACTGTCCCCTCCAGTCCGCGGCCGCCGTCAGCGGCACGGGCGCGGGCACCGCCGTCGACGTCGTCAGCTCCACGCGCCGTCCCTCGGCCGCGGAACGGAGCAGGGCGGTCATCGTCTCCAGCACGTGCAGGGCGACCTCGCCGTTCGCGCGCCGCCCGCCGGACGCGAGGAAGTCCAGCAGGCCGACGCCGCGTGCCCCGTCCGCGTAGCCCGCCGACACGGGCAGGGCACGCCACTGCGTGTCGCCGAGGGCGTGGAGGCGTACCTCGCCGTCGAAGCGGTTCGGATCCGGCACCGAGAGGCTGCCCCGCTCGCCGTGCACCTCGATCGGGGCCGCCGTGGTCGCCACCCCGTCGAAGCTCGTCGTCAGGGTCGTCAGCGTGCCGTCGACGTGCTCCAGGACGCCCGAGACATGACTGTCCACCTCGACCGGTATCCGCTCGCCCGCGCGCGGCCCGGAACCGATCACACGCTCGGCGCGCAGCCGGCCGGCCGCCCCGGTCACGGCACGTACCGGCCCCAGCAGGTGCACCAGGGCCGAGAGGTAGTACGGGCCCATGTCCAGCAGCGGGCCGCCGCCGGCCGTGTAGTAGAAGTCGGGGTGGGGGTGCCAGCGTTCGTGGCCCGGGGTGACCATCACGGCCGAGGCGAACTGGGGGCGGCCGACGGAGCCCGCCGCCACGGCCGCCCGGGCCGTCTGAATCCCCGTGCCCAGCACGGTGTCCGGCGCGCACCCCACCCGGACGCCCGCCTGCGCGGCGGCCGCCACGACGGCCCGGGCCTCCTCCAGGCCCGCCGCGAGGGGTTTCTCCCCGTAGACGTGCTTGCCGTGGGCGATCGCCCCGAGGGCGATCCCGGCGTGGGCCGCCGGCGTGGTGAGGTTCAGGACCGTGTCGACGTCCGGGCTGCTCAGCAACTCCTCGACGGTCAGCGCCCGCGCACCCGGCAGTGCGGCGACGGCCGTGGCCGCCCGGGCGGCGTCGAGATCGGCGACCGCGGTGACGCGCACGGCGGGATGGCCGGCGAGCGTGTCCAGATAGGCGCCGGATATGACCCCGAGCCCTACGACGCCGACGCGGTGCGCGTCGCCCACAGCATGCCCCTCTCGATGATGGTGCGGACACAGGGGTGTTCCAGCACGTCGATGCTGTGCCCGGGGGTGGTCACCACGATCCGCCCGGTGCCCCAGCGGCGCGTCCAGACCGCCGGCGAGGTGACCGGCCGGTGCCAGGGCTGCCACGGCCGGACCGGGTGGGTGGTGGTCGCCAGGACGTCGACGAGGTCGTCGTGGAGCACCCAGTACTGCTCGGTGTGCAGGTCGAAGTCCTCGATGCCCGCCGTGACCGGGTGGGCGCGACCGGCCTCGGTGAGGCTGATGGTGTGCGGCAGGAAGTTGTCCGCCGCCTCGCCCCGCCGCTCGCACGGCTCCTTCCCGGGATGGGTGGCGAACTGGCCGCCCACCAGGTGGAGATAGTCGGCCGAGGCGCGGAACGAGTCGGCGATGCCGCCGTGCCAGCCGGTGAAGCCGGTGCCGGCGACGACCGCCGAACTCAGTCCGGCCAGCTGCTCGGGCGTGATCTGCGACATCGTCACGCACTGCACGACGAGGTCGGTGCGGGCCATCTCGGCGGTGTCGGCGTAGACGTCGGTCGATTCCTCGACCCGGACGGCGTATCCGTTGTCCCGGAGGAAGGGCAGGAACAGTTCCGTCGCCCTGACCGGCTCGTGGCCTTCCCAACCGCCTCGGACAACCAGCGCTCTCTTCTGCGTCATCGTGATCTCACTATGCGCGGGCCACCCGGGCTCCGAAAAGGGGGCAGAGCCTCACGAAAGTTTCGCGGGGACGGCCCGGGCGCGGACCTCCCAGCAGGCCGCGGTGAAACGGACGTCCGGGCCCTCGACGAAGGGCTCGAACGCGGGGCGGACCGTGTCGACGACGCGCGCCCGGGTCCGCTCGTCCGCCTCGGCAAGGATCATGCCGAGGGGTCCGAGCCGGGTGAAGTAGCGCTCGAGTTCGCTCTCGGGCAGGGTGCAGACCGCGTCGACCGGCCGGAGCTCGATCCCGGCCCATCCGCCGGCCGCCAGGATCCGGCGGACCCGCTCCGGGTCGGCGAAGGCGAACTGCCCCGGCTGGTCGGGCCGGCGCGGCGGAAGCTCCGGCAGGAAGGGCGCCGCGGCACGCTCGGCCGTCGTCATGAACGGGTTCTCCTCGGGACCGCGCCACACCACGAGCCGCAGGGCGCCGCCGTCCTCGACGGCACCGCGCAGGTTCGTGAACGCCCGGACGGGATCGCTGAAGAACATGACGCCGAAGCGCGAGACGACGGCGTCGAAACCGGCCGGCTCGAACGCGTGCTCCTGCGCGTCGCCCCGGACGAAGACCGCCGGTACGCCCTCCCGTTCGGCCTGTTCGCGGGCGGCGCCGATCATCGGCTCGGAGAGGTCGATGCCGACGCAGCGACCGACCCGTCGCGCGACGGCCCGGGTGACACCGCCCGTGCCGCACCCGACGTCGAGCACGCCGGCCGCACCCTCCGCCGCCACGGCCTCGACGAGCAGTTCCTCGAAGGGCCGGAACATCCCGTCCAGCACCTCCTGGAGATCCAGCCACGCGTGTCCCGCGGGCCCGTTCCAGCGGGCGGCCTGCTCGTCGTCGCTCCTGCGCGGGGCGTTCATGGTCGTCGCTCCTCCTGCTTGCCTTCGTCGGACGGGGATGACAGCGTTCTACTTCAAGTCGACTTGAGGTCAAGGTAATGACGGAGCTGGACATCGCCGAGGTGGCGCAGCGCGCCGGGGTTCCCGCCTCGACGCTGCGGTTCTACGAGGAGAAGGGGCTGATCGCCTCGACCGGCCGGCGGGGCCTGCGCCGCCAGTACGACCCGGGTGTGCTGGAGCGGCTGGCGCTGATCGCGCTGGGCCGCACGGCCGGTTTCTCGCTCGACGAGATCGGCCGCATGTTCGCACCGGACGGCCGACCGCGCATCGACCGGCGGATGCTCACGGACAAGGCGGAGGAACTGGACCGCAGGATCCGCGAACTGGGCGCGCTGCGCGACTCCCTGCGGCATGCGGCCGCGTGCCCGGCGCCCAGCCACCTGGAATGCCCCACCTTCCGCCGCCTCCTGGAGGAGGCGACCGCACCGGGACGGCACGTGCCGGGTCGCTGACCGGCCGCCGCGGGCCTGGTCCATCCTGGTCCGCGCCATGCGAAAAACGTTCCACGTTATACTTGCGGCGCCCGGGAAGGTCACCGTCGTACCTGGTCGCACGGCCGCAACAGCGAGGGGGTGGACGCCGTTCCGGCACGCCCCGCCCGCATCCAGGACGTCGCGGCCGCCGCCGGCGTCTCGGTGTCCACGGTGTCCAACGTGCTCAACCGGCCCGAGCGCGTCAACGCCCGCACCGCCGAGCGCGTCCGCGTCGCCGTCGCCGAACTCGACTACGTCCCCCACCCCGGAGCCGCCGGACTGCGCACCGGACGGGCCAGCGCGATCGGTCTGGTGCTGCCCGACGTCACCAACTCCTTCTACGCGCGCATCGCCCGCGGTGCGGCGGACGCGGCCTACGACCACGGCTACTCGCTCGTCCTGTGCCACAGCGGGGACGACCCGGCACGCGAACAGGGCTACTTCGGCATGCTCGTCCGGCAACGGGCGGTCGGCGTGGTCGTCGTGCCGCTCGGCGCCGACCCCGGCCGGCTGGCCCGGCTGCGCGAACGGGGCATCCCGCTGGTCCTCGCCGACCGCGCCATGCCCGACCGGGACGGCTGCTCGGCCTCCGTCGACGACATCGCCGGCGGCCGCATCGCCGTCCAGCACCTCCTCGACAGCGGGGCGCGCGACATCCTCGTCGTCAACGGCGAGCGCGGCATACGGCAGTGCGCCGACCGCTACCAGGGCGCGCGGCAGGCCGTGCGCAGCCGGCGCGAGGCCCGACTGGACCAGGTCGTCGCCGAGCGGATGACCGTCGCGTACGGCACGGAGATCGCCCGCGGCCTGAAGGAGCTGCCCGACGGGGTGTTCTGCACCAACGACTTCCTCGCCGCCGGCCTGTGCCGGGGCCTGACCGAACGGGGCGTGCGCATCCCCGAGGACGTCCAGGTCGTCGGCTACGGCGACCTGGACATCGCCGACTTCGGGGCGACGACCCTGACGACGGTCCGGCAGCCGGTCGAGGACCTCGGCCGGGCGGCCGTGGAGATGCTGCTCGACGAGATCGAGGCCCGCGCGGACCACGTCCACGAGACCCGCGTCTTCGCACCCGGCCTGGTCCTGCGCGACTCCACCCGCCCGCCCGGCGACCGGCCCTAGGCCGGGTCCGCACAGCCCCTTCTGCCCCCCGACGCCCGGCACGCACGCTCGCCGCGCCTGCCCCGGTCCCGAGTACACCCGAGTACGGGGGACCCCGTCCGGCACGCCGAGAGCACGCACCGGACGCCGCGGGGCCCGCCCTCCGGGCGGACGGAGGGACGGTGCGGAGACGGCCTACGACGGGAGCCGCAGCGTCACCGGCCCGAACAGGCCCGACGCCAGCTGGGATGCGAAGGCCCACCGCGTCGGAGTGGCCTCCGCGAGATACGGGGCCAGCGTCCCGCGCACGGTCACCTCCAGCCGCACGGTCCGCCCGGCCGCACCGCGCAGCGGGAACCGGTACGGCGCGCAGAACGCCTCCCCGGCCGCCTCCCCGTCCACCGACACCTCCACACTGCCCCGCACCCGTCCCAGATCGAGCACCGGATCGGGCCCCGGCGGGACCCGGACCGCCCGCTCGTACGTCACGCCCCCGCTCCAGCCGCCCAGCCCCAGCTCCCGCCAGTCGCCCAGCGCCAGCGGCGCCGGCACCACCCGCACCCGCACCGGCCCGCGCCAGGCGGACCCGCCGCGCAGGAACGCCGTGGGCTCCGTGACGACCTCGACCCGGGTGGGCACCGCCAGGGGCTCGGGAAGCGTCAGACGGTCGCCCGCCGGGGAGACCTCCTCGCCGTCCCCGACCCGCACGCGCGCGTGCAGCGCCGACGGCAGGTGGAGCGACACCGTTCCCGGTGGCACGGTGAACCGGAAACGCTGGGGCGAGGCGCGGACGTCGTCGGTCGTCCGCGACGGCCACACCGTGCCGTCCGGCACCGGCCGGCCCGTCAGCCAGGCGGTGTCCGGCAGCGGGTGCGGCCGCACGGTCGCGTGGCAGTGCCGCAGCTCCCCGCGTCTGCGCTCGTCCTCGACGGTCCGGCCCCGCCACGCCCCCGCCCCGGCCTCCCAGCCGGCGCCGCTCACCAGGGCCGTCGCCTCGGCGCCGGACCCCACCACCAGGTCGACGAACACCGCGTCCGGGGTGGCGGCGACGACCTCCAGCGTGTGCTCGCCCGCCCCGAGCACCGGCGCGTGACGGAAGAACATCGCGACGGCGCCCCAGTCCGCCTCGTAGTACTCCACCTTCTCCTGCCGGGCCACCACGTCCCCGTCGAGCAGCACCGCGACCGCCGAGGCGGCCCCCACGACGAGTACCGCCGGGGCGCCGCCGGCCGGGGCCCGCAGCCGTGCGCGGTAGGTCACCGGGCCGTCCGGCCGCACTCCGTCGGGCAGGCGCATGAACCGGGGCCGGGGCCCGAGCCCGCCCGGCCCGGACAGACAGAAGAAGCTGCCGAGCGGTGTGCCGCCGGTGGCGGAGATCGTGGCCGGCCGGTCCTGAGCGCCGGACAGTTCGTACTCCAGGACGTTCCGTTCACGGGTCACGGTCACCGGCGCGGAGGCCACGTACCCGTGCTCCCGCGGGGTCAGCGGCTCGCCGTTCCACCACACCCGTTTGACCGCCTCCGCGCCCACGTGCAGCTCGGCCGGCCCCCGCCGGCCGGTCTCCACGATCGCCCGGACCCGGGCGGCCGATCCGCCGCCCGGCACGGGCACCCGTACGAACTCCTCGTTCACCAGCCCCTTGGTGCCCAGCAGCCCGCCCTGGTCCGGCACACCGCGGCTCGACGAGAACACCGCGAGCTCCCAGCCCGACTCCGGCGGCACGAGCGGCAGTTCACCGGCCAGGATCCGCTCCGCGAGCGCGGCGTCCAGCGGTTCGGGAGCCTCGCCGGCCGGGACCGGGGGCAGGACCCGGACGCGGTTGCCGTAGGTGGCCCGGGTCCGCTCCCACCCCGTGCCCTCGGTCCACTCCATGGTCCAGATCTGCGGCTCGTCCACGGGCGCACCCGGGGGCAGGGCGAAGTCGCCCCAGGTGTTGTCCAGGGTGGGGACGAGCCGGCCGTGCCAGCCGGCCGACAGGTCGACGACCCGGCCGCCCGGCCGCCGTCCGTCCGACCGGTTCGGTCCGTCCGACCAGTTCGGTCCGTCCGACCGGTTCGGTCCGTCCGACGTGGGTGCTTCCGGCAGTGCGGACGGGTCACCCGGCTCGGGCGCCTCTCGTCCCTCGCGCCAGACGACCAGCACGGCGGGCGCGCCCTCCAGCGGCACCTCGACGTACGAGACGGTGCCGTCGCCGGAGACCGTCACCCGCGCGGTGCGGCGGGAGCCGGTCGCCGGGTTCCACACCTCGGCCTCGGCCAGGCGGGCCCGCACGGTCACGGTCGACGTACGGGCGACGGCCGGGGCGGCGCCGGGCCGCAGCGGGTGCGGGCCGATCTCCGGGAAGGCCGCCGTCACCAGGGCCACCCCCTCACCGCCCCGCCGCCGGACGAGCAGCGGCACCTCACCCGTCGCGTACCCGGCCACATCGGCCAGCACGGCCGCCGCGGCCTCCGGGTCGGGCACCCGCTCCAACCGCCGGTGGGCGGTCAGCGCGGCCACCACGGAGTCGTCCCCGGACCGGCCCGCCGCCGTCACGGGCGGACGCCCCACGACCACGACCCGCCCGCCCGCGTCGAGCAGTTCGGCCAGCCGGCGCGCCGTCACCTCCTCCAGCACGCTCGCCGACGGCAGCAGCACCGCGCGGTACGCCAGGTCCCTGACCCGCAGGGCGCCATCGGCGATCCCGGCGCGCCGCACCGAGTCGTCGTCGACCACGTCGAAGGAGATCCCGTGCCGGTCCAGGGAACCGGCGTGCGGCGCGAGCCAGTTGTTCGTGCCGCACAGGTCCAGGTAGTGCCGCTGCGTCTCGTCGGCGGCGGCGTGTCCCTCGCCCAGCCGGCCGTCGCCGAAGTGCCGCACGGGCGCGTCCAGCGGCAGCAGCGCCTGCATGGTGGCGGTGGGGTGCAGCACCGCCACGTCGGCCGCGTAGCCGCCCCACGACATGATCGAGCAGATCCGCGTCACGGCCCGGGAGAAGGCCGGGTACTGCTTCCAGTACGGCTGGCGCCAGTCGGTGGACGGCGGCGCCCACTCGAACCAGCCGCCCGCGGTGCCGAAGTAACTGGCATGCGGGTTGTACAGATTGGCGCCGCTGCGCAGGAACGGCAGCAGCCAGGCATAGGTCTCCTCCAGCGTGCCGCCCCAGCCGGAGGAGTGGAACGCCTCGATCCACACCCGCTCGTGGCCGTAGAGGTGCGCCATCGAGGAGTGCACCTTGGAGTCGCCGTGGTGATCGCTGCCCGCCGCGCTGTACCAGCGGTGGGTGCGGAAGTAGTCGGTGTAGATCTGTGTCGACTGCGCCGGGTGGCCCGCGCGGGCCGGGTGGCTCTGGTCGCTGCCCAGCAGCAGGCCCCGCTTTCGGTGCCAGTCGGCGAGCGGCCGGAACAGCGCCTCCTCGGTGAGCTCCGCCCGGACCGCGTAGTAGTCGGCGCGGACCTTCCCCTCCGGCACCCCGGCGTCCGTGCCGAACAACGCCGGCAGATGATCGAGCAGGTCGTAGCCCCGCCGGGTGCGGAACTCCTCGGCGAAGCGGTGGCTCCAGGCGTTCGTGCCGGGCAGTTCGTCCTGGAAGCTGCCCGCGACGACGGTGCCCAGGTACTCGGGCACCCGGCGGTCGTACTCGTGGTGGACCGTGTCCATCAACAGGCCGACGGCGTGCGGGTCCAGGTAGTCGAACGCGGTGGGGACGGCGGTGACGAGCCGCACCTGCGTCCCGTCACCGGCCCCGACGGCCCCGTCCGCGCCGAGGTCGAGGCGCCGGCCTCGCGCATCGTAAGCGGCCAGGGGCGTCCCGGCCTCGCGCAGGCCGCCCACCCTGCCCCGGTGGACCCGCACGGCGCGGCAGCGCAGCGCGAGCCCGGCCGCCTCGGGGTGACGCCGCGTCACCTGCCCCTGCACATTGGCGCCGGAGAAGCCGATCTGGTCGTAGAACCACAGGCGCGTGCCCAGTTCGCCGGCGATCTCGCAGGCCTCGACGAAGCGGGCCCACCACTCCTCGCTGAACCAGGCCGGGTCGTCGGCCCCTGCGCCGAAGGCCGGGCCGGCCGGGGCCAGGTTGATGATCACGAGGTTGTGCACACCGCCCCGCGCGAACGCCCGCAGCTGCCAGGCGAGTCGATCGCGGGTGACCTTCGCGCCCGACCACCACCACAGGGGCGTGGGGCCGAACGCGCGCGGCGGGTCGTCGAACAGCTGCCGGAGCGCGGGGGAGAGCACGGACACGGTCCTTCCCCTAAAACGTTTTTATCCCGCTCTCACCGTAGGCGAGCTGGAGAAGTCACGCCAGGGCCGGGAACGGTATGGGGTGCGCCGACGTCATCCCACGCATCCGTGCGCGACACCTTGTTGCAACGTTTTCGGCGCCCTATATTCGCTGCGACCAGGCCCCCGGAACCGCGATGTCACCAGACGACGGAGTCGCAGCATGGCCGGTACCCGCCCCATCCCGAAACCGCTCTGGAAGGCCGCCGCCCTGTCGGGCATGGCCTCCTACCTCGACGCCGGGCTGATCGTGAGCATCTCCGTCAACCTGGCCATCTACCGCGACAGTTACGACATGGGTGTGTGGACGGCCGGGGCGGTCAGCGCGCTCGTCACCGGCTGCATCGCCGTCGGATCCCTCGTCGGCGGACGGCTCGCCGACCTCTTCGGCCGCCGACGCGTCTACAACTGGGACATCTTCTGCTTCGCGTTCGGCGCGCTCGTCATCACGCTGGCGCCTGACGACATCACCCTGCTGATCGGCGTCTTCGTCGCGGGACTGGCGGCGGGCGCCGACCTGCCGACCTCCCTGGCCGTGGTGTCGGACGCCGCACCCTCCTGGGCGCGGGGCAGACTCGTGGCGTTCACGCAGGTCATGTGGATGCTGGGCATCACTGTCGCCGTCTTCCTCGGCTTCGTCCTGTCCACCACCGGCATGACCGGGGCCCGGCTCATCACCGGGCAACTGGCCGTCGCGGCGCTCGTCACCTGGGCCCTGCGCTCCCGGCTGAAACTGCCGGCCGGGCACGGGACGGCCCTCCCGGAGCCGCGGGACGCCCCGGAGGGCATCCCGCTCAAGAGCGTGTGGACCCGCGCCGCCCTGCTGCCGATGGCCGCGACGTTCGTCTTCTACGTCACCTGGGGACTCGGCGCCAACACCTTCGGCCAGTTCGGCACCTACCTCCTCGTCACCGTCAGCGACGCCTCCCAGAGCCTGGCCACCGGCATCAACCTGGCCTTCATCCCCATCGGGGTCCTGCTGACCCTCGCCTTCGTCCGGGTCGCCGACACCCCCTGGCGCGACCGGCTCTTCCATGTGGCCGCGGTCGTGCAGATCCTGGCGTTCGTCATCGCGTCCCTCACCGCGGGCGCCCTCGCCGGCATGCTCGTGTTCTTCGTGCTCTACCAGCTCTCCAACCCCTTCGCCGGCGAGGCCAACTACAAGGTGTGGTCGCAGCTCACCCTGCCCGCCGACACCCGAGGCACCACGCAGGGCCTCACCTACGCCCTGTCCCGGGGCGTGTTCGCGGTCGCCGCGTTCTTCACCCCCGCCCTCGCCGACCACAGCCCGGCCGTCCTGCTCTGGACGATCACCGCCTGCATGACCGCCGCGGCGTTCGCGGGCGTGTTCGTCATCCGCGTCCTGGTCCCGCGCGCCCCCGGTGCGGTGCCCGGCAGAGCGGACCTGCGCGTCACCAGCCCCTGAGCCGCAGCAGACCGACCCGACAAGGAGCACGACCATGGCAACGACCGCGGACCGCATGCCCGTACGGGCCGCCGCCCTGCACGACCTGCTCCCACCGGTCACCCGGCGCCCCACCCGCATCGGGCTGGTCGCCGGCGGACTCGGCGCCTACTGGCCGCAGTTCCCCGGACTCCTCCCCCAACTGAAGGAGTCCGCCGCCTACGTCGCCGAGCGGTTCCGGGCCATGGACGCGGAGGTGACCGACGCCGGGTTCATCTCCGACGCGCAACAAGGAGCGCGCGCCGCCGAGCAGTTGCGCCGCGCCGACTGCGACCTGATCGTGCTGTTCCTGACGACCTACCTCACCTCCTCCATGGTGCTGCCGATCGCCCGGCGCTCGCACACCCCCGTGCTGGTCATCGACCTCCAGCCGACCGAGCGGATGGACCACGCCTCCTTCGACACCGGCGCCTGGCTGGCCTACTGCGGGCAGTGCCCCGTCCCCGAGGTCGGCAACGTCTTCCGGCGCGCCGGCGTCCCCTTCCGTTCGGTGTCGGGCTGGCTGCGGCAGGAGTCCGCCTGGCGGCGCATCGAGCGGTGGATCCGGGCCGCGCACGTGCGTGCCGCGCTCCGGCACGCCCGGCACGGCCTCATGGGGCACGTGTATCCCGGCATGCTCGACGTGCAGACCGACCCGACCCTGCTGGCCGCGACGTTCGGCTCGCACGTGGAGGTGCTGGAGTTCGACGACCTGCGGCACCGCGTCGAGCGGGTGACCGAGACCGAGACGCGGGAGCGGATGGCGCTCGCCCGGCAGGTCTTCACCCTTGACGACAGCGTGGACGAGGAGGACTTCGCCTGGGGAGCGACCGTCTCGGTCGCCCTCGACCGGCTCGTGGCGGACTTCGCGCTCGACAGCCTCGCCTACTACCACCGCGGCCTCGACGGCGAACTGCACGAGCGGCTCGGCGCCGGCATGATCCTCGGCGCCTCCCTGCTCACCGCCCGGGGCGTGCCCGCCGCCGGCGAGTACGAACTGCGCACCTCCGTCGCCCAGCTGGCCTCCCAGAGCATCGGTGCCGGAGGGTCCTTCACGGAGATCCAGGCCCTGAACTTCGAGGATGGCGTGGTGGAGATGGGCCACGACGGGCCCGCCCACCTCGCCGTCGCCTCCCGCGACCCGCTGCTGCGCGGCCTCGGCGTCTATCACGGCAAGCGCGGCTGGGGCGTGAGCGTGGAGTTCGACGTCCGGCACGGGCCCGTCACCCTGCTCGGACTGGGCCAGGACGCCGATGGCAGCCTGTCCTTCGTCACCTCCGAGGGCACCGTCGTCCCCGGACCGCTGCTGGAGATCGGCAACACCACCAGCCGGGTCGACTTCGGCCGGGATCCCGGCGAATGGGTCGACGCGTGGAGCGCCACGGGCGTGGGCCACCACTGGTCCCTCGCGGTCGGCCACCACGCCGAGGACTTCGGGGCGGCGGCGAGCCTGCTGGGCATCGGACACCGGCACGTCTGACGGGACGGCAGTACGGAACGGCAGTACGGAACGGCAGTACGGGACGGGATGGGTGTCCGTCCCCGTCCGGATATGGGTGCGGGCACCGATGGCCACGCCACCGGTGCCCGTGTGAGGCTGGCAGCGTCGTCCGAGCCGCCCGCGCTTGAGCCGACGGCCGTCGGCCGTGCGGCGCACGACGACGCCCCCCGCACCGCCCACAAGGAGGAGCCCTTATCCGTCCCCGCACGATGAAACGATCCGCCCGCCGCGCGCCCACGAAGGCGGTGACCCGTGGGACACGCTGACAGCCTGCTCGCCATGGGCGGCGCCTTCCTCGCCGCCGCCTTCCTCGCCCGCCTCGGCGGCAGGATCGGACTCCCGACGATCCCGCTGTTCATGCTCGCCGGCATCCTGCTCGGACCGCACACCCCGGGCCTGGTCATCGTCGAGGACGCACACGACTTCCAGATGCTCTCCGCGCTCGGACTGGTGCTGCTGCTGTTCTACCTGGGCCTGGAGTTCCACCTCGACGACCTCAGAAGCGGTGGCCGGCGTCTGCTGACCGCGGGCGGCATCTACCTGCTGCTCAACGTCGGCGCGGGCCTGGCCTTCGGCTTCGCCCTGGGCTGGGGGGTCCGGGAGGCCCTCGTCCTCGCCGGTGTCCTCGGGATCTCCTCGTCCGCCATCGTCACCAAGATCCTCATCGACCTGGGCCGCATCGGCCGCCCCGAGACACGGCTCATCCTCGGCGTCATCGTCGTGGAGGACATCTTCCTCGCCCTGTACCTCGCCGCGCTTCAGCCGGTCATCAGCGGCGCGCAGGGCATGGGCGACGTGATCCTGCAGGGCGCCAAGGCCTTCGGCTTCCTGCTGGCGCTGGCCGCCGCGGCCCGCTACGGCACCCGCCTGGTCGGCCGCCTGATCGCGACCCGCGACGACGAACTCCTGGTCATCAGCTTCCTCGGCGCGGCCGTCCTGGTGGCCGGAGTGTCCGAGGTCCTCGGAGTCGCCGACGCCATCGGCGCGTTCATGGTCGGCCTGATCCTCGCCGGCACACCCTCCGGCCCCCGCATCCGGGACCTGGTGCACCCGCTGCGCGACGCCTTCGCGGCCATCTTCTTCTTCGCCTTCGGCCTGTCCATCGACCCCGGCGACATCCTGTCCGTCGCGGGCCCGGTCGCCGCCGCGGCCGCGCTGACCGTCGTCATGAACGTCGCCGCGGGCCTCCTCGTCGCCCGCGTCTACCGCTACGGCACCGAGCCCGCCGCCGAGATCGCCACCACGCTCGTCGCCCGCGGGGAGTTCGCGCTGATCCTGGCCGCCATGGCCGCCACCGCCGGACTGGACGCCCGCCTCGCCCCGTTCATCGCCGGGTACGTCCTCGTCCTCGCGGTCCTCGGGCCCATCGCCGCCGGCCGTGCCCACCTGCTCGCCCGCGCGCTGCGGGCCGGCCAGGGCCTGCTGCCCGGCCGCACGTCACCCGACCGGGGCGCCCCGGACCCGGCGGACGACACCCCGGCCGGGGGCACGCCCTCCGTGCCCGAGCCCGCCGAGGCCGAGCGCTGAGGACATCGCGGGGGAGCCTCGGGCCGCGGCACCAAGGGGGCCCCGGATCGCGGCATTCGCGGGGGAGCCCGCGGCGCAGTGCTCTCCTCGCGGTTGCTCCCGCTCGGTGACGGCCCGGGAGGCGTTGTCATGAGTGACACCACCCATGAGTGGCGCGAACACCCGCCCCGCCGCCCGGCGTTCGTGGGGTGCGGCCACCGGGAAGAATGGGGGCAGGGCCTGATGGCGGACGCCTCTGGAGGGGGGAGACGCTGAAGCCCCGGTGGGACGGCGGCGGCAGGCTGTCCCCCGTCGCACCGTCACAGGGCCCGGCACCCAGGACGTGTCATGGCGTCGGCCGTGCCCTGCTCCCCCCAGCGCTGCCGGGTTCCGGAAGGAGTCGCCGTGCCCCCACCCGAAGACGAACGTCTGGTCGATCTCGCAGCGCACCTGGAGCGTGAGGACCCCCGATTCGCCCGCGCCCTGCGGTCCGGCCGCCCGGTCCGGCCCAGGCAGTACCGGCGCACCGGTGCCTGGTGGGGCCTCGCCCTCGGTGTGACCGTCCTCGGGTCGGGCATCGCCCTGTCCCAGGGCCTGCTCATCGCCTGCGGACTGGTCCTGGCCGGCCTGACGGCACAGCTGGTCGACCCGGACCCGGCCCGCCAGGTCCACCGCGGACCGAGGTAACAGCCCGGCCCACTTCCGCAGCAGCGCCGGGTGCTCCTGAGGCGCGGGAGTGCCCTCCGCCGCGTGCTCCCGGCCCCACCCCAGGAGATCGGCGACGTCGGCGCTGCCCTCGGCCAGCTGCCGGAGGAGCGCGGTGGACAGCCGACAGCTCGTACTCCGCCGGCGGG
>NZ_JAPSKN010000199.1 GCF_031181705.1 Streptomyces sp.
ACGGCCTCTGTGTACAGTGGTGCCGCCTCGCGCGCGGCGTCGTGGCGCGCGTGCCTCCTTAGCTCAGCTGGCCAGAGCAACGCACTTGTAATGCGTAGGTCGTCGGTTCGAATCCGACAGGGGGCTCCCTCAATGCCCAGGCCGGGTCGTCCCGGACCTGGGCTTTTCGTTCAGGCGGCGGGCCATGTCCAGTTGGGCGGGGTCGAGGGGGCGGGCGTCCTCGACGTCCCAGAGGGCGTTCTGCAGGAGGCGGCCGAGGGTCCAGGCGTGGGCGCGGGCGCGGTCCAGGGCGAGGATGTCGGTCATGGCGTCGAAGCGCCAGTGGAGGTCGTCCGGGTCGTAGCGGCCGGCGAGGGCCGGCCACAGCTCGAAGCCGGGGTCGCCCGCCAGGGGCTTGGGGTCGATGGCGAGCCAGGGGGCGCGGTCGCAGGCCAGGACGTTCTCGTCGTGCAGGTCCCAGTGCAGGAGGCGGTCGCCCGGTTCGTCGGCGACCTCGCGGACGGCGGCCGCGCAGTCCGCGATCAGGCCGCGTGCCGCGGGGTCGGGGACGCGGGCCAGGGCCCGGGGTGTCTGCTCGAGCATCTCCCGGGCGATGCCGCCGAGGCGGCGCATGCCGGGTGGGGCGGGGAACGAGGTGAGGTGGGCGAGGAGCCCGGCGATGGTGACGACGGCCTGGCGGGGGTCCGCGACGTGGGAGAGCATGCGGGTCTCGTCGAGGCGTTCCAGCAGCATGGTGCCGGTGGGTTCGTCGTGGTCCAGGAGACGGACGGCCCCGTCGCCGTCCCAGCAGCGCAGGGCGACCGGTTCGCCCTCGCTCTCCTCGTCGCGGATCTGGAGCTTGAGGACCGCGGGCGTACCGTCCCGGCCGCGGACCGGGAGGACCAGGGCGGACACGCCGTGCAGGGGCGGCCCGTCCGGGGTCAGTGCCCAGTGGTCGAGGAAGCGGGCCGTCAGGTCCGGCAGCGCGGCGATGAAGGCGCGGCCCGCCTCCCCGTTGTACTTCTCCTGTGACGCGGCCAGTTCCCGGGGAATCTCGATCACCTGCGGCACGGTAGTGGGGTGTGCCGGGAGCGTCAGGTGAATAAGGCGGGGAAGCGGTCGCTTCCGGCCGGGGCCGGGCCTCGGTCAGGGCTCCAGGACCACCTTGCCGATCGTCCCCCGGTTCTCCAGCGCGCGGTGCGCCGCGGCGGCCTCGGCGAGCGGGAACCGCTGCACGGCCGGGGTGAGCCGGCCGGCCGCGGCCTCGGCGAGGGCGCGCAGTTCGAGGGTGCGGACGGGGTCGGGGCCGCCCGCCCTGCGCAGCATCACGGGGCCGAGGACCTGCTCCGACACCCCTTCGACCAGGTAGGGCCCGCCCTCCTTGATGCCCTCGCCGGACCAGCCGAAGACGATGTGCCGGCCGCCGGGGCCGAGCAGGGCGACGGCCTCGCGGGCCACGTCGCCGCCCACGCCGTCGAAGACGACGGTCGCGGTCCGGCCGCCGAGGTGGGCGCGGACCTTGCCGGGCCAGTCGGGGTCCGTGTAGTCGACGGCGAGGTCGGCGCCGCCGGCCCGCACCCGGGCGGTCTTGACCGGCCCGCCGGCCAGTCCCACGACGGTGGCGCCGGCGTTCTTCGCGTACTGCACGACAAGGGTGCCGATGCCTCCGGCGGCCGCCGGGACGACGGCGACCGAGTCGGGGCCGAGGTCGGCGAACTGCAGGATGCCCATCACCGTACGGCCCGTGCCGATCATGGCGACGGCCTCGGCGAAGTCCAGGCCGCCGGGGATCTCGTGCAGGCGTCCGGCCCCGGTGACGGCCAGTTCGGCGTAGCCACCGGGGACGAAGCCCAGGTGGGCCACGACCCGCTTGCCGAGCCAGCCCGGGTCGACGTCCGCGCCCAGGGACTCGACGACGCCGGCGACCTCGCGGCCGGGGATGGTGGGCAGGGGCGTCGGCTCGTTCGCCGGGCCGCCCGGCACGCCCTCGCGCAGGGCCGCGTCCAGGAGGTGGACGCCCGCCGCCCGTACGGCGACACGGACCTGGCCGGGGCCCGGGCGGGGGTCCTCGACCTCTTCGTAGGTGAGGTTCTCGGCCGGGCCGAAGGCGTGCAGGCGGATGGCGCGCATGGCGGCTCCTCGTGTCGTCGGGGTCTGCCCGTGGCGGTCGTCGGCCCCAGCCTTCGACCTCAAGCTTGCTTGAGGTCAAGCTCGCGCCGCCCGAGGGCCAGGGAGACCGCCGTCAGGGCGCTGTTGAAGGAGACCTCCGACAGCACTCCGGGGGCCGCGACCTGGTCGCCGGCGAGGTAGACACCGCCGCCCCGGTCCACGGCGGGCCGGTCGCGCCAGCTGGTGCCGGGCAGGTCGACCGCGCCCGTACGGCCGTTGGCCACGGCGTCGCGCCGCCAGGTGACCCGCTCGCGCCAGCCCGGGAAGCCCAGGTCGAGCAACTGCTCGGCACGGGCGGTGCCGTCGGCCTTCGACTCGTGCGGCGCGATGGGGATCTGGCCCTGGATCAGCTGCTCGCCGGCCGGGGCGAGCGTACGGTCCTGGGCGGTGAACCGTTCCAGCCAGCCGGGCGCGTCCAGGTCGGAGACCGCGAAGGCGTCCCCGCGGCGGGTGCGGACGGCCAGGTCGACCAGGACGGTACGGCCGCTCGGCCAGGTCAGGGAGTCGTCGCCGAGCAGGCGCCGGGCGGCGTCCAGGGAGGTCGCGACGACCACGGGCGTGTCGGTGGGGAGCGCGTCGACGCGCGACAGGGTCTCCATCCGGACGCCCAGGTTCCAGGCGTGGGCGGCCATCCGGTCGATGAGGGAGGCCCAGCCGCCGCGCGGGTAGTGCGCCTCGGGCGGGAGCTTGGTGGCGCGGCGCAGCCGCTCCTGCACGAAGGCGGCCGACAGCGATCCGGGGTCGTGGTGGAAGAGGGCGACCGCGGAGTAGTGGGCGGCGGCGCGGGCGCCCTCCTCGCCCGCGATGCCGGTGGCCCAGGTGAGGAAGTCGACGTCCACGGGCGCCTGCCGGGCGGTCCGGCGCAGCAGCTTCAGCATCGGGAAGGGCGGGGTCCGGCGCAGTACGCCGTGGTGGCGCAGCCGGAGCCGGGCGGCCTCCAGCGGCGGCAGCGGGGCGAGCGGGCCGATGAGGTCGCGCTGCCTGAGCCAGGCCCAGTGCGGGCCGCCGTTGTACAGGGCGTGCGGCCCCTCGTTGGTCCGGTAGGGGCCGTCGGCGGTGCGGGCCCGGCCGCCGAGGGTGTGGTGGGCCTCGTGGACGGTGACCTTGGCGCCCGCCTCGGCAGCGGTGATGGCCGCGGTCAGTCCGGCGAAGCCGCCGCCGATGACGGTGATGCGGTGCATGACTGGGGGTCTCCCCTCGATCGGCCCTCGCGGGTCGCCTGTCCGTTCTCGTGAGTACGACGGGCCGGGGCCACGGCATGTGACATGGCGGTGTCCGCGCGGGTCGGGGGCGTTGTCAGTGGCGGGGTGCAGCATGGGCGCATGGCGAGGAGAGCGGTTGGCGGTGCGGGTGTGAAGGGGGCGCGGCGACCGGAGGTGCGGCTGCCCCCGCTGGAGCCGTACGAGGGGGGCGGACTGGAGCCGGACGGGGACTACGACGGGCTGGAGTTCCGGGAGCGGGACCTGACCGGGCAGGACGGCTCGGGCGCGCGGTTCATGGACTGCGCCCTGACGGGATGCGTCCTGGAGGAGACGCGGCTGCGGCACGCCCGCGTCCTGGACTCGGTCCTCAACGGCGTCCGGGGCGTCGGTACGGACCTCGCCGAGGCGACCCTGCGGGACGTGGAGCTGACCGACGCCCGGCTCGGCGGGCCGCAACTGCACGGGGCGGTGCTGGAGCGGGTGCTGATCCGCGGCGGCAAGATCGACTATCTGAACCTGCGCACGGCGAGGCTCAGAGACGTCGTCTTCGAGGGCTGTGTGCTGGTCGAGCCGGACTTCGGCGGGGCGCGTCTGGAGCGGGTGGAGTTCACCGACTGCGTGCTGAAGGGGGCCGACCTGCACGCGGCGACCCTGGTCGACGTCGACCTGCGCGGGGCCGCGTCCCTGGAGATCAGCCGGGGCCTGGACCGGCTCGCCGGGGCGGTGATCAGCCCGGCCCAGCTGCTGGATCTGGCGCCGGTGCTGGCGGCGCAGTGGGGGATCCGGGTGGAGGGCTGAGCCCCGGAAGGCTCGCCGGGCTGCGGGCGGGTTACGGCAGGCGGGGGAAGCGGGCCTGGAGGGTCCAGATCGCCGGGTTCTCCGCTAGGTCGTCGTGCAGGTCGGTGAGGTCGGCGATCAGGTCGTGCAGGAAGTCCCGGGCCTCGCGGCGCAGTTCGGCGTGGGAGACGGTGAGCGGGGGTTCCTCCGCGCGCATCCAGTCGGCCTCGATGTCCACCCAGCCGAAGCGGCGCTCGAAGAGCATCCGGTCGGTCGACTCGGTGAAGTCCAGCTCCGCCCGCTGCGGCCGGGACGCCCGGGAGCCCGCCGGGTCGCGGTCGAGCCGCTCCACGATGTCGCACAGGGCCCACGCGAAGTCGAGCACCGGCACCCATCCCCAGGCCGTGGACACCTCGTGGTCGGTCTTGGTGTCCGCCAGGTAGACGTCACCGCAGAACAGGTCGTGCCGCAGGGCGCGGACGTCCGCGCGGCGGTAGTCGGTCTGCGGCGGGTCGGGGAAGCGGTTGGAGAGGGCGTAGCCGATGTCGAGCACGCAGGTGATGGTGTCACGCGACCGTAGGATCGCGGGCGTGGCCCGATCTGTACGACTTGTTCCCGCCCTGCTCGCCTCCCTCCTCGCCCTCACCGGCTGCGGCGGCGGAGTGCACGGCACCCCGGGCGGCTCCGGCGTACGCGACCCGTTCTTCCCGAAGGCGGGCAACGGCGGTTACGACGTCTCCCACTACGGCCTGCGCCTCGCCTACGACCCGGACGCGCACCACCTGACCGGCACGGCCACCCTCACCGCACGGGCCACCCAGGACCTCTCCGCGTTCAACCTGGACCTGCTCGGCCTGGAGGTGGAGAAGGTCACCGTCGGCGACGAGACCGCCCGTTTCAACCGAGCGGGGCAGGAGCTCACGGTCCGGCCGCGCGAGGACGTCGACCGGGACGAGACGTTCCGGGTGACCGTCCGCTACTCCGGCGCGCCCGGGACGGTCACCGACCCGGACGGCTCCCTGGAGGGCTGGCTGCGCACCGCGGACGGGGTGCTCGCGCTGGGCGAGCCGACCGGGTCGATGACGTGGTTCCCCGGCAACCACCACCCCTCCGACAAGGCGGCGTACGACCTCACGGTGACCGTGCCGCAGGGGCTGCGGGCCGTGTCCAACGGGGAGTTGCGGGCCGAGACGACCGCGCGGGGCCGGACGACGTTCGTGTGGCACTCCTCCGAGCCGATGGCGAGCTACCTCGCCACGCTCGCGATCGGCCGCTTCGACATCGGCCGTTCCCGGGCCGGGGGCGCACTGCCCGTGTACACGGCCGTGGACCCGGCCGAGGCGGCGGCGAGCCGGCCGGTGCTCGGGCGGATCCCCGAGGTGCTGCGCTGGGCGCAGGGGTGGTTCGGGCCGTACCCCTTCTCCTCCGCCGGCGCGATCGTGGACCACGCGCCCGACCTCGGCTACGCACTGGAGACCCAGACCCGGCCGGTCTTCCCGGGCGCCCCCGACACCACGCTCCTCGTCCACGAGCTGGCGCACCAGTGGTACGGCGACTCCGTCTCCCCCGGGAGCTGGCGGGACATGTGGCTCAACGAGGGCTTCGCCACGTACGCGGAGTGGCTGTGGGAGGAGGAGCACGGCGGGCGCAGCGCGCAGGAGACCTTCGACGCGCTGTACTCCGGCGACTACTTCGCCACGGCGGAGGCCGGTGAGGCCGTCTGGGCGTTCCCCCCGGCGGACCCGCCGAGCGCCGCGCGGATCTCCGACCCGCCGGTGTACTGGCGGGGCGCGATGGTGCTGCACAAGGTCCGCCAGACCGTCGGGGACGAGGAGTTCCGGCGGATCCTCAGGGGCTGGGCGGCCGAGTACCGGCACGGGAACGCCACCACGGCCGACTTCACGGCGTACGTGGAGAAGCGGGCGCCCGGGGAGGACTTCAAGGCGATCTGGGACGACTGGCTGTACGGGGAGGGCAGGCCAAAGCGGGCCTGAGAGTGCCTGAGCGCGCTGCGCCCGGGCGGCGGTAAGGGCCTCGTGGCGGCTTGTCGCGCGGTTCCCCGTGCCTCTGAGGGGGAGGGCCCCCGGGCCGGTCGTCCGGCCCGGGGGACTTGCCTCACATGGCTCGGGCGTCCGTCAGACGTTCACGCCGAAGTCCTGGGCGATGCCGACCAGGCCCGAGGCGTAGCCCTGGCCGACGGCGCGGAACTTCCACTCGGCGCCGTTGCGGTAGAGCTCGCCGAAGACCATGGCCGTCTCCGTGGCGGCGTCCTCCGACAGGTCGTAGCGGGCGATCTCGGCGCCGCCGGCCTGGTTGACGATGCGGATGTAGGCGTTGCGCACCTGGCCGAAGTTCTGCGAGCGGTTCTCGGCGTCGTAGATCGAGACCGGGAAGACGATCTTGTCGATGTCGGCCGGGAGGGCGGCGAGGTCGACGTTGATCGCCTCGTCGTCGCCGGCGCCCTCACCCGTGCGGTTGTCACCGGTGTGGACGATCGTGTTGTCCGGCGTCTGCTTGTTGTTGAAGAAGACGAAGTGGGCGTCCGAGTAGACCTTGCCCTGCGTGTTGACCGCGATCGCGGAGGCGTCGAGGTCGAAGTCCGTGCCGGTGGTGGTGCGGACGTCCCAGCCGAGGCCCACGGTGACGGCGGTCAGGCCCGGAGCCTCCTTGGTGAGCGAGACGTTGCCACCCTTGGACAGGCTTACAGCCATTGTTGGGAGTCCCTTCCCTCGTTTTGTGCGGCAGAGAAGCTGCGGCACCGAAGCTACAGCTACCCCCTCCAACGTGGAGAGGGGTACGCGAGGTTCCAGGTCCTTTACTTTCTTTACCCGGAATATTCGGGTGACGTGGACCGGACAGGAGCGGGAACATGGACGGCATGTCCGGTCCCCATGTCATCCGCGGCTCCGTCTCCCTGCCCGAGGCCGAGCTCATGTGGCGTTTCTCGCGTTCCTCGGGGCCGGGCGGGCAGCACGTCAACACCAGTGACTCCAAGGTGGAACTGAGTTTCGACCTGGCCCGGACCGAGGCGCTGCCCGCCGTGTGGAAGCAGCGGGCGCTGGAGCGGCTGGCCGGGCGGCTGGTGGACGGGGTCGTCACCGTGCGCTCCTCCGAGCACCGCTCCCAGTGGCGCAACCGCGAGACCGCCGCCGTACGCCTCGCCGCGCTGCTGGCCGAGGCCACCGCGCCCCCGCCCCGGCCCCGCAGGCCGACCCGCGTCCCGCGCGGCATCAACGAACGCCGGCTGCGGGAGAAGAAGCAGCGCTCGGAGACCAAGCGGGGCCGCTCCGCGCAGAACTGGAACTAGCGCAGAACTGGAAC
>NZ_JAPSKN010000200.1 GCF_031181705.1 Streptomyces sp.
GCCCAACTCCCGGGCGATCAGCATGCGCTGGACCTCGCTCGTGCCCTCGCCGATTTCCAGGATCTTGGAGTCGCGCCACATGCGGGCGACCGGGTACTCGTTCATGAAGCCGTAGCCGCCGTGGATCTGGGTCGCCTCGCGGGCGTTGTCCACCGCGACCGTGGAGGAGTGGAGCTTGGCGAGGGCCGCTTCCTTCTTGAAGGGCTCGCCCGCGACCAGGCGGGCCGCCGCGTCGCGCCAGGCGAGGCGGGCCGTGTGGGCCTTCATCTCCATGTCCGCGATCTTGAACTGGATCGCCTGGTTCGCGGCGATCGGCTTGCCGAACGCGTGGCGCTCCTTGGCGTACTTGACCGACTCGTCGACGCAGCCCTGCGCCAGACCCGTCGCCAGGGCGGCGATCGCGATGCGGCCCTCGTCGAGGATGCGCAGGAACTGGGCGTAGCCGCGGCCCTCCTCGCCCAGGAGATTCGCCGCCGGGACGCGGACGTCCGAGAAGGACAGCTCGCGGGTGTCCGAGGCGTTCCAGCCGACCTTGGAGTAGGGGGCCGCGACCGAGAAGCCGGGGGTGCCCGACGGGACGATGATCGAGGAGATGTGCGGCTTGCCGTCGGGCTTGCGGCCCGTGACCGCCGTGACCGTCACCAGGCCCGTGATGTCCGTGCCCGAGTTGGTGATGAAGCACTTCGTGCCGTTGATGACCCACTCGTTCGTCGACTCGTCCAGGCGGGCCGTCGTGCGCGTCGCTCCCGCGTCGCTGCCGCCGTCCGGCTCGGTCAGGCCGAACGCGCCGAGGAGTTCGCCCGAGCAGAGGCGGGGGAGCCACTCCTGCTTCTGCGCCTCAGTGCCGTAGCGGTAGATGGGCATCGCGCCGAGGGAGACGCCGGCCTCCAGGGTGATGGCCACCGAGGAGTCGACCCGCGCCAGTTCCTCCAGGGCGACGCCGAGGGCCAGGTAGTCGCCGCCCATGCCGCCGTACTCCTCCGGGAACGGCAGGCCGAACAGGCCCATGCGGCCCATCTCCCGGACGATCTCGTACGGGAACTCGTGACGCTCGTAGAAGTCGCCGATCTTGGGCGCAACGACCTCGTGTGCGAACTCCTCGACCGTGCGGCGGAGTTCTTCCAGCTCGGTGGGAAGGCGGTAGTCCATGGTGGTCACTGCTCCTCGGTGTCCTCGTGGGACAGGGCTCGGACGGTGCGGGACGGGCTGGGTCGGCCCAGGTGGGCGGCCATCCACGTGCTCGTGGCGACGAGGCGGCCGAGGTCGATTCCGGTGTCGATGCCGAGGCCCCGCAGCATCCACACGAGGTCTTCGGTGGCGAGGTTGCCCGTCGCCGACTTCGCGTACGGGCAGCCGCCCAGGCCGCCCGCGGAGGCGTCGACCGTCGTCACGCCCTGCTGGAGCGCGGCAAGGGTGTTGGCCAGCGCCTGGCCGTAGGTGTCGTGGAAGTGGACACCGAGGGCGGAGGAGGGGATGCCCGCCTCGGCCAGGGCCGCGAGGAGTGCGACCACGTGGCCCGGGGTCGCCACGCCGATCGTGTCGCCGAGGCTCAGTTCGTCGCAGCCCATGTCCGTGAGGGCCCGGCAGACCTTCACCACCTGCGGGATCGGGACCGGGCCCTCCCAGGGGTCGCCGAAGCACATGGACAGGTAGCCGCGCACGTGGACGTCGTCCGCCTTGGCCCGGGCCACCACCGGCTCGAACATGGCCAGGGCCTCGTCCACCGTGCGGTTGAGGTTGGCCTTGGCGAAGGACTCCGTGGCGCTGGCGAAGACCGCGACCCGGCGGGCGCCGAGCGTCAGGGCGCGGTCCAGGCCCCTCTCGTTCGGGACGAGGACCGGGAGGGCCACCGGCAGATCGCCGACGAGCGGGTACAGCCGCTCCGCGTCCGCCAGTTGGGGGACCCACTTGGGGTGGACGAAGCTCGTCGCCTCGATCGTCGTCAGGCCGGCGTCGGCCAGGCGGCGGATGAACTCCGCCTTGACCTCCGTGGGGACCGTCGCCTTCTCGTTCTGCAGGCCGTCGCGCGCGCCCACCTCGTGGATGCGGACGCGGGCGGGCAGGTCCCCGGCCGGGACGGCCATCGGGAGCCCCGGGACTGTCATTGCGCCGCCTCCTCGTTCGGTGCGATGACCGCCAGGACCTGGTCCATGGCGACCGTGGTGCCCGGCGCCACGTCCAGCTCGGCGACCTTGCCGGCATGCGGCGCGGAGATGACGTGCTCCATCTTCATCGCCTCCACCACCAGCAGGCTCTGACCGGCGCTCACCTCGTCGCCGACGGCGACCTTCACGACGGTCACCGTGCCGGGCATGGGGGCGGTGAGGGAGTCGGCTCCCGCGTGCGCCGACCGGGTGAGGGACGCGGCGACCGGGTCGTGGTCGCGGACGTGCCAGGCGTCGCCGTCGCGGCCGAGCCAGTCGGCCGCGCGGTGGAAGGTGTGCCGGACGCCGTCCAGGGTCACCGCGACCCGGTCGTCGGTGACCGTCGCCGTGCCGCGCGGGGTGTACTCCAGCGGGTCCTGCACCTTCAGATGGAAGGCGGGGGGCTTGCGGGCGCCGCCCAGACGCCAGCCGCTCGGCACCGAGAACGGGTCCGTCCAGCCGCCCGGCTCGGGCTTCAGGGCCTCCAGGCGGACAGCCGCCGCAGCCTCGTAGACCTCCTCGGGCACGTCCGCCGGGAGCAGGCTCTCCACCTCGCGCTCGACCAGGCCCGTGTCCATGTCGCCGGAGACCACCGCCGGGTGGGCGAGCAGGCGGCGCAGGAAACCGGCGTTGGTCTGCACGCCGAGCGTCACCGTCTCCGCCAGGGCGGCGCGCAGCTTACGCAGGGCGGTCGCGCGGTCGGGGCCGTAGGCGATGACCTTGGAGAGCATCGGGTCGTAGAGGCTGCCGACCTCCGTGCCCTCGGTGAGGCCCGAGTCGGTGCGCACGCCCTCGCCCTGCGGCTCGCGCAGCCTGAGCACCGTGCCGCCGGAGGGGAGGAAGCCGCGGGCCGGGTCCTCGGCGCAGACGCGGGCCTCCACGGCGTGCCCGGTCAGGCGCACGTCCTCCTGCGTGAAGGCCAGGGGCTCCCCGGCCGCGACGCGCAGCTGCCACTCGACCAGGTCCAGGCCCGTGACCAGCTCCGTGACCGGGTGCTCCACCTGGAGGCGGGTGTTCATCTCCATGAAGTAGTACGACGACGGGTCGTTGCCCGGGACGATGAACTCCACGGTGCCCGCGCCCCGGTAGCCGCAGGAGCGGGCCGCCTGGACCGCCGCCTCGCCCATCGCGGCACGCGTGGCCTCGTCCAGCAGGACGCTCGGCGCCTCCTCGATGATCTTCTGGTGGCGGCGCTGCAGGGAGCACTCGCGCTCGCCCAGGTGGACCACGTTGCCGTGGCCGTCGGCGAGGACCTGGATCTCGATGTGGCGGGGCCGGTCGATCCAGCGCTCCACCAGCAGGGTGTCGTCGCCGAAGGAGGCGCGGGCCTCGCGGCGGGCCGAGGCGATCTCGTCCTCCAGCCGGGTCAGGTCCCGCACCAGGCGCATGCCCTTGCCGCCGCCGCCCGCGCTGGGCTTCAGCAGCACCGGGGCACCCAGCGCGCGGGCCGCCTCGGCCAGTTCCGGGTCCCGGCCGCCGGGCACCACCGGCACCCCGGCCTCCTGGACCGTCTCCTTGGCGCGGATCTTGTCGCCCATCAGGGCGATCGCGTCCGCCGGGGGGCCGATGAAGACCAGGCCGGCCTCGGCGCAGGCGCGCGCGAAGGCGGCGTTCTCGGCGAGGAAGCCGTAGCCCGGGTGGACGGCCTGCGCGCCCGTGCGGGCCGCGGCCTGCAGCAGGCGCTCCACCGACAGGTAGCTCTCGGCGGCGGGGGCCGGGCCGATCCGCACCGCCGTGTCCGCCTCGCGGACGTGCCGGGCGTCGGCGTCCGCGTCGGAGAAGACGGCCACCGAGCGCACGCCCATCGACCGCAGCGTCCGGATGACGCGTACGGCGATCTCGCCCCGGTTGGCCACCAGCACTGTCTCGAACATCGTCGTCCGTCCCCTCACATCCGGAAGACGCCGAACTGGGGATCACCCAGGGGCGCGTTGGCGCAGGCGGTCAGGGCCAGGCCCAGGACCTGACGGGTGTCCAGCGGGTCGATCACACCGTCGTCCCAGAGGCGGGCCGTCGCGTAGTAGGCGTTGCCCTGGCGCTCGTACTGGGCGCGGATCGGTGCCTTGAAGGCCTCCTCGTCCTGCGCCGGCCAGGACTCGCCGCGGGCCTCCAGCTGGTCGCGCTTGACCGTGGCGAGGACCGAGGCGGCCTGCTCGCCGCCCATGACCGAGATCTTGGCGTTCGGCCACATCCACAGGAAGCGGGGGGAGTACGCCCGGCCGCACATCGAGTAGTTGCCCGCGCCGTACGAGCCGCCGACCACGACCGTGAGCTTCGGTACGCGCGTGCAGGCCACGGCCGTGACCATCTTGGCGCCGTGCTTGGCGATGCCGCCCGCCTCGTAGTCCTTGCCGACCATGAAGCCCGAGATGTTCTGCAGGAAGACCAGCGGGATGCCGCGCTGGTCGCACAGCTCGATGAAGTGGGCGCCCTTCTGGGCGGACTCGGCGAACAGGATGCCGTTGTTGGCGACGATGCCCACCGGGTGGCCGTGGATCCGGGCGAAGCCGGTGACCAGGGTCTGGCCGAACTCGGACTTGAACTCCGCGAAGCGGGAGCCGTCGACGACCCGGGCGATGATCTCGCGCACGTCGTAGGGGGTACGGGAGTCGACCGGGACCGCGCCGTACAGGCCGTGCGGGTCGACCTTGGGCTCGACGGGCTCGGTGACCTCCCAGGGGAGGGCGCCCCGGGCGGGGAGCGTGGAGACGATCGTGCGCACGATGCGCAGGGCGTGCGCGTCGTTCTCCGCGAGGTGGTCCGTGACGCCCGAGACGCGGGAGTGGACCTCGCCGCCGCCGAGCTCCTCCGCCGTGACGACCTCGCCGGTGGCCGCCTTCACCAGGGGCGGGCCGCCGAGGAAGATCGTGCCCTGGTTGCGGACGATCACCGCCTCGTCGCTCATCGCCGGGACGTACGCGCCGCCGGCCGTGCACGAGCCGAGGACGGCGGCGATCTGGGGGATGCCGGCGCCGGACATGCGGGCCTGGTTGTAGAAGATCCGGCCGAAGTGGTCGCGGTCCGGGAAGACCTCGTCCTGCATGGGCAGGAAGGCGCCGCCGGAGTCCACCAGGTAGACGCAGGGCAGGCGGTTGTCGAGGGCGACCTCCTGGGCGCGGAGGTGCTTCTTGACCGTCATCGGGTAGTACGTGCCGCCCTTGACCGTGGCGTCGTTGGCGATGATCACCGTCTCGCGGCCGCTGACCCGGCCGATGCCGGCGATGACTCCCGCGGCCGGGGCCTGCCCCTCGTACAGCCCGTCGGCCGCGAGCGGGGCGAGCTCCAGGAAGGGTGAGCCGGGGTCGAGGAGGGTGTCGACGCGGTCGCGGGGGAGCAGCTTGCCGCGGGCCGTGTGGCGGGCGCGGGCCTTCTCGCCGCCGCCCTGTGCGGCCGCGGCCAGCTTGGTGCGCAGCTCCTCCACGAGGGTGCGGTGCGCCTCCTCGTTGGCCCGAAAGGCCTCCGACGCGGGGTCTGCCGCGCTCGTGAGCTCCGGTGCCTCGTGCATCCTGCGGGTCCCCTCACTTGTTAATGAGCGTTAACGCATTTCCTCCAGGTTAACGACCGCTAACCTCCCTGTCTAGAATTGTTTTCATGGCCACCAGAACCGACGCCCCCACCCGCCGTGAGCAGATCCTCAAGGAGGCCGCGCGGCTCTTCGCCGAGCGGGGCTTCCACGGGGTCGGGGTCGACGAGATAGGCGCCGCGGTCGGGATCAGCGGACCCGGGCTGTACCGGCACTTCCCCGGCAAGGACGCGATGCTCGCGGAGCTGCTGGTGGGGATCAGTGGGCAGTTGCTGACCGGGGCCAGGCGGAGGGTGGCCGAGGCGGACGGGGGCGGGGCGGAGGGGGTGCTGGACTCACTGATCGAGGGGCATATCGACTTCGCGCTGGACGACCGGCCTCTGATCACCCTGCACGACCGGGAGCTGGATCGCCTCCGGGACAGCGACCGGAAGATGGTGCGGCAGCTGCAGCGGCAGTACGTGGAGCTGTGGGTGGGGGTGGTGCGGGAGGTGTACCCGGGGCTGGGGGAGCCGGCGGCACGGTCGGCTGTGCACTCGGTGTTCGGGCTGCTGAACTCGACGCCGCACCTGGGGAGGGGTGGGTCGTTGCCCGGGCGGGGGGCTACGGCCGAGTTGCTGCATCGGATGGCCCGGGGGGCGTTTGCGGCGGTGGGGGTCTGAGGGGGGCTTGCCCACCCGCCCACCCGTCCGCCCGACACGGTCGGGCAAGAGGCCGCCCTCGCCCCGGGGCTCCGCCCCGGGCCCCGGCGGAGTCGCGCCCCCTGTGCCCACCCCCACCGTGACGAGCGCCACCCCACCCCCACCCTGGACCCCCTCAATACTCGCCGGTATCTTTGGCTGAGCAAGCGCTTAGACAGAGGTCGTGGAGGTGGCGGCGTGCGCCGTACGGTGTTCAACGAGGATCACGAGGCGTTCCGGGAGACCATCCGCGCCTTCATCGAGGCCGAGGTCGTACCCGTGTACGACGAGTGGTTCGCGGCGGGCCAGGCCCCCCGTGACTTCTACTACAAGCTCGGTGAGCTGGGCATCTTCGGCATCAACGTGCCGGAGGAGTTCGGCGGCGCCGGCCTGGAGACGCACAAGTTCGAGGCCGTGCTGTACGAGGAGACCGCTCGCGCCGGTGTCCAGTTCGGCGGCTCCGGCGTGCACGTGCTGCTCGCCCTGCCCTACATCAAGATGCTGGCGACGGACGAGCAGAAGAAGCGGTACCTGCCGAAGTTCGTCACCGGCGAGGAGATGTGGGCCATCGCGATGACGGAGCCGGGCACCGGTTCCGACCTCGCGGGCATGAAGTCCACCGCCAGGCTCAGCGAGGACGGCACGCACTACGTCCTCAACGGCGCCAAGACCTTCATCACCGGCGGTGTGCACGCCGACCGGGTCATCGTCTGCGCCCGGACGTCCGCCCCGACCGCCGAGGACCGCCGCCACGGCATCTCGCTGTTCGCCGTGGACACCAAGTCCGAGGGCTACTCCGTCGGCCGCAAGCTCGACAAGCTCGGCCTGAAGACCTCCGACACCGCCGAGCTCGCGTTCGTCGACGTCAAGGTGCCCGTCGAGGATCTCCTCGGCGAGGAGAACAAGGGCTTCTACTACCTCGGCCACAACCTGGCCTCCGAGCGCTGGGGCATCGCCTTCGGCGCCTACGCCCAGGCCAAGGCCGCCGTCCGGTTCGCCAAGCAGTACGTGCAGGAGCGCAC
>NZ_JAPSKN010000201.1:0-4658 GCF_031181705.1 Streptomyces sp.
GCCGGACAGGCCGGACAGGCAGAGCTCGTCACGAGTCGGAAGCAGGGGATGTCATGAGCCGTCCGGACCCGGTGCACGCGCACGACGCGACCCGCCCCCGCCTCGCCCCCGCGCGCCTGCTGGACGTGGATCCGCTGCTGGCGGACCCGAAGACCCGGATCGTGGTGTGCTGCGGCTCGGGCGGCGTCGGCAAGACCACGACGGCCGCCGCCCTGGGCCTGCGCGCGGCCGAGCGGGGCCGCAAGGTCGTCGTGCTCACCATCGACCCGGCCCGCCGTCTCGCCCAGTCCATGGGCATCGACTCCCTGGACAACACCCCGCGCCGGGTGAAGGGCATCGACGACTCCGCGGGCGGCGAGCTGCACGCGATGATGCTCGACATGAAGCGCACCTTCGACGAGATCGTCGAGGCGCACGCGGACCCCGAGCGGGCGGCCGCGATCCTGGGCAACCCCTTCTACCAGTCGCTCTCGGCGGGCTTCGCGGGCACGCAGGAGTACATGGCGATGGAGAAGCTCGGGCAGCTGCGCGCCCGGGACGAGTGGGACCTCATCGTCGTCGACACCCCGCCGTCGCGCTCGGCGCTGGACTTCCTGGACGCGCCCAAGCGGCTCGGGTCGTTCCTGGACGGGCGGCTGATCCGGCTGCTGACGGCCCCGGCGAAGCTGGGCGGCCGCGCCGGGATGAAGTTCCTGAACGTCGGGATGTCGATGATGACCGGCACCCTCGGCAAGCTGCTGGGCGGTCAGCTCCTGAAGGACGTGCAGACGTTCGTCTCCGCGATGGACACCACCTTCGGCGGCTTCCGCACGCGCGCGGACGCGACGTACAAGCTGCTCCAGGCGCCCGGGACGGCGTTCCTCGTGGTCGCGGCCCCGGAGCGGGACGCGCTGCGCGAGGCCGCCTACTTCGTGGAGCGCCTGGCCGCGGAGGACATGCCGCTGGCCGGTCTGGTGCTCAACCGGGTCCACGGCAGCGGCGCCGACGGGCTGTCGGCCGAGCGGGCCCTCGCCGCCGCGGAAAATCTTGAAGAGCCCCGCATTGTGGATCAGGAGGGCGGGAAAGCAGTACTTCGTAACTCCCCCGACGCACAGGACAGTTCAGACTCTCCCACGCCCGAGACACCAGCTCGCGCCGCTGGTCCGGCAGCCGACGGTGGCTCCCCCGCCGAGGACGCCCAGGACACAGCGGACGCCGAGGACCCGCAGGCGTCCGGCTCTGCCGAGCGGTCCGTCGACCAGCTCACGGCCGGCCTGCTGAGGCTGCACGCCGACCGGATGCACATGCTGCACCGTGAGCAGCGCACGCGTGACCGCTTCACCGCGCTCCACCCGGAGGTGGCCGTGACGGAAGTGGCCGCGCTGCCCGGCGATGTGCACGACCTCGCGGGACTGCGCGCCATCGGCGACCGCCTGGCGGCCAACGAGCGCGAGCTGCCCGACGCCTCCGTGCTGCCCGAGGCGAGCGCCTGAGCACCGTCCGGTGGCTGAGCACCCCGGGCGATCCGAGCACCGTCCGTGGCGGGTGCGGTGACGGCGAAGGGCCCGTGAAGGGCCGTCGGACCTGCGGAGCTCCCGGAGAGGCTCAGCTCACCGCCGCGTAGTTCTCGTAGATCTCGTCGTCGTCCAGGGGCACGACACCCGTGCCGCGCTCGTACTCCGTGCGCGCCGTCTCCAGCAGCCGGCGCCAGGAGGTCACCGTGGGCCGCCTGCGCAGCAACGCGCGGCGCTCCCGCTCCGTCATGCCTCCCCACACGCCGAACTCGACGCGGTTGTCCAGCGCGTCGGCCAGGCACTCCGTACGCACCGGGCATCCGGTGCACACCGCCTTGGCCCTGTTCTGCGCTGCTCCTTGAACGAACAGTTCATCCGGATCGGTAGTGCGGCAGGCCGCCTGCGCACTCCAGTCGGTTACCCAGCCCATACCGGCGCCGTCCTCTCCCGAATCGAGGCTCCCCCACGGCGGCAGCGGCATATTCACCGCCGCCAGTTGAGGACGTTACGGAAGGTGGGCACAGCGCAACACCCCCAGCGGGCCCAATCTTGAATGGCCCGAACGGACTATGGGTAAGCGGCAGATCACCCGGGGGAGTGAGGTGGCGACATACATGACTTTCCCGTCAAAACGGGGCAGTTCAGTTGCGTCACACCGGACGACGCATGACACAGAAGGCGGATTCGGACACGTCCCCACCAAAGAAGTCGGGGAACACCCGGAACGATTCGGGGTCGCCGGACGTATTGATACGTGGCCTCACTGCTGTGACAGTCGGGAGCAGCTTAGGCCAAGGCATATACGCGTGTCCGGCGATTGAGAACGTAGGCTGCCCTCATGCCAAAGAAGCGCTCGGGCGGTGGTCTGTCTCCCACGCAGCAGGCCGCCAAGTTCCTCGGTGTCAGTGTCCTCGCGGGGGCCGTGCTGGCCGGCATCGCGCTGCCCGCGGTGGGCGCGCTGGGGCTGGCGGCGAAGGGATCGGTCGAGAGCTTCGACGAACTCCCGGCCAACCTCAAGACCCCGCCGCTGAGTCAGCGGACCACCATCCTCGACGCCGACGGCGGCCAGATCGCCACCGTCTACTCGCGCGACCGCACGGTGGTCCCCCTCAAGGACATGTCGCCGTACATGCAGAAGGCGATCGTCGCGATCGAGGACTCGCGCTTCTACCAGCACGGCGCGGTCGACCTGAAGGGCGTGCTGCGCGCCCTGAACAAGAACGCGCGCAGCGGTGAGGTCGCCCAGGGCGCCTCGACGCTGACGCAGCAGTACGTCAAGAACGTCTTCGTCGAGGAGGCGGGCGACGACCCGACGAAGGTCGCGCAGGCCACCCAGCAGACCATCGGCCGCAAGATCCGCGAGCTCAAGTACGCGATCCAGGTCGAGGAGGAGCTGGGCAAGAAGAAGATCCTCGAGAACTACCTGAACATCACCTTCTTCGGCCAGCAGGCCTACGGCGTCGAGGCCGCGGCCCGGCGCTACTTCTCCAAGTCGGCCAAGGACCTGAACGTCCAGGAGGCGGCCCTCCTCGCCGGCATCGTCCAGTCGCCCAGCCGCTACGACCCGGTCAACGACGAGGCCGAGGCCACCAAGCGCCGCAACATCGTGCTGCGCCGCATGGCCGAGGTCGGCGACATCTCCCGGGCGCAGGCCGCCGCGGCGACGAAGACCCCGCTGGGCCTGAAGGTCAGCAAGCCCAGGAACGGCTGCATCACGGCGGTCAAGGGCGCGGGCTTCTTCTGCGACTACGTGCGCGAGGTCTTCCTCACGGACCCGGTCTTCGGCAAGTCCCGGGAGGCCCGGGCGAAGATCTGGAACCAGGGCGGCCTCACGATCCGCACGACGATGGACCCGCAGGCCCAGGACGCGGCCCAGCGGTCCATCAAGGACCACGTCTACAAGAGCGACGAGGTGGCCACCGCCGCCACCGTCGTCCAGCCCGGCACCGGCAAGATCCTCGCCATGGGCCAGTCGCGTCCGTACGGCTTCAAGAAGAACGAGACGCAGATCAACCTGTCCGTCGACCAGTCCATGGGCGGCGGCATGGGCTACCAGCCCGGTTCGACGTTCAAGCCGATCGTGGCCGCGGCGGCCCTCCAGGACGGCATGCCGGCGAACAAGGTGTATTCGGCGCCGTACCAGATGGCCTACCCCTCGCCGGTCTCGGCGTGCGACGGCAAGACCTGGCAGAACAGCCGCAGCAACCCGGCCCGGCTGGAGAACGAGAACGAGTCCGAGGTCGGCCCGTACGACATGAAGGAGGCGACCGCCAAGTCGGTCAACACCTACTACGTGCAGATGATCAGCGACATCGGCATCTGCCCGGTGACGACCATGGCGAAGAAGATGGGCGTCGAGCGGGCCGACGGCCGCAAGATGGACCAGGCCCCGTCCATCGCCCTCGGCACGCAGGAGATGTCCCCGCTGACCATGGCGAACGCGTACGCGACCTTCGCCTCGCGGGGCATGTACTGCACGCCGGTCGCCATCGAGTCGGTCAGCCAGCGGGTCGGCGACGCGTCCAAGAAGCTGGAGGTCCCGAAGTCGACGTGCTCGCGCGCCATGTCGGAGGAGACCGCCGACACGATCAACGAGCTGCTGAAGGGCGTCGTCGAGGACGGCACGGGTTCGAAGGCGGGCCTCGGCAGCCGTCCCAGCGCGGGCAAGACGGGTACGACGGACGAGCGCTACGCGGCCTGGTTCGTGGGCTACACGCCGAACATGGCCGGCGCCGTGTGGGTCGGCGATCCCGCGCACAAGCGGAAGATGGTGAACATCACCATCGGCGGCCGGACGCACGGCAAGGTCTTCGGTGGTGAGGTCCCCGGCCCGATCTGGCGCGACATGATGTCCGGCGCGCTGGAGGGCAAGCCCGTCGAGCAGTTCAACGACGTCCACATCCCCGACGGCATCGACCGCGACCGCGGCGACGGCGACGGTGGGGGCGACGACGGCGGCCGGGACGACGGGAACAACGGCGACAACGGGGGCGGAGGCGGCGACGACGGCTTCGTCGGCGGTCTGGTCGGCGGCAACAACAACGGTGGCGGAGGCGGCGGCGAGCCCTTCCCGGCCCCGTCGTTCTCCATCCCGGAGGGCTTGTTCCGGGGGCAGGACAACGGGGGCGGCAACGGCAACGGAGGCCGTTTCGGCTGACCCCGCCC
>NZ_JAPSKN010000201.1:4758-7351 GCF_031181705.1 Streptomyces sp.
TCTTCCGTTCTTCCGGAAGGCCGGGCGGTCAGCCGGCCAGCAGCTTCTTCACCGCGGCGGCGACGCGGCCGCCCTCGGCCTGACCCGCCACCTTCGGGTTCACGATCTTCATGACCGCGCCCATCGCGCGCGGCCCCTCCGCACCGGCCGCCTTGGCCTCCTCGACGGCCTGGGCCACGATCCGCTGGAGCTCCTCGTCGGACAGCTGCTTGGGCAGGTAGCCGGCGAGCACCTCGCCCTCCGCCTTCTCCCGCTCCGCCTGCTCGGCACGACCGCCCTGCGCGAAGGCCTCGGCCGCCTCGCGCCGCTTCTTCGCCTCGCGGGTGATCACCTTCTGCACCTCGTCGTCGGAGAGCTCGCGCTTCTCCTTGCCCGCGACCTCCTCCTTGGTGATCGCGGCGAGCGTCAGCCGGAGCGTCGAGGAGCGCAGCTCGTCGCGCTCCTTGATCGCGGCGTTGAGGTCATCCTGCAGCTTCGACTTGAGCGTGGTCATGGCATCGATTGTCGCAGGTGCGACGCGAAAGCCACGCTCCATTTACGGGGCGGCAGTGCAAGAGCCCGTACCGCCAGGCCATTTCGGGCACCGGCCGGACGCGGGCATCCCGCCCGGTCTGACACGATGGTCGTATGCGCGCGCGATACAAAGTCCCCCTGGGAATCGCGGCGGCTGGCGCCGCCGGTCTGCTGTACGCGGCGGGCTTCGAGGCCCGCTCCTTCCGCCTGCGCCGGGTCACGGTGCCGGTGCTGCCCCCGGGGATGCGCCCCCTGCGCGTGCTCCAGGTCTCGGACATCCACATGGTCGGCGGCCAGCGCAAGAAGCAGCGCTGGCTGCGGTCCCTGGCCGGTCTGCGCCCCGACTTCGTGATCAACACGGGCGACAACCTCTCCGACCCGGAGGGCGTACCGGAGGTCCTGGACGCGCTCGGCCCCCTGATGGAGTTCCCGGGCGCGTACGTCTTCGGCTCCAACGACTACTACGGCCCCAAGCTGCGCAACCCCGCCCGCTACCTGATGGAGAAGGCCCAGGGCCGCCACGGCCTGAACGGCAACCCGCCGGCCGTCGGCGCGGTGCACAACCCGTGGGAGGACCTCCGGGACGCTTTCGACGCGGCGGGCTGGCTCAACCTGACGAACACCCGCGGCACGCTCAAGATCGAGGGCCTGTCACTGGAGCTGACGGGCCTGGACGACCCGCACATCAAGCGGGACCGCTACGACCAGGTGGCCGGCGGCCCGTCGGACGCGGCCGACTTCTCCATGGGCGTCGTCCACGCCCCGTACCTGCGCTCCCTGGACGCCTTCACCGCCGACGGCTATCCCCTGATCCTGGCCGGCCACACCCACGGCGGCCAGCTCTGCATCCCCTTCTACGGCGCCCTGGTCACCAACTGCGACCTGGACACGGACCGGGTGAAGGGCCTGTCCACGCACTCGGCGCAGGGCCGCACGTCGTACCTCCACGTCTCGGCCGGCTGCGGCACGAACCGCTACACGCCGGTCCGGTTCGCGTGCCCGCCGGAGGCGACGCTGCTGACGCTGGTGGGGCGGGAGTAGCCGGGGGGACGGGTAAGGGGAGTACGGGGGCACGGAGGCACGGGGGCACGTGGATACCGGGATACGGGGATACGGGGATACGGGGGTAACCCACACAGCGGCGCCCGTATAGCCCCCTTTGTCCGGTTCTGTCAGCTTGGGAGCATGACAGCCCCGATACCCAGGGACATCCCGGACCTCCCCGCGATCCCGCGCAAGCCGGCGCTCCGGCCCACCCCCGTCCCGGCCACGGCCGTCGTCACGCCGGTCCGCCGCCCCGCGGCGGCGGCCTACCGCCTGCTGATCGCCCTCGCGGCGACCGCCGGCGTGACGCTCGAACTGCTCCTCGGCGACCCCTCCCGGACCGCGGGCTACTTCGCGGTCCAGGCGAACGCCCTGCTGGCCGTGGTCATGATCTTCTCGGCCCGCCGAGCATGGACGGCCGCCCGCCCCCTGCCCGGCTCCCTCCTGGGCGCGACCCTGCTCTACGTCGTCGTCGCGGCCCTGGTGCACCACCTGCTCCTGGCGAACGAGGCGAGCCCCTTCTCCCTCACGGGCGAGGCCGCCGCCCCCACCGGCTGGCAGGCCCTGGCCCACCACACGCTCCACACGGTGACGCCGATCGCGGCCGTACTGGACTGGCTGCTGCTCACGAGCCCGGGCCGTCTGCGCCTGCGCCACGCCCCGACCTGGCTGCTCTACCCCTTGGCCTATCTGGCCTTCTCCCTCATCCGGGGCGAGCTGCTCCTCCCGGGCACCACGGACCGCTACCTCTACCCGTTCCTGGACGTCGGCCAGGACGGCTACAAGCACGTCCTGGGCAACGCCCTCCTCCTCGGCCTGGCCATCTACGCCCTGGCAGTCCTCCTCGTGGCGCTGGACCACGCCCGCCCGGCCCTCATGCGCCACCGCGGCAAAACCGGATTTCGTCTCTAGCCACCGGTGGGCTAAAGTAAACGACGTCGCCGCGACAGCAGCGACATCGGGGTGTAGCGCAGCTTGGCAGCGCGCTTCGTTCGGGACGAAGAGGTCGTGGGTTCAAATCCCGCCACCCCGACAG
>NZ_JAPSKN010000053.1:0-27209 GCF_031181705.1 Streptomyces sp.
CACCGCCCTTGCCGGCGACCCGGCCGGCGAGAAGCGGAAGTTGCGCACGGTCAGGCGCACGTCCCAGCCGCCGTCCGCGTCGGGCTGCACCTCGACGCCGACGTCGGGGGCGCCGTCGCGCTCCACCTCGCGATAGGGCCGCCCCTCCTTGTCCCGGCCCTCCAGGAGCCTGCCCACCGGTGAGGGCGACGCACCTCCTTCCGGCGCGTCGCTGGAGCCGCAGCCCGCTGATCCGGCCAGGGAGAGGACACAGACCGCGAGCACGGCGAGGGGTCTACGTGTCCACGACATGGCGGGGAGCCTAGAACACACGTCCGGCACGGCGGATCGTCCTCAAGTCGGGTTCGGGTCATCCGCCGAGAGGAGGGCCGCGTCCCTCTTGCGCCGGGGAAAACGCAATCCTACGGTGTTGCATAGGAATCGGACCGCAAGGAGCAGCGAACATGGGCGCGGACGCGCGGAAGACCGCCGAAGGGCTGACCTATCTCTCCGGCTTCGGCAACGAGCACAGCTCCGAGGCCGTCCCGGGCGCACTGCCCGAGGGCCGCAACTCGCCCCAGCGGGCGCCGCTCGGGCTGTACGCGGAACAGCTGAGCGGCACGGCCTTCACCGAGCCGCGGGCGAACAACCGCCGTTCCTGGCTGTACCGGATCCGCCCGTCGGCGGCGCACCCGGCGTTCACCCGGACCCACAACGGCACACTCCGCACGGCCCCCTTCACCCAGACCGTGCCCGACCCCAACCGCCTGCGCTGGAACCCCCTGCCCGATCCGGCACCCGAGACGGACTTCCTCGCGGGCCTGTGGACGCTCGGCGGCAACGGCGACGCCACCCAGCGCACCGGCATCGCCATCCACCTCTACTCCGCCAACGCCTCCATGGAGCGGGTGTTCAGCGACTCCGACGGCGAGCTGCTGATCGTCCCGGAGCGCGGCGGACTGCTGCTGCGCACGGAGTTCGGGCTGCTCCATGTGGAGCCCGGACATGTGGCGCTGATCCCGCGTGGGGTCCGTTTCCGTGTGGAGCTGCTCGACGAGTCCGCCCGCGGTTATGTGTGCGAGAACTACGGCGCGCCCTTCCGGCTGCCCGACCTGGGTCCGATCGGCGCCAACGGCCTCGCCAACCCCCGGGACTTCCAGGCACCGGTCGCCGCCTACGAGGACGTCGAGGGCCCCGTGGAGGTGGTGAACAAGTTCTGCGGCAACCTGTGGACCGCCACCTACGACCACTCCCCGCTCGATGTCGTGGCCTGGCACGGCAACCATGTGCCCTACGTCTACGACCTGCGCCGGTTCAATGTGATCGGCTCCATCACCTACGACCACCCGGACCCGTCGATCTTCACGGTGCTGACCTCCCCGTCGGACACCCCGGGCCTGGCCGGAGTCGACTTCGTGGTGTTCGCGCCGCGCTGGCTCGTGGGCGAGGACACCTTCCGTCCGCCGTACTTCCACCGGAACGTGATGAGCGAGTACATGGGCCTGATCGAGGGCGCCTACGACGCCAAGGCAGAAGGCTTCGTGCCGGGCGGCGGCTCGCTGCACAACATGATGTCGGCGCACGGCCCGGACCGGGAGACCTTCGACCGGGCGAGCGCCGCCGAGCTGAAGCCGCAGAAGATCGACGACGGCCTGGCCTTCATGTTCGAGACCCGCTGGCCGGTGACCCTCACGCCGCACGCGGCCCGGGCCGAGCACCTCCAGCAGCGCTACGACGACGTGTGGCAGGGCCTCCAGCGGCACTTCCGCCCCTTGCACTGATCATTTCCTGACGGTACGGATGGCCCGTGACCTCCTTCGCCCCGGACTCGATCGTCCTGAACCGCAAGCTGCCGCTGTGGTACCAGGTGTCGCAGTCGCTGCGCGCCTCGATCCTCGGCCGCTCGCCCCAGGACCCGCTGCGGCTGCCCACGGAGGAGCAGCTGGCCGGGCACTACGGGGTGAGCGTGCTGACCATGCGGCAGGCGCTGAAGGAGCTGGAGGACGAGGGGCTGATCTCGCGCCACCGGCGGCGGGGCACGTTCATCGAGCCGGACGCGCGCCGGGGAGCGCCGGTGCGGCTGCTCGGCTCGGTGGACGCGATCGTGGCCCAGCAGTCCGGCATGACGACCCGGCTGCTGGACCACGGCACCGCCCCCGTGCCGGGTGAACTCGCCGAGTTCTTCCCGCAGGTGGCGGAGGTGGCGACGTACCACCGGCTGCGCAGCGACGAGAAGACCGGTGAGCCGACCAACCACGCCCGCAACTACGTGCGTCCCGAACTGGCCGCGCGGATCGACCTGGACGATCTGGCCCGGTGGCCGATGACCAAGGTGCTGCGGGACGTGGTGGGGGTGGACATCAGCCGCATCACGGACACGGTCGAGGCGCGGCTGGCCGATCCGGAGACGGCCCGGCTGCTGCACGTGCCCCTGCTGAGCCCGATCCTGCACTACACGGGCGTCACGTACGACGCCGAGGGGCGCCCCTTGGACGTGGCCGTCATCCACTACCGCGGTGACCGGTTCTCCTTCACGGTGACCCTGGAGGCCACCTGAGCGCCGCGGGCCCGCGAGCGGGCTTCCCCGCGCCCCTGGGGAGCCCGGGACACGTCGTACGATGCGGGGCGTGACGCACGACGACGCTCCGCTGCTGGCGGACCTCATGCCGTGGTCCGTCGCACCGCCGCGGCTCGGCCGGGGCTGGCCGGCGGCGCCCGACGCGGCGTCCCTGAAGGCCCGCTGGGACGCCCTGGTGAAGGCCGAGGGCCCCGACCGCGAGGCCCTGTTCGAGCCGAGCCGCTCGCGCACGCTGCACAGCGCGGTCGGTCAGCTGCCCGGCCGGGCGGACAGCGGCACCGAGAAGCTGGTCCGCGCCTCGGGCCCGTGCCCGGAGCCGGTGCGGGTGCTGTACGCGCCCTTCGACGAGCAGTGGCTCATCCCCGACCAGCGGCTGATCGACGCGGCCCGCCCGGAGCTGTGGCGGGTGTCGGACGAGCGGCAGGTCTTCCTGGTGGAAGCGCCGGAGACCCTCCTGGCCACCTCGCTGCTCCCCCTGCTCCGCCCCGGCCGCGTGCGTCCGCTGTTCCGCCGCCCCGGCGGCCTGGAGCCGAACCTGGCCCCGGGTCTGCTGGAGCACCTGTCCGGGCGCCTGGGCGGCACCCCCGCGCCGCTCGACGTCCTGGCCTGGATCACGGCCACGGCCCGCCCCGACCGCACCGTCCCGCTCACCGGGGACGCCGAGGCGTGGGAGCGGGGCCTGGAGCACGGACACCGGCTGCTGTGGCTGATGCGCCGCGACGGTGAGCGCCCGAGACTCCCCGGCGGCCGCCGCCCGTACGTCCGCGCCCCACTGCCGTCCCGGCCCGTGGCCGTGCGCTACGACCGGGACGAGGAGGCCCTGCTGCTGGACGAGGGCCGCATCTCCCCGGTGCCGCCGGAGGCCTGGGACTACGAGGTGGGCGGCGTGCGCGTCCTCGAGCAGTGGTTCGCGGCCCGCGTCACCGCCCCCGAGCCGGGCACGCTGGCGGCGATCCGCCCGGCGACCTGGCCGCAGGTGTGGACGTCGGAACTCCTGGAGCTGATCACGGTCCTGGCCCTGCTGTCCGATCTGCGGCCCCTGGAGGAGTCCTCGGTGCCCGACCCGATCACGGCGGCGGAGCTGCGCGCGGCGGGCGTGCTCCCCGTACCGGCGACGGCCCGCCGCCCCGCCTCGGTCCTGGCCGGCCCGGAGGAAGGCCCCGAGGGGCAGCTGGCGCTGCTCTAGCCCCGGTCGTCCCGCTACCGGGCGACGAACGCGGTGAGGCCGTCCAGGAGCATGGTGCTGCCCTGTTCGGCCAGGCCGCGCTCCGACGTCCATGGGGTCAACTGCCGTGATGGGGTGTGCCGTGTTGCTCGGGGTGTTCGTGCCGCCGGCCGTGCGGCGGTACGCGCACGGCGATCGGTGAGCGGACGGTTCGGACACCGGGGCCGCGCGGAGCCCCCGGTCACTGCCGGGTGGGTCGGGACACCGACCGGGGGCGTACCGCGCTCGGGAACACACCGGGCGCCGCTGCGTGCCGCGGGGATGACGGACGACGAGTGCGCAGCGTGCGCCGGGGGCGGTGCGACCGCCCGAGCGCGGACCCCTACCTGCTGCCGAAGAGCGAACGGCGCAGCCGGCGCAGCGGCGCGAAGAGCGAGACGCGACGCACGCGCGCGCCCCTGCCACTGCGGTCGTGCGGCTGACGCGCGGTCAGTTCACGCATCAACGAGGTGGCCTCGACCGTCTCCCGCTGCGGGACGGCAGGGCCGCCGAGCACCGCGAGGTGGCGGTCGAGGCGCGAACTGGTCGCGCTGCTCCCGCAGGTGATCGCAGGGACCCTGGCCCTGCTGCGCACTGTTATCTGTTCCATGTCACTCCCCACCCGTACGAGTCCACCCGGCCCGGGCAGGTTAACCCTATCGCCCCGTCCCGGCACACGTGTATCGCGGTCACAGGATTCACCTTCCCCATAAGGGGGTTGACGATGTATCCCCGGTCACTCTCCGAATCCGACAGATTTCAGGGCGAGTTGGACGATCGGCTGCGTAGTGGGCCGCGGCGATCCGCCCGCGGGTTCGACGGTCACGGCCAGTGACGTAGCGGAGGTGCCGAGACCCGTCGCGACCAGCGGCGTGTCGCCCTCGAAGAGGCCAAGGGAGCGCGGTTGCGCGCCCGGGCGCATGAGCCACAACTGGTGCACTCGGCCGCCCGGCGGGGCGCCGTATCCGCCGAGGGTGACCACCGCACTCCCCTCCGTGGCGGAAGCGATCACTCCGATCGTGCGGCCGCGCCCGTCGCGTCCACTGCTCGCACGGGCGTCCGGAGCTGCCAGAACGTGGGCGATCTCACGTGACCGGTCGCGCTCGGCGGCCAGTTCGTCCTGGGTCCGGTTCGCCTGCACGGCGAACAGCGAGGCGACCACGAGGGCCGCGGCGGCGGTGGCCGTGGCGAAGGGCACGAACAGCGGCATCCGGGTCCGCGCCCGCTGCCGGGGCGGCGGCTGGGCGCCCCACACGTGCGGCGGCAACTGCGGCGCACGCGCGCGTGCCGTCTCGGGCGTCTCCTGCGGCGCGGGGTCCTGCGGCGTCGTCCGGACGGCGGCCAGCACCCGGTCGCGCAGCGCGGCCGGGGCCGGGGCGGCGGTCGACCAGGCGAGCCGGACGGCGTCCTCGGACAGGGCGCGCACCTCGGCGGCGCAGCGGTCGCAGTTTTTCAGATGCCTCTCGAAGCGGACCCGCTCGGGCGGTTCGAGAGCGTCCAGCGCGTAGGGCGCGGCGAGCGAGTGCAGGTCCTCGCGGCGGAACAGGCTCATGCCACGCCTCCCAGGCACTCGCGCATCCGGGTCAGCCCGTCACGCATCCGCGTCTTGACCGTGCCGAGCGGCAGGGAGAGCTGCTCGGCCACCTCACGGTAGGTGTAGCCCTCGTAGTAGGCGAGGGTGACGGACTGGCGCTGCAGGACCGTGAGCCGGTCCAGGCAGCGGCGCACCCACTCGCGTTCCAGTCCCGCCTCGACCTCCTCGGTGACGTGGTCGAAGGCCGGCTGGCCGGCGCGCAGTGCCTCGCGCTGCTCCCGCTCCCCGGCCGCGCGGGCGCTGCGCACCCGGTCGACGGCGCGACGATGGGCCAGGGTGAGGATCCAGGACATGGCGCTGCCGCGCCCCGGGTCGAACCTCGCGGCGGACCGCCACAGTTCGAGCAGCACCTCCTGAGCCACCTCCTCCGACTGGGCGGGGTCGCGCACCACACGCCGTACGAGCCCGAACACCGGGCCGGACACCAGTCCGTACAGATCCTCGAACGCCCTCTGGTCCCCGCTCGCCACGAGCAGCAGCAGTTCGTCCGCCTCCACTCGGTCCCCCTCTCCGAAGCCGCACCGGGCCTGTCCCCTCACACGAGGCATTCGCAACGCACACACCTCCGGACGGGGTTACGGATCAGCGCGCCGAAAACGCGGGTCGCCGGCGATGAAACAACTTTTCAGGCGCGCCGTAAGAACGTTTGAGATTCGACCAATCCGCTTCGCCGGCCGCTCCGAAGGGTGGGTGTCAGGCAAGTTGGCACGGAGGACGGACGGCATGACACCTATCTCCAGGACCGGTGCGGGACGCGGGAGCATCGCGACCGCGATCTGTGGTGCGCTGGCCGCCGGCGGGCTCGCGGCCGCCGGCGTGACCGCGCTGGAACCTGAGGCGGCCTCCGCCTCCAGTCACCGGGAGGCCCCGCTGATCTCGGGGGCCCCGCAGTACGACAACACGGACGTGTACGCGTTCGTCAGCCCGGACAAGCCGGACACGACGACCATCATCGCCAACTGGATCCCCTTCGAGGAACCGGCCGGCGGCCCCAACTTCTTCACCTTCGCCGAGGACGCGCAGTACGACCTGCGCATCGACAACGACGGGGACGCGCAGGAAGACCTGCTGTTCCGCTACACGTTCGAGACGCACACGAAGAACGACAAGACGTTCCTCTACAACACCGGTCCCGTCGAGAGCCTGGACGATCCGGACCTGAACATCACGCAGACGTACGACCTGGAACTGATCAAGCTGCGCCATCTGAAGGCGGTGTCGAAGACCAAGGTCGCCGACGACGTGCCGGTGGCGCCGTCGAACGTCGGCAAGGCGTCGATGCCGGACTACGCCGCGCTGCGCAAGCAGGCGGTGCACAAGCTCGCCGGGGGCGCGCAGACGTTCGCGGGCCAGGCCGACGACCCGTTCTTCCTGGATCTGCGGGTCTTCGACCTGCTGTACGGCGGGAACCTCTCCGAGGTCGGCAACGACACCCTCAAGGGCTACAACGTCAACTCCATAGCCCTGCAGGTCCCCAACGGCTTCCTGACCGAGTCGCACGACCAGCCGGTCGTCGGCATCTGGTCCACGACCCAGCGCAAGAACGCGCGGGGTTACTTCTCGCAGGTCTCGCGCCTCGGCAACCCGCTGGTGAACGAGGTCGTCAACCCGCTGAAGGACAAGGACAAGTTCAACGCGTCCGCGCCCCGGGACGACGCCCGGTTCCTGAAGAACGTCACCAACCCGGAGCTGCCGAAGCTCATCGAGGCGATCTACAAGATCCCGGCCCCGGACGAGCCGCGCAACGACCTGGTCGACGTCTTCCTCAAGGGTGTCAAGGACCTCAACCAGCCGCCGCACGTGACGCCGTCGGAGCAGCTGCGCCTGAACACGTCCGTCAAGCCGGCCACCGAGCCGAAGCGGCTGGGCGTCCTGGACGGTGACACCGCGGGCTTCCCGAACGGCCGCCGCCTCACCGACGACGTGATCGACGCCTCGCTCCAGGTCGTCGAGGGTGAGCTGCTGGGCGCGAAGAACGACCTGGGTGACGCGGTCGACAAGAACGACAAGGAGTTCGAGGAGTCCTTCCCGTACGTCGCGCTGCCGACGGAGGGCTCTCGCGGTCCGCTCGCCAAGGGCGTGGACGGTGGCAACGACGTCCGCAGCCAGCTGGGCGACGCGCTCCAGCCGGCCGGTGCGCAGGGCTCGGACGACATGCGCCTGATCGCCGCGTCCGCCGGCGCCGGGGCGGGCGGCATCGTCCTGATCGGCGCGGCCCTGATGTGGTGGCGCCGCATGCGGAACCGGGCGTACTGACCGCACCGCCCCGTTCCGCCCCCGACCGGCGCGGCACGTCCCCCGCCCCCCACGGCACGGGCCGCGCCGCCACCTCCCGCATCCCCACCCGCACATCCGACCGAGGAGAGGTCATGCCTCCGCGTACGACCGACAGCACACCGGGCAGGTCCGGCGACCGGCCGCCGTCGCCGGACCCCGAGGCCGGGAACGGCGCACCGGGGCCCTCGGGACGGGCCGGCGGTGCGGCTGCCGTGACGCCGGCTGCGGAGGGGGAGGCGGGGGCCGAGAGGGACGCGGGGACGACCGAGAGGGGCGCGGGGGCAGAGAGTGACGCGGGGACGGAGACGGCCGGGGCAGACCCGGACACCTGCCCCGCCGCGCCGAGTTGTGCTGCCATCGACCAGCCGGACGCCGACACCGACGCCGTCGACACCGAGACCGACACCGACGGCACCGGCCGCACGGACAGCGCTGCCCGCACCCGCCGCACCGATGCCGGCTCGCCTCACACCGAGGACACCGCCGCCACCGACAGCACCGGCACCGGCACCGGCACCGGCACCGGCACCGACGCCAAACGGCGCGTGGCCGTGGTGCGGCGGGCCGCCGACCGGGGGCGGCGCTGGCGGGCCGCTCATCTGGCCGGGTGTGCCGCGCTGCTGGCCGTCGCGCTGACCGGTGGGGCCGTGGCCTTCGGGGGCGGCGGGGGCGAGGGCGGCGGGGTCGCCGCCGTGTCCGCCGCCGGGGCCCTGTCGCCCGGCGATCTCGCCCGGGGCGATCTCGGCGCGGGCATCGCCTCCCTGCAGCGGCACCTGCGCGCACAGCCCCGGGACTTCGGCAGCTGGGCCACCCTCGGCGTCGCCTACGTCGAGCAGGCCCGCACCAAGGGCGACCCCTCGCGCTACCCGCAGGCCGAACGCGCGCTCCAGCGCTCCCTCTCCCTCCGGCCCGGCAACGACCAGGCCCTCGCCGGCCGGGCCGCCCTCGCCGCCGCCCGGCACGACTTCCCCGGTGCCCTGGCCCACGCCGACCGGGCCCTGAAGCAGAACCCCTACAACGAACGCGCTCTGTGCACCCGTATCGACGCGCTCGTCGAACTCGGCCGCTACGACGACGCCGCCGAGGCCGCCGAGATCGCCGACGACCGGCGCCCCGGGGTGCCGGTCTTCACGCGGTACGCGTACGTGCACGAACTGCGAGGCGACGTCCGCACGGCGCGCGAGGTGCTCCAGCGCGCCCTGGACGCCGCGAGCGCTCCCGCCGATGTCGCCTACGTGGCCACCGCACTCGGCCAGCTGGCCTGGAACCAGGGCGCGTACGCGTCGGCCCTCGGCCACTACGCCCGCGCCCTCGCCGCCGACGACGCGTACCTCCCCGCCCTGGAGGGCCGCGCCCGCGCCGAGGCCGCGCGGGGCGACCGGGCCGCCGCCGTACGGGGACTGGAGCAGGTCGTCGCGCGCGCCCCGCTGCCCGGCCCGCTCGTCGCGCTCGGCGAGCTGTACGAGGCCCGCGGCGGCGACGGCGACCGGGCCAGGGCCGGTGACCAGTACGCCCTCGTGGACGCCTGGACGTCCCTCGCCCGGGCGGGCGGTGTCAACGCCGACCTCGACGCGGCCCTGGCCGCCGCCGACCACGGCGACCGCGAGGCGGCCCTGCGCGCCGCCCGCGCCGAGTGGGACCGCCGCCACAGCGTGCACACCGCCGACGCCCTCGCCTGGGCGCTGCACGTCAACGGCCGCGACGAGGAGGCCCTGCCGTACGCCCGCCGGGCCACCGCCACCGGCTACCGCAACGCGGTCTTCCTGTACCACCGCGGGATCATCGAGCGCGCCACCGGGAACGAGCGCGCGGCTCGCGAGCACCTGAAGGCCGCGCTCGGTCTGAACCCCGGCTTCTCGCCCCTCGGCGCGCGCGAGGCCCGGACCGCACTCGACGACCTGGAGGGGAACCGGTGACCGTGCGCCGGCTGTTCGCGTCCGGCGCCGCCGTCCTCACGGCCGCCTGCGCGCTGACCCTGCTGCCCGCCGCCACGGCGAGCGCCCACCCGCTGGGCAACTTCACCGTCAACCGCTACGACGGCCTGGTCGCATCGCCCGGCGAACTGCGGGTCCGGCACGTCGAGGACCTCGCCGAGATCCCGGCGACCCAGGCGAAGCCGGACATCGAGCGCCTCGGCATGGCGACGTGGGCCCGCGAGCGGTGCGCCACGGCCGCCGAGGACAGCCGCGTCACCGTCGACGGCCGCGCGGTCGCCCTGACCGCCGAGCGCAGCCACGCGCGCGTGCGGCCCGGTCAGGCGGGGCTCGACACCCTCCGGGTGGAGTGCGCGCTGACCGCTCCCCTCCCCGGGGACCGGGAGTCCGTGTCGCTGGGTTTCCGCGGCGCGGGCGCCTCGTCCGGGCCGGGCTGGCGGGAGATCACGGCCCGCGGCGACCGTGTGACGCTCGCCGCGTCGGACGTGCCGGAGACGTCGGTCTCGGGCGAACTGACCCGCTATCCCGAGGAGTTGCTGTCCTCCCCGGCCGACACGGCCGCCGCCGCGCTGCGGGTCCGCCCGGGCGGACCCGCCCTGGCCGACGAGGAGCCGGACGCCCCCGCCGCCTCGGTGCTGCCGCGCGGCGCCGACCGCTGGACGCGCGCGCTGGACGAACTGGTCGCCCGGCACGACCTCACCACGGGCTTCGCCGCGCTCGCCCTCGGCATCGCCGTGGTCCTCGGCGCGATGCACGCGCTCGCCCCGGGCCACGGCAAGACCATCATGGCCGCGACGGCTGCGGCCCGGGGCGGCCGGGCCCGGATGAAGGACGTCTGGCCCATGGCCGCCTCGGTGACGGTCACCCACACCCTCGGCGTGGTCGCCCTGGGCCTCCTCGTCACGGCGGGCTCGGCGGCGGCCCCGTCGGTGATCGCCTGGCTCGGCGTCGCCAGCGGCATCCTGGTGACCCTGGCCGGCGCGAGCCTCCTCCGCCGCGCCCTGCGCAACCGCACGCACACCCACGCGCACGCCCCGGGCCACGGGCACGAGCACGAGCACGAGCACGACGATCACCATCACGACGAGGCCCACGAGCACGGCCACGACCACCACCACGACCACCCCCACCCGCACGACCACCCCGACCCGCACGGCCACCCCCACCCGCACGGCCACCCCCACCCCCACACGGTCGAGCACACCCACGGCGGGGTCACCCACAGCCACCCCGTCGCCCCCTCCCTGCGCGGCACGATCCTCATGGGCTTCGCGGGCGGGCTCGTGCCCAGCCCTTCGGCCGTGGTGGTGCTGGTCGGTGCCGCCGCGCTCGGGCAGGCCTGGTTCGGCCTGCTGCTCGTCGTGGCCTACGGCGTGGGCCTGGCCCTCACCCTCACGGCCGCCGGGTACGCCGTCGTCAAGGCCGGCAACGGCATGACCCGGCTCCTGGACCGGCGCCCCCGCCGGACGGCGGGTCCGCTGGCGGCCCTGGTGCGCCGGACCGCCCCGCTGGGCTCGGCCTTCGCCGTCGTCGTCCTCGGCGCCGGACTCGTGTTCAAGGGGGCGGCATCCGCGCTGGGCTGAGTTACGTTCGTGAGGGAATCCGACGTCCTGGGGAATACGGGCCTCAGACAGATTCCGCCCGGCTGCGAATGGGGGCGCCGTGTCCGAAGAACCGGGCCATGAGCGGGTGATCGCGGGCCGCTACCGGCTCCTGGCACCGCTCGGCGAGGGCGGCATGGGCACGGTCTGGCGCGCCCGCGACGCGTTGCTGCACCGCGAGGTGGCCGTCAAGGAGGTGCGCGCCCCGGCCGGGCTCGGGGGCGACGACGTCCAGCGAATGTACGCCCGGCTGGAGCGGGAGGCGTGGGCGGCGGCCCGGGTCACCAACCGGAACGTGGTCACGGTGTACGACGTGGCGACGGACGAGGGCCGGCCCTGGGTCGTCATGGAGCTGGTCCGCGGCCTGTCCCTGGCCGAGGTCCTGGACGCCGAGGGACCGCTGTCACCGCAGCGGGCCGCGCACATCGGCGCCGAGGTGCTGGCCGCGCTGCGGGCCGCGCACGAGGCCGGGGTGCTGCACCGGGACGTGAAGCCGGCCAACGTGCTGATCGCCAACGACGGCCGGATCGTGCTCACCGACTTCGGCATCGCCATGGTGGAGGGCAGCTCCGCGCTGACCATGACCGGGGAGGTGATCGGCTCGCCCGAGTTCCTCGCCCCGGAGCGCGCGCTCGGGCGCACGCCGGGCCCCGAGTCCGATCTGTGGTCGCTCGGCGTGCTGCTGTACGCGGCGGTGGAGGGCCACTCCCCCTTCCGCCACGACACGCCCCTGAGCACGCTGCGCGCGATCGTGGACGAGGAGTTGCCGCCGCCGTACCGGGCCGGGCCGCTGGCTCCGGTGATCGAGGGGCTGTTGCGCAAGGAGCCGGAGCAGCGGCTGCCGGCCGAGCGGGCCGAGCAGGAGCTGCGGGTGATCGGCGCGGGCGGCTCACCCCGCGCGGACACCGTTCGGGCGGTCCCGTACCCGCCGGCCGCGGCAGCCCGCACCGAGCCCTCCCCGACCCCGCCGATGGCCTTCCCCGGACAGCCGGCGGCCACGGACCCGGGCGGGACGGCGCCGGTCGCCCGGCAGGAGCGCGACCGGCGGGCGGGCCGGGTGCTGGTCGCGGGCGTGGTCGCGCTGGCGCTCGCGGTGGGCGGGCTGACCTACGCGCTGCTGAACGACGGGGGCGGGGACGGCGACCGGGGCGCGGAGGCGAGCACGCCCGCCGGGACGAAGGACCCGCCGCGGAACACGGGGAGCGGGAAGTCCAGTCCTTCGCCGACGCCGACGCCGAGCGAGAGCGAGCGGAGCAGTCCGCCGCCGCAGTCGGTGCGGGTCGCGCTGGAGGGGTCGCGCACGCACTACACGGGCCCGTGCCCGCCGCCGGGCGCGCGGGCGCCGAGGTTCACGGCGACGCTCACGGTGGGGCGGCTGCCGGCCGAGGTGCGCTACCGCTGGGTGACGCGGGACGGCTCGGTGCTGGACGGGGGCTGGAAGACGGCGTCGTTCCCCGAGGGCGGCGGCCGGACGAAGCAGGACGCCGTGACGGTCACGACCGAGGCGCGGTCCGGCACGTTCGAGAACGAGATCGCCGTCGAGGTGCGGGAGCCGGTGCGGACGACGTCCGAGTCGGTGCCGTTCTCGATCACGTGCGAGACGGAGACCCCGACGGGCGGGGCCTCCCCTTCTCCTTCGGACACGGAGCCGGACACGGAGGAGGACCCGGACGGCGGGTCCGGGTCCTCCTGAGCGGTCAGTCGTTGGCGGTGAGCACGGGCAGGTAGCCGCCCGACTGGCCGGGGGCCTTCGGGTGGTAGGACTCGCCGATGTTCAGCCAGTTGACGCTGTGCAGCCAGGAGTCGCCGGAGCAGATCTCGTGGCCGGTGAAGGTGGAGCGGACGTCGCCGAAGACGAAGCCGTGGCTCGCGGCGCGCTTGCCGATCGCGGTGTTCAGGTGGTCGGAGGCGTCGTTGATGGCCTTGCGCTTGGCCTCGGACAACCCGAGGCACGTGGTGCCGAGCTGGTAGAAGCGGGGGTAGCCGAGCACGACGACCCGGGCGCTCGGCGCCTTGGAGCGGATCGCCGAGTACACGCTGTCGAGCTTGCCGGGCAGCGTGGAGTCGACGTACGCGCGGGCGGTGTTGATGCGGGACAGGCAGGCACTGTCGGACTGGGTCACACAGGTCGTCATGACGTCGGCGAACCCGGCGTCGTTGCCGCCGACGCTGACGGAGACGAGGGCGGTGGCGCTGGAGAGCGGGCCGAGCTGTCCGGAGAGAACATCACCCGTTCGGGCGCCGGAACAGGCCGTGAAATCGAAGGTGGAGGGTGAGTGGGCGGCGGCCCAGAGGTACGGGTAGGCCTTCGTGCTGCGCTTGCAGTCGCCGCTGGAGCTGATGTAGCTGCCGGCTCCGACTCCGGATGAATAGGAGTCACCGAGGGCCACATAGCCGCCGGTTGGGGCGAGTGAGGACGCCTGCGCCGTGGCTGCCCCGGTGAGGGCGGTGCCGACGGCGAGGAGGAGCGAGCTCACGAGGACGACAAATCGGGAACGTCTCATGGAACCTCCCTTTAGCAGGATCTCTGCCTCAACCGTCGTAGCAGCTACGCGTGTTGACAGGAAGTGTCCATGCCAAGTCTGGCGGCCTTTTTCACCGCACGTGGCGCGTTCACCCCGCCTGGTGTCCGGTATCCGACCTCGCCTGTTGCGTGCTCATGACAGATTTGTTGACGACCGCTCAACACCCTTGTTCTGCACCGGTAGATGGTCGACGCTTTACTCCGGCCGGGAGCGGAACGCGACGCTCCCCCGGCCGTGTGCGCGAGCACGCGCACTCCCCCACATGACGCGCGCCCCACCCAGGCGCGCGCCGCCTAGAGGAGGACTCCCTCGTAATGGCACAACTGCGTAGCAAGAGACTCGGACTCGCCGCGATCACCCTGTCGGCGACCGCCGCCCTCGTCGGCGGCCTCACCGCCCTCCCCGCCCAGGCCGCCCCCGCCGAGGGCCGGGTGCTCGCCGCGGACTCCCCGGCCGCGATCAAGGACAGCTACATCGTCACGCTCAAGAAGAGCGCCGGCCTGAAGGCGTCCTCGGCCGCGGGCAAGGGCCTCGTCAAGGAGTACGGCGGTACGGTCGAGAGGACGTTCGGCACGGCCCTGAACGGCTACTCCGCCGAGCTCTCCGCCACCGAGGCCCGGCGGCTGGCCGCCGACCCGGCGGTGGCCTCCGTCGAGCAGAACCAGCGCGTCACGCTCGCCGCCACCCAGACCAACGCCCCCTGGGGCCTGGACCGCATCGACCAGGCCTCGCTCCCGCTCTCCGGCACCTACACCTACCCGGACAGCGCCGGCAGCGGCGTGACGGTCTATGTGATCGACACCGGTGTGCGCATCACCCACCAGCAGATCAGCGGCCGTGCGGCCCACGGCTACGACGCCGTCGACGGCGACACCAACGCCTCCGACGGCAACGGCCACGGCACCCATGTGGCCACCACGATCGCGGGCTCGACCTACGGCGTCGCCAAGAAGGCGAAGATCGTGGGCGTGCGCGTGCTGAACAACAGCGGCTCCGGCACCACCGCCGGCGTGATCGCGGGCATCGACTGGGTGACGCGGAACCACTCGGGCCCCTCGGTCGCCAACATGTCGCTCGGCGGCGGCGCCTCCACCAGCCTCGACACGGCCGTCCGCAACTCCATAGCCAGCGGCGTCACCTACGCCGTCGCCGCGGGCAACAGCAGCACCACCGCCTCCTCGTCCTCCCCGGCCCGGGTCGCCGAGGCGATCACGGTGGGCGCCACCACCAGCACGGACGCCAAGGCCAGCTACTCCAACTACGGCTCGGCCCTGGACATCTTCGCGCCCGGCTCGTCCATCACGGCCGGCTGGCACACCAGCGACACCGCCACCAACACCATCTCCGGCACCTCGATGGCGACCCCGCACGTGGCGGGCGCGGCGGCGGTCTACCTGGCCGGCCACACCGCCTCCACCCCGGCCCAGGTCGCCTCGGCCCTGGTGGGCGGCGCCGTCACCGGCAAGGTCACGAGCGCGGGCTCGGGTTCGCCGAACCGGCTGCTGCAGCTCGTCCCGTAAGCACGAACGTCTGAACGACCGTTCCCCGGCAGGCATGACGCGCCTGTCGGGGAACGGTCGTTCGTGGAGCGGGAACCTGTCAACTTGCGCCCCACGACGCACCTCCCGCAACGACCAAACCATCAAAAACGTGAGAGGCCGTTCCAGGTCTTGCCATACGGGTTCAATCGTCAATACCGTCATACATCTCACCCGCATCGGTCCGTCAGTACGCGGCTCTAGGGGAGGGCTCAAGGACCGCGACGTACCGGCGCGGGGCGCGGTAGGGGGGTGCCGTGCTCGGTGACCGCAAGGGCTCCGGGCCGTGCCGCGCGGTCGGCTGCCGTTTTCCGGGGCCGGCCAGCTTTGCCAGCTCACCCGGCGTGCCGAAGCTCCATGTCGGCGTGCCCCGGGTGAGAACCCCCCTTTCGAACCGGACTGGATCCGGACTGCCCTGGGGGGGCGGTCCACCGGACGAGAGGGACCAGACTCATGAGCTCAGTTCTGCAGCCGGCCGTGACGGAAGAGCATCCGCCGACCGCAGCCAAGTACCGGCCCGTCTCCTCGCACCTGGCGATAGCCCCGCCCGTGAGCGTGGTCATCCCGGCCATGAACGAGGCGGAGAACCTTCCGTACGTCTTCAAGACCCTGCCCGACTGGATCCACGAGGTGGTCCTGGTCGACGGCAACTCCACCGACGACACCGTCGAGGTGGCCCGCGAGCTGTGGCCCGAGGTCAAGGTCGTCGAGCAGCGCGGCAAGGGCAAGGGCGACGCCCTGATCACCGGGTTCCAGGCATGCACCGGCGACATCATCGTGATGGTCGACGCGGACGGCTCGGCCGACGGCGGCGAGATCCTCTCCTACGTCTCCGCCCTGGTCTCGGGCGCCGACTTCGCCAAGGGCTCCCGCTTCGCCAACGGCGGCGGCACCGACGACATGACCTTCATCCGCAAGATGGGCAACTGGGCGCTGTGCACGGTCGTCAACCGCAAGTTCGGCGCCCGCTACACCGACCTGTGCTACGGCTACAACGCCTTCTGGCGGCACTGCCTCGACAAGATCGACCTGGACTGCACCGGCTTCGAGGTCGAGACCCTGATGAACATCCGGGTGGTCAAGGCCGGCCTCAAGGTGCAGGAGATCCCGAGCCACGAGTACCTGCGCATCCACGGCACCAGCAACCTGCGGGCCGTGCGCGACGGGCTGCGGGTGCTCAGGGTGATCCTCAAGGAGCGCTCCAACCGCCGGGCGCTGCGCCGCCGTTCGGCACCGTCGCCGATGCTCGACGCCGTCCGGGGAGAGGTGCGTTGAGCGGTCCCGACGTCTCCGTCGTGATCTGCGCCTACACCGAGGACCGCTGGGAGGACATCCTCGCGGCGGTCTCCTCGGTGCGGGCGCAGTCCCGGCCGGCCCTGGAGACGCTGCTGGTCGTCGACCACAACCAGGCCCTGCTGGACCGGCTCGGCAAGGAGTACAAGGAAGCCGACGAGGTGCGGGTGCTCGCCAACGCGGGCCCCCGCGGCCTGTCCGCCGGCCGCAACACCGGCATTGCCGCCGCGCGCGGCGAGATCGTGGCGTTCCTCGACGACGACGCCGTGGCCGAGCGCGACTGGCTGCGGTACTTCGCCGAGGCGTACGAGGACCCCCGGGTGCTGGCGGTCGGCGGGCGCACGGTGCCGGTCTGGGCGTCGGGGCGGCGCCCCGGCTGGTTCCCGGAGGAGTTCGACTGGGTGGTGGGCTGCACCTACCGGGGCCTGCCGCGCGGCCGGGTCCGGGTGCGCAACGTGCTGGGCGGCAACGCCTCGTTCCGGCGCAGCGCCTTCGACACGGCGGGCGGCTTCGCCACCGGCATCGGCAGGGACGGCGACAAACGCCCGCTGGGCTGCGAGGAGACGGAACTGTGCATCCGGCTCAGCCGCGCCCGGCCCGACGCGGTGCTGCTGATCGACGACCGGGCCGTCATCCACCACCGGGTGCCCGAGGTGCGCGAGCGCTTCCGCTACTTCCGCACGCGCACCTACGCCGAGGGCCTGTCCAAGGCCCTGGTGGCCCGGAGCGTCGGCGCGGACAAGGGCCTGGAGTCCGAACGCCGGTACGCCACCCGGGTGCTGCCGGCCGGGGTCGCCCGGGGGCTGCGGGACGCCCTGCTGGGCAGGCCCGGGGGCGCGGGACGGGCGGGCGCGGTCGTGGCCGGGGCGCTGACGGCGGCGGGCGGCTACGTCGTCGGCAGCGTCCGGGCACGCCGCGGCGGCACCACCTTCCAGGTGCCCGCCGTGGAGGTGACGGCCCGTGAGTGACGACACCCGCGTACCGATCCTCATGTACCACGCGGTCGCCACCGACCCGAACGAGGCGACCCGTGCCCTGTCCGTGACCCCGCAGGCGTTCGCCGGGCAGATGGCGGTGCTCGCGGACCGGGGCATGACCCCGCTGACCACGGCCGATCTCGCGGCCCGCTGGCGCGCCGGCCGCCCGCTGCCCGACCGGCCGGTCCTCATCACCTTCGACGACGGCTACGAGGGCGTGCACCGGCACGCCCTGCCCGCCCTGGTCGAGCACGGCTTCCCGGCCACCCTGTTCGTCTCGACCGGGTGGCTGAGGGGCCCGTACGACACCGGCGGCGGTCTGGACACCATGCTCGACTGGGACCAGGTCCGCGAGCTCACGGCGGCGGGCGTCGAGATCGGCGGGCACAGCCACAGCCACCCGCAGCTCGACCAGGTCTCCGACGCCACCCTGCGGTTCGAGCTGATCCACTGCAAGGAGATCGTCTCGGACCAACTGGGGACCGTACCGGCCTCGTTCGCCTACCCGTACGGCTACTCCAGCCGGCGGGTACGGCAGGCGGTGCGCGAGACGGGCTACGCCCAGGCCCTCGCCGTCGGCAACGGTCTCGCGCGCCGGGCGCAGGGGCCGTACGCCCTGCGGCGCGTGACGGTGCGCCGCAGCACGGGCATCGCGGAGTTCGAACGGCTGGTCGAGGGCCGCGCGATCGCCCGTACGTTCGCCGGCGACCGGGCCCTGACGAAGGGGTACGCCCTGGTCCGCAGGGCCCGGCAGGCCCGCCGGCTCCTCGCGCGCTCCGGCGGCTGACCTGCGCCCGGCGACATGCCGCGGGCACCCGGAAACCGGGTGCACGCGGCGCGCCCGTGCCGGATCATGTCGGCATGCCTGACAACCCGCACGAGGCGCTGCCGATCCGGCTCACCGTCGACGACTCCGACTCCCCGTCCGACGTCGTCGACGCGCTGTTCCTCGGCCGCTTCGCCACGGGCGAGCAGCCGTACTCCCACGCGGCGAACATCGACCGCGTCCGCTCCGGCGCGACGCTGATGCCGTCCGGCGCCCGGGTGCTGCGCGCCGCCCGGGACGACGACCGCAGCGCCACGCTGGCGGAGGGCGACGGCTGGACACTGCTGGTCTCCCGCTGGAACCGGGGCGCCGACGTCACGGTGACGGCGACCAGCGCGGAGCTGGCCCAGAAGATCCTCGACCAGGCCACGGACGGCGCGGCGGACGAGCCCGAACCGCAGCCGGAGAACGTCACGATGGGCTTCTGGTACGTCTCCCCGCGCCGCGGACCGCACCGCACGACCCGCCAGATCGCGGCGGGCACCTGGGACGAGGTCCGGCCCAACTACACCGCGCCGGTGGCGGACGCGATGGACCGGCTGATGAAGACCACCCCGGAGGACATCGCGGGCCGGCTGCTGTTGCTGCACGGCCCGCCGGGCACCGGCAAGACGTCGGCGCTGCGCACGCTCGCCCGGTCCTGGCGCGACTGGTGCCAGGTCGACTGCGTCCTGGACCCCGAGCGGCTCTTCAGCGACGTCGGCTACCTCATGGACATCGCCATCGGCGAGGAGGACGCGACGGGCAAGGGCCGCTGGCGGCTGCTGCTCCTGGAGGACTGCGACGAGCTGATCCGCGGCGAGGCCAAGCACACGGCGGGCCAGGCCCTGTCGCGGCTGCTGAACCTGACCGACGGTCTGCTCGGTCAGGGCCGCAACGTCCTGGTCGGCGTCACCACCAACGAGGACCTGGAACGCCTGCACCCCGCGGTCGTCCGCCCCGGCCGGTGTCTCGCCCGGATCGAGGTGGGCCCGCTGACCCGCGCGGAGGCGGTGGGCTGGCTCGGCCGCGAGGACGGCGTCGGCCGCGAGGGCGCGACGCTGGCGGAGCTGTACGCGCTGCGCCGGGGCACCTCCCCGACGTCGCTGCCCGAGCCGCGCGGGAACGTCGACGCGGGCCTGTACCTGTAGGAGGTCCGCGCCCGCCGGTGTTTTGATGGGGCTATGACCCTGTTCGTCGGCACGTCCGGTTGGCAGTACAAGGACTGGCGGGACGTCCTGTATCCGTCCGGGCTGCCGATGCGGCTCTGGCTGGAGGAGTACGCGGGGCACTTCGCCACCGTCGAGATCAACAACGCCTTCTACCGGCTGCCGTCCCGGGAGACCTTCGAGGACTGGCGCGGCCGGGTGCCGCCGGACTTCGTCGTGGCGGTCAAGGCCAGCCGCTATCTGACCCACATCAAGCGGCTCAAGGAGCCCGAGGAGCCGGTGCACCGGCTGATGACCCACGCGGCGGGCCTCGGCGACCGGCTGGGCCCGGTCCTCTTGCAGCTCCCGCCCACCCTGCGCGCCGACCCCGGTCTGCTCGACGCCTGCCTGGCCCGCTTCCCGGCCTCGACCCGGGTCGCGGTCGAGCCCCGTCACGACTCCTGGTGGACGCCGCAGGTCCGCGCGGTCCTGGAGGCCCGGCGCGCCGCCCTGTGCTGGGCCGACGTGCTGGCCCGCCCCGCGACGCCGCTGTGGCGCACGGCCGACTGGGGCTACGTCCGCTTCCACCAGGGCCGGGCCCACCCGTGGCCCCGCTACGGCCGCCGCTCCCTCGCCACCTGGCTCGACCGCATCGCCACCACCTGGCCGGACGGCGAGGACGTCTACGCGTACTTCAACAACGACCCCGGTGGCGCGGCCGTGGTGGACGCGATGGCGTTCGCGCGGACGGGGAGGGCGGCGGGCCTGGAGATCACCCGCACGCCGGAACACCTGGTCCGTACGTGAGGGACGCGCGGCGTCCGTAGGTGAGCGGCGCGCGGCGCGGTCATTGCCCGTAGGCCGCCCGCAGGGCGTCCCGGACCGCGGCGAGCGCCTCGTCCTCCCCCTGCCCCAGCCGGCGGGCCCGTTCCACGTACGCCTGGGCGGCGGCCGCCAGCTCCCGCTCCGCCGCCGCGCCGGCGGCGGCCACGAACGTGCCGTTGCGACCCCGCGTCTCGATCACCCCGTCCGCCTCCAGCGCGCGGTACGCCTTCGCGACCGTGTTCGCCGCGAGGCCCAGCGACTCGGCCAGCCCCCGCACGGTCGGCAGCCGGTATCCCACCGGCAGTTCGCCCGACCGCGCCTGCTCGGAGATCCGCGCCCGCACCTGCTCGTACGGCGGGGCGCTGTCGTCGATGTCGATCTTCAGGGTCACAGGGCCGATTGTCCCGCACGGGACGGAAAATGAAAGGCACCCGGGGCTCCCCCCGACGTAACGTGCGCCTCCATGACCGTGATCGTGCGCGACCTGCGACCCGATGTCCGAGCCGACGCCGAGGGGTTCTCCACCACCCGCCGCCTGGCCCTCCCCTTCATGCTCTCCACGCCCGAGTCCGTGGTGCACACCCTGACCCACGCCCACCCGGACGCCCACTTCACCCAGCTCGTCGCCGAGGAGGACGGGGAGATCATCGGCACGGCCCAGGTCAGCGTCGCCCACGAGAGCCCGGAGCCCGGCCAGGGCTCGGCCAACATCTACGTGCGTCCCGACCGCAGGCACCGCGGCGCCGGCTCGCTCCTGCTGCGCACCGCCGAGGAGCGCCTCGCGGCGCTGGGGGTCACCAAGCTGTTCGCCTGGGTGCTGGACGAGCCGGAGAACCGCGCCTTCGCCGAGCGCCACGGCTTCCGGGCCAGCCGGTCCGCCCACTTCCTCCGCCTCGACCTGACGGCGGGCAGCCTGCCGCCCCGCCAGGCCCCGCCGCCCGGCGTCGAGCTGCGTACCGCCGCCGACTTCGCGGACGACCCGCGCCCGCTGTTCGAACTGGACGCGGAGGTGGTGTCGGACGAACCCGGCGACATCGCAGTGGAGTTCACCGACTACGCGGCGTGGCTGGAGGAGAACTGGCGGCACCCGCTGCTGGACCGCGACCTGACGACGGTCGCCGTCGTCGACGGCCGGCCGGCCGCCTTCAGCGTGGCGCACACCGACGGCACCCGCTACGGCACCGCCATGACCGGCACCGCCCGGGAGTTCCGCGGCCGGGGCCTGGCGAAACTCGCCAAGAACGACTCCCTGCACCGGGCGCGCGCCGCGGGGTACACGGAGGCGTTCACCGGGAACGACACGGGCAACGGGCCGATGATCGCCATCAACAAGTGGTTCGGGTACGAGATCGGCGCGACGGAGGTGCGCCATGTCCGCGAACTCTGACCGTCCCGCGCGGCTGGACGTGGTGCTCGTCAAGGCGGGCCGCACGAAGATCCGGTACGCCGGTGAACTCCTCGCGGACGACGGCACCCGGCTCGCCGTGCGGGCCTCCTGGGCGGGCGCCGGCGTCCGCGACTTCGGCTTCGCCCGCTTCGAGCCGGGGGACGTCTTCACCGAGTACTACTGGCGCGACCGCTGGTACGCGGTCAAGGAGGTCCGCTCCGCCACGGGCGCGCTGAAGGGCTGGTACTGCGACGTCACCCGCCCGGCCGTCCTGTCCGGTGCGGAGCTGGTCGTGGAGGACCTCGACCTGGACCTGTGGCGCTCCGCGGACGGCGCGGACGTGCGGCGCCTGGACGAGGACGAGTTCGCGGCGAGCGGCCTCGCCGCGACGGACCCCGTGGCGGCACGGGCCGCCCTGGCCGCGCTGGACGAGCTGGAGGCCCTGGCCCGCGGCGGCGGCTTCACCGCGCTGCTCGCCTGACGGCGGCTCACCGCACCGGCACGACCACCGCGTACCGCTCGTCCGTGACCTCCCCGCCCCACAGCAGCGCGTCGCCCGACAGCCGCTCCACGCGCACCCGCCCGGCGATCGGGGCGAGGAGGCCGGTGAGCCGCTCCGCCGGTATGCCCACCGGGTCGGTGCTCCCCCACACGCCCTCGACCAGCACGAGCCGTCCGCCCGGCCGCAGCAGCCCGTACCAGTGCCGCAGGGCACGGGCCGGGTCGGGCAGGGCCCACAGGACGTGCCGGACCAGCACGGCGTCGAAGCGCTGCTCCCCGACCGGCGGTGCCGCCGCGTCACCGACGAGGAACACGGCGTCACGGCCAGCCAGTTTCTCCCGGGCGAGCCGCACCATGGCCGTGGAGAGGTCCACGCCCGTCACCCGGTGTCCCTGCTCGGCGGCGAGGAGTGACAGGCTGCCCGTGCCGCAGCCGGGATCGAGGACGTCACCCGCGCGCCCGGGCAGCCAGCCGCGCAGCCGCTCCGCCCAGGCGCGGCGCACCTCGGGGTCGCGCAGCCCGTGGTCCGGCTGCTCGTCGAAGAGCGCGGCCCGCGCGTCCCAGTCCACGGCTGCGCCGGTGTCCGCCCAGGTCATCCCGTCACGGTCGTTCGCCATGGGCCCAAGAGTGACACCCACCACTGACACTCCCTTCGTGACGGCGGCCACAGACAGACCAGGAGCGATGAGGAACTCTCCCCCGAAAGGCCTACCTCCGTGAGAACGCGGAACCCGGTAGACCCTGAAGGAGGCAGCCATGCGCCGTGTGACCGTGCACAAGCCCCTGAAGAAGACCGACCTCCGCCGGATCCGCGAGGACGCCGACGCCGACGCGCGCCCCGCCGCGCGCCCGGAGGTCCGCAAGGACATCGCACGCACCTGGTGGCCGGACAGCTGACCGCACGGCGCCCTCGTGAGACGTGTCATGAGACGTGTCGGAGCAGCCGCTTGCGGTAGTGGACGCGGTCGTAGGGACCGTCGACGCGGCGCTCCACCAGCTCGTAGCCGTACCTCGGATAGATCTTCTGGTTCTCCCACATCAGCGCGTTCGTGTAGAGCCTGACCTCGGGCAGCCCCAGCGCACGCGCGCGTGCGTCCACGAAACGCAGCAGCCGCCGTCCCACCCCCGTGCCGTGCGCGACGGGGTGGACGGCGAGGGTGTCGAGGAAGAGGTGGTCCGCGAACGCCTCGACGGCCACGAGGCCGATCACCGGATTCCCGGTCACGAACACCTTCCCGGCGGCCACGTTCGCCGCGTGGTCCTCCTCCATGGGCTGCGGAACCCGGCCGATGCGCTCGACGTAGGGGCGGAAGGCCGCGTCGACCACGTCGGCGACGGCCCGCGCGTCGGCGGCGCCGGCCGGCCGGATCTCCTCGTCCGCCATGCCCTGACGGTACCTACCTGATGCCAGTCTGAGCACTCCCTTAACGCGACCATAAGGATCTCCTCCCCCCGTCCTCAGCAGGCGATTTCCCGCTCGCCGGGGACTAGCTTCGGATCACCCCACGGGATTCGGCCCGTTCGGGCCCGGCCCTGATCCACGCACCGTTTCGAGGAGTTCCCGCATGCCCGCACGCCGCACGGTAGCCAGCGTCGCCGCCCTCGGCGCCCTCCCGCTCGCCCTCACCGCGCTGACCGCCACGCCGGTGTCCGCGCACGGTTCGATGGGCGACCCCGTCAGCCGGGTCGCGCAGTGCTTCGGCGAGGGGCCGGAGAGCCCGAAGTCGGCCGCCTGCAAGGCGGCGGTGGCGGCGGGCGGCACCCAGGCCCTCTATGACTGGAACGGCGTCCGCATCGGCGACGCGGGCGGACGCCACCAGCAGCTCATACCCGACGGCAAGCTGTGCAGCGCGAACAACGAGCAGTTCAAGGGGCTCGACCTGGCCCGCGCCGACTGGCCGGCGACCACCGTGAAGAGCGGCGCGCACACCTTCAAGTACCGGGTGACGGCCCCGCACAAGGGCACCTTCAAGGTGTACGTCACCAAGCCCGGCTACGACCCGGCCAAGCCGCTCGCCTGGAGCGACCTGGACCTGCGGAACCCGGTGGCGACGTCCACCGACCCGGCGGCCACGGGCGGCTTCTACACCTTCTCCGGCAGCCTGCCCGAGCGCTCCGGCCGGCACGTGCTGTACGCGGTCTGGCAGCGCTCGGACAGCCCGGAGGCGTTCTACTCCTGCTCGGACGTCAGCTTCGGCGGTGGTGCGGCGGCCGGGGGCGGCGACACGGCCGGGGGCGGCGACGCGGCTGAGGGCGGCGGGGAGTCCGCGGGCGGGGGTGCCGCACCGGCCCCGTCCGCCTCCGCCCCCACCGAGGAGCAGATCGAGCAGGGCAACGACAAGTCGACGATCGAGCACGGCGGGCACGGCGACGACGACCCCAGCACCTCGGCGGAGCCCGCGTCGGCCCCGCGGGACACCACCCGGGACGAGACGGAGGCGGCCGCCCCCGCTCCCAACGCGCCGAAGGCGGCCGGTGCTCCGGCGAACCTCGCCGAGACCGGTGGTGACGGCAGCACCCCGTACGTCGCGATCGGCGGCGCCGCGGCGCTGGCGCTGGGTGCGTCGGCCCTGTTCCTGTCGGCCCGGCGCCGGGCCGTGAGCGGCGGGCGGCACGGCCGCTGACCCAGGGTCTCGGGGCCTGTCCGGCGGCTCAGGCCGGACAGGCCCCGAAACGTTTCCCTGACACGTGTCATTCGAACGCCGAGGCGCAGGTGGTGGGCGTGGCGCGGCCCGGGTCGAGGGCGTTGGCCACCTCGTGGAAGGCGATCCGGTCGAACAGCCCGACGGCCACGTGCTCGGACAGGTCCAGCGGGCACAGGTCCTGGAGCAGGACGTTGCGTACGTCCGGCCCGCTCAGGTACTGGGTGCGCCACGGTGTGACGACCTCGTCGTACTTGGTGGCGATGACGGTGTAGCGCACGCCGGGGACGGTGTCGCCGCCGGCGTTGAGCTTCTCCAGGAAGCCGGAGCCGGCGACCTGGTCGGCGAGGGCGGGCGTGTTCCGCGAGAGCAGGTCGGCGGCGCCCGGGAAGTAGGGCAGCAGGCGGGTCAGGCCGCCCAGGTCGGTGCCGTGGTTGCTGGGCGCGATGCCGACGAGGGCGTTCACCTTGGCGGCTCCGCCGAGGAAGCGCAGGTACCAGCGGGGCATCATGCCGCCCTGCGAGTGACCGACGAGGTCGGTCTCGGCGGCGCCGGTCGCGGCGAGCACCCGGTCGACGAAGTCCCTCAGCTGCGCGGCGGACTTCTCGACGGGCCCGAGGCCGTGGAAGAAGGGGACGCCTTCCAGCTGCCCGTAGTCGAGGGAGAAGACGCAGTAGCCGCGGACCTCGAGGTAGGGGGCGAGGCCGAGCCAGTTGTCGACGGAGTTCCCGAGGGTGCCGTGGACCAGGACGACGGGGCGGGGGTGGGCGGCGGAGGGCTTGCAGGAGTAGTCGTTCCAGCCGGAGCCCGGGGCACCGGCGGCCTGGGCGGTGGTGGCGGGGACGGTGACGGCCGCGGCGGTCAGCAGCAGCGCGGACAGGGGTCTGAGCACTCGTTTCCAGGGCAGCATCGGGTGATCTCCTTGCGGCTCAAGGGAGGTGCGACGGCACGACGCCCTGTGATCCGGATCACGGGATGCTGTTCACTCGTCAAGTTACGGGTGAGTAGTCAAAGGGGGAAGTTACGCGTCAGTAAAAACTCGCGGTGGCAACCGGCGCCGCCTGACGCTCCCTCACCAGGCGGGCCGCACGGGCCCGTGGGGCGCGATCCGCAGCAACTGCTCGCGCAGCAACCGCAGTCCGGGCTCCCCCAGCAGACCCTCCCACTCCCCCACGGCCTCGGCGGCCGCCTCCTCCGCGGCCCGGGTGCACTCCCATCCGCGTCCGGTCAGCACGACCAGCCGCGCCCGGGCGTCCCCGGGGTGCGGCCGCCGCTCGGCGTACCCCTTGCGGACCAGCTCGTCGACCAGCTGGCTGGCCGCCTGCTTGGTCACCCCGAGGTGGACGGCGAGGTCGGTGACCGTCGCGCCGTCGGGAGCGAGCCGGGCGCAGGCGAATCCGTGCGCGGGCCGCAGCCCTTCGAAGCCGCGGGCGAGGACGCCCTCGTGGATGCGGTGTGTGAGCCCGCCGGCGACGGCGAGCAGGGTGGCGGACAGGGCCATGGCCTCGGAGTTCTGCACGCCCGCATTCAAACACCCTTGACGCGGTGGTCAAGCGCCTTGACCATATAGTCAAGCAGCTTGACCATTACCGTTCCCCGGAGGCCGTCATGCCCGTCGTCCGTTCGTCCGAGGCCGTCACCCACGAGATCCACGGCGCCCGCTTCGTCTCCCACGCCACGCCCCGCAGCGGCAGCACGGAGCTGTGCGCCTGGCGCGGCGAGATTCCCGCCGGCCTCAGGGCACCGGCGCACACCGTCAACCGGGAGGAGATCTTCCATCTGCTCGACGGCGAACTGCTGATCACCCTCGACGGCCGCACCGAGCGGATCAGGGCGGGTGACACCGTGATCGTCCATCCTGGCGCCACCCTGACCGTCGAGAACCCCACCGACCGGACCGCGTACTCCTGGGTCACCACCTCGATCGGCCTGGAGGCACGACTGGCCGACGGCACCCGCATCACGCCGCCGTGGGCCAACTGACGTCAGGGGGACGGCTCTACGCCGCCGCCCCGCCCAACCCCCCGGGCATCACCGCCCGCGGCCCGAACTTCGCCCGCGCGCGGTCCGCGACCTCCTCGATGCGCCGGACCTTCTCGTCCACCGGGTCGAAGGTCAGCTGGTGGGCGGCCCGCTCGGCGGGGTCGAGCCCCTCGGCGCGCAGGGCGATCGCCCGCACCCGGGCGCGCTGCAGCCCGAGCGCCTCGTACATGCCGTACGCGGCCCTGGTCAGCGCCGGCGAGTGCGCGGTCGGTTCGGTCAGGGTGCGGCTGCGGGTGGTGGCCGAGCGGTCGGCGTAGCGCACGGTCAGGGTGAGCGAACGGCAGACCTTCTCCAGGGCGCGCAGCCGGGCGCCGATCTCCTCGGCGGCCGAGAGCAGCGCCCGGCGGTGCCGGTCCGG
>NZ_JAPSKN010000053.1:27309-32287 GCF_031181705.1 Streptomyces sp.
CGGCCGCGGTCGACACCGTTCGCCTTCTCGCGCAGCTCGCGGCCCGCCTTCGCGCCGACCAGCCGCTGGAGCGTGGACAGCGGCGCGGTGGCGACCCGGCCGAGGGTGTCGAGGCCGTAGTCGGTCAGGGTGCGCGAGGTCGCGGCGCCCACGCCGGGCAGCGCCGAGACGGGCTTGTCCGCGAGGAACTCCGCGATGGCGTCCGGCTCCTCGGGCACCGCGCACGTCACCCCGGGCACGGCGTGGCGCAGCGCCACCCGGGCCAGCATCGGCCCGGGCCCCGCGCCGATCACGCAGTCCACGCCGTACAGGGCGAGGGCGCGCACCCGGATCACCGAGGCCAGTTCGACGGCGTCCCGCCCGAAGTACCGCTCGGCACCCCGCAGGTCGGCCAGCGCCCCGTCCGGTGGCAGGGCCTGGACGACGGGTGTGAACTCCTCCAGCATCCCGAGCAACCGCGGCAGATCGGCCTCGCTCGTCGGAGGCAGCTGGAAACGTACGCAGAGGATGGTCATCCCGCACTCCCCGGACTCTGGTGCCACAACTTCCTTCCCACCGCGGGCCCTTCACCCGCGGGACGCAGATCGGCCCAGGGGTGCATCTCGTACCCCGTGGCCATGCGGATCCTCCGCCGTTCCATCGGGTCCTGGGCGGCGGAACCCGTCGGCGCGGGCGCGCCCTCCGACCCGGCGAGCCGCCGGCGCGCGGCCCCCTCGCCGTCGTCACCGGAACCGTCGCCACCGCCGGTCTCTCCGCCCCCGGCCAGCCGGGCCGCGACCCCCTCAAGACCTTCTTCCCGGCGCACGTCGAGCAGGTCCGCGAGGTTCCAGACGGCGCTGCCCACCACGCTGAGACTGCGCGGCCCGCGCCGCTGCACCACCCCGCGCACCAGCAGCAGCCAGGAGTGGAAGACGGTGTGGGCGCAGGCGTCGTGGGAGTCGTCGAAGAAGGCGAGGTCGACCAGGCCCGTGCCGTCGTCCAGGGTGGAGAAGATGACCCGCCTGCCGGACCGGATCGGTGGCGTCTGGGTGGCCGCCTTGGCTCCCGCGACCAGCACCGTCTCCCCGTGCCGCGCCTCGCGCAGCCGACGCGCCGACACCACGCCCAGCTCGTCGAGGAACTGCCGGTGGTCGTCCATCAGGTGGCGCGAGGCGTCCATGGAGAGCACGCCCAGCTCGGCGCTGAGCCGCTCCGCGGAGGTGAGGTCGGGCAGTCCGGCCGGTGCCGTCCGCCGCCCGCCGGCCAACGGCAGCTGTCCACCGCCCGCGCCCCGCGCGCCCCGGTGCAGCTCGGTCAGATGCAGTTGCAGGTCGCGGCGGTTGGCGCCGAACGCGTCCAGCGCGCCCACCTGCGCGAGCCGCTGGGCCAGCGGACGGCTGGGGCGGCCCCGCTCCCAGAAGTCGACCAGCGAGGCGTACGGCTGCCCTTCGGCGATCCGCGCCGCCTCGGCCTCGCTGATGCCGTGCACATCGGAGAGCGCCAGCCGCAGACCCCATTTACCGGACACCAGTTCGATACGGTGGGCGGCGCCCGACTTGTTCACGTCCAGCGGCAGCACGGGCACCCCGCGCCGCCGCGCGTCCGCCAGCAGCAGCCGCTTCGGGTACATCCCGGGGTCGTGCGTGAGCAATCCGGCGTAGAAGGCGGCCGGGTGATGCGCCTTCAGCCACGCCGACTGGTAGGTCGGCACGGCGAAGGCGACCGCGTGCGCCTTGCAGAAACCGTACGACCCGAAGGCCTCGACGATCTCCCAGGTGCGCTGAATCGTTTCCGCGTCATAGCCGTTCGCCGCCGCGTGCTGGGCGAACCACACCTTGATCCGCCCCTGCGACTCGGCGTCGGACAGCCCGCGCCGCACCCGGTCGGCCTCACCGCGCCCGCAGCCGGTCATGATGTCGACGATGTCGATGATCTGCTCGTGGAAGACGACGACCCCGTACGTCTCCTTCAGCGGCCCTTCCAGATCCGGGTGCGGATACCGGATGGGCGCCCGCCCGTGCCGCGCCTCGATGAACGGCCGCACCATGTCGGCGGCGACCGGCCCGGGCCGGAACAGCGAGATGTCGACCACGAGGTCGTGGAAGGTGGCCGGCTGCAGCCGCCCGACCAGGTCCCGCTGCCCCGGCGACTCGATCTGGAAGCAGCCGAGCGTCTCGGTGGACCGGATCAGCCGGTAGGTCTCCGGATCCCCCTCGGGCAGGGCGTCCAGGTCGACCCTCTCCCCCGAGACCCGCTCCACCTCCCGCACCGCGTGCGCCATGGCCGACTGCATCCGCACACCCAGCACGTCCAGCTTCAGCAGCCCGAGGTCCTCGACGTCGTCCTTGTCGAACTGCGACATCGGGAAGCCCTCGCCGCTGGTCGGCATGACCGGCGTGCGCGCCAGCAGCGAGGCGTCGGACAGCAGCACCCCGCACGGGTGCATGGCGACCCCGCGCGGCAGGGCGTCCAGCGCCTCGACCAGCTCCCACAGCCTGCCGTACTTCTCCTTCTCCCCCGCCAGCGCGCGCAGCTCGGGCAGTTCCTCCAGCGCGGCCCGGGCGTCCCGCGCCCGGATGTGCGGAAAGGACTTGGCGACCCGGTCGATCTCGGCCGGGTCCATGGACAGGGCGGCCCCCACGTCCCGGATCGCGTGCCGTACGCGGTACGTCTCCGGCATCGCGACCGTGGCGACCCGCTCGGCACCGAACCGGTCGATGATCTTGCGGTACACCTCCAGCCGGCGCGCGGACTCCACGTCGATGTCGATGTCGGGCAGCACGACCCGCTCCTTGGACAGGAACCGCTCCATCAGCAGCCGGTGCTCGATCGGGTCGGCGTGCGCGATGCCGAGCAGATGGTTGACGAGCGACCCGGCCCCGGACCCCCGGGCGGCCACCCGGATGCCCATCTCCCGGACGTCGTCGACCACTTGGGCGACGGTGAGGAAGTAGGAGGCGAACCCGTGGTGGGCGATGATGTCCAGCTCGTGGTGCATCCGCTCCCAGTACTCCCGCCGCCGGTCGTACCCGCGCAGCACCATTCCCGCCGCCGCCCGTGAGGCCAGTGCCCGCTGGGCGGTGCGGCGCCCGGCGCCGACCAGATGCGGCTCGGGGAAGCGGACGGTGCCGATCCCGAGATCGTCCTCGGGGTCGACCAGGCACGCGGCGGCGGTGGCCGCGGTCTGCTCCAGCAGCCGGTGCGCGAGCTCCCGCCGGAACCCTGCGGCCTCCACGATCCGCTCGGCCGCGTGCGCCATGGCCCCCGGGTCCTTGAGCCAGGCCTCACCGGAGTCCAGCTCCTTGGTGGGGTCGATGGGCACCAGGCGCCGGGCCGCGTCCAGGACGTCGGCGACCGGCCCCAGACCCGGGTCGGCGTACCGTACGGCGTTGCTGAGCACGGGCCGGACGCCCTGCTCGGCGGCGAACCCGACGGTGCGGGCGGCCAGCCGCAGCGATCCGGCCCCGGTCCCGTTCCGGCCGTGCCAGACGGCCTCCAGCCGCAGGTCGTCGCCGTAGACCTCCCGCCAGGGCACCAGCAGCCGGGCCGCCCGGTCGGGGCGTCCCGCGGCCAGGGCGCGCCCGACGTCGGAGTCGGGCCCGAGCAGCACGGTCAGTCCCTCGCCACGGTTGTGCTCCCAGGGCAGCAGGGGCGTCGCCCCCTCCCCCTCGTGCGCCGCCGAGACGAGCCGGCACAGCGCGGCCCACCCCCGGGCACCGTCCCGGGCGAGGAAGACCGCACGGGGGGCCGACTCGTCGACGAAGGCACCTCCGCGCACCGGGGTCCGGCGCCGCTCCTGCTTCCCGGCGCCCAGCCCGACCGCCAGATCCGCCCCGAACAGCGGACGGACCCCGTGCTCGGCGCAGGCCTTGGCGAACCGGACCGCACCGGCGACCGTGTCGCGATCGGTGAGGGCCAGGGCTTCCATGCCCCTCTCGGAGGCACGTTCGGCCAGCCGCTCCGGGTGCGAGGCGCCATGGCGCAACGAGAATCCGGAGACGGTGTGCAGATGCGTGAACTCCGGCACACGCACCTCCCGCACTCGTGAGCAACCCGCTCTCGAACATCTGTTCCCAGCTACCTCACCCCCACCATACCTCCATCCTCGAATGTATGTGCGACATCCGTTCGGCCCCGCCCCACCTGCGGAAACACCCGGCGGCCCCCGACCGTGGAGGCATGCCGCACCGCTCGTTCCGTGCCGAGGTGACCGACGCCGTCACCCCCCGTGCCACCCTGCTCATCCTCGGTGTGGTCGCACTCCAGCTGCTCTTCATCGCCTCGTACGTGGGAGCGCTGCACGACCCGAAACCCCGGGACGTGCCGATCGGCGTGGTGGCCCCCCAGGCCGCGGCCGAGCAGACGACGACCCGCCTGGAACGGCTCCCCGGCTCCCCCCTGGACCCCCGCACCCTGCCGGACGAGGCGACGGCCCGGACCGGGATCAGCAACCGCGACATCGACGCCGCGCTGATCATCGACCCGTCCGGCACCACCGACACGCTCCTGGTCGCCTCCGGCGGCGGCCGGGTCCTGTCCACCACGCTGACGGCCCTCGTCACGAACCTGGAGAAGTCCGAGCGGCGCACCCTCCGCACCGTCGACGTGATCCCGTCCGCGCCCCACGACCCCAACGGCCTGTCGTCCTTCTACCTGGTGATCGGCTGGTGCGTGGGCGGCTACCTGGGCGCCGCGGCCCTCGCCGTCAGCGCCGGCGCCAAACCCTCCAACCCTTCCCGCGCCGCGATCCGCCTGGGGGCGACGGCCCTCGTCGCGATCGTCGGCGGCCTCGGCGGAGCCCTCATCGCCGGCCCGGTCCTCGACGCCCTGCCCGGCGGCACGGCTGCCCTCTGGGGCCTGGGTGCCCTGATCATCTTCGCCGTGGGAGCGGCCACCCTGGCCCTGCAGGGCCTCTTCGGCACGATCGGCATCGGCCTGGTCATCCTGCTGGTGGTCGTCCTCGGCAACCCGAGCGCGGGCGGCGCCCTGCCCCCACCCC
>NZ_JAPSKN010000202.1 GCF_031181705.1 Streptomyces sp.
CGCTCGAAGAGCGACTTCGACCAGAAGTAGCCGAGGGCGGACAGGCCCACGCACCAGGCGATGGCGAGCCACCCGTTGTGGCCGATCTCCGTTCCGAGGAGCAGTCCGCGCAGGGTCTCGATGGCGGGGGTGAAGGGCTGGTACTCGGCGATCGGCTGGAACCAGCCCGGCATGGAGTCGGCCGGGATGAAGGCGCTGGAGATGAGCGGCAGCAGGATCAGCGGCATGGCCATGTTGCTGGCCGCCTCGGCGTTGGGACTGGCCAGGCCCATGCCGACCGCGATCCAGGTGAGCGCCAGGGCGAACAGCGCGAGCAGTCCGAACGCCGCCAGCCACTCCAGTGCCGTCGCGTCGGTGGACCGGAAGCCGATGGCCGCGGCGATGGCCCCGACGAGGACCAGGCTCATGAGCACCTGCAGCACGCTGCCGACCACGTGCCCGATGAGCACCGAGCCGCGGTGGATCGCCATGGTGCGGAAGCGGGCGATGATGCCCTCGGACATGTCGGTGGAGACGGACACCGCGGCCCCGATGACGGTGCTGCCGATGGTCATCAGCAGGATGCCGGGGACGATGTAGGCGATGTAGTCGGAGCGGTCGGCGCCGCCGCCTCCGATGCCCGTGCTCAACACGTCGCCGAAGATGTAGACGAAGAGCAGCAGCATCATGACCGGCGTGAGCAGCAGGTTCAGCGTCAGGGACGGATAGCGCCTGGCGTGCAGCAGATTGCGGCGCAGCATCGTGTTCGAGTCGCGGACGACGAGGGACAGGGCGCTCATCGGGCAGCCTCCTTGTGCTTGTCGGTGCCGCCGGTCAGGGCGAAGAAGACGTCGTCGAGGTCGGGGGTGTGCACGGACAGCTCGTCCGCCTCGATACCGGCCGAGTCCAGCCAGTCGAGAAGGGAGCGCAGTTCGCGCTGGGTGCCGTCGCTGGGGATGCGCAGGGTCAGCGCGTCGTCGTCGCGGTTGGCCTCGTGCAGCGTGGCGACGGCGGTCTGGTAGGCCGCCGGGTCGGTGAAGCGGAGCCGGACGTGCCCGCCGGGGATGAGCCGCTTGAGCTCCTCGGCGCTTCCCTCGGCGGCGATCTTGCCGTTGTTCAGCACGGCGATGCGGTCGGCGAGTTCGTCGGCCTCCTCCAGGTACTGGGTGGTGAGGAAGACCGTGACGCCGTCGGCGAGCAGTTCGCGGATGATCTGCCACATGTTGTGCCGGGAACGTGGGTCGAGGCCGGTGGTGGGTTCGTCGAGGAAGATGATCCGCGGGTCGCCCACCAGCGTCATCGCCAGGTCCAGGCGGCGCTTCATACCGCCGGAGTAGGTCGAGGCGGGCTTCTTCGCCGCGTCGGTGAGGTCGAAGCGCTCCAGCAGTTCCGCGGCGACGCGCCGGCCCTCCTGCCGGGGCAGGTGCTGCAGGTCGGCCATGAGGAGCATGTTCTCCTCCCCGGTGATCAGGCCGTCGACGGCGGAGAACTGCCCGGTGACGCCGATCGCGGCGCGCACGGCGTGCGGCTCGGTGGCGACGTCGTGGCCGCCGACGCGCAGCTCACCGGCGTCGGCGGTGATGAGCGTGGAGAGGATCTTGACGGCGGTGGTCTTGCCCGCGCCGTTCGGCCCGAGCAGGGCGAACACGGACCCGGTGGGGATGTGCAGGTCGATGCCGTCGAGGACGGTCTTGTCACCGAAGGACTTGCGCAGCCCGACGGCCGAGATCGCGGCCGGGGGCGGCGCGCTCTCACCCTTCCTGGACGTGGGCATGACAGAAGGAGACATGGAGCACTCCCTTTCGGAGGCTGTCGTGACGGGGGATGAGCGGTGTGCGGGTGGTGTTCAGGCCCGGGCGCGGCGGATGTCGATGTTGCCCCAGTTGGACCGTGCGTGGACCCGGACGGTCTCCTCGGTCTCCTCCGGCGCGTCGGACGCGGACAGCGTGTTGCGCACCTGCCCGCGCTTGGAGCTGACGTCGAGCCAGGCGGCGGTGCCCTCGCGGACGCCGACCTCGATCGGGCCGTTGGAGGTCTCCAGGTGGACGGTGCCGCGCGCGACGTCGTTGACGCGGAGGTGGCCGTTGGTGGTGGTACCGGTGACCGACGACTCGACACGCGCGATGTCGACGCCACCGTTGACGCCGTTCACGCGCAGTTCGCCGGTCACGGCGTCGACGGTGGTGCTGCCGTGGGAGTTCTTCAGGACGGCGGGCCCGTTCACGACTCCGATGCGCAGGTGGCCGGAGTTGGTGGTGATCTCGGCCATGCCCTCGACCCGGTCCACCGTGATGGAGCCGTGCGAGGCGGACAGCTGGAGCGGTCCGGTCGTGTCGAGCCGGACGTCGCCGGCCGCGGTCTTGAGGCGGACCTCGCCCAGCCGGCCCTCGCCGAGCACCTCGGCACTGGCGCCGGAGACGTCGATGTGCGAGCCCGTGGGCAGTTCCACCGTCACGTCGACGGTGCCGGAGCGCCCGACGAGGTTGGCCTTGGGGGTCCTGAGGGTCAGAGTGCCGTTCGCGTAGGAGATCTCGGTCTGCTCCACCACGCGCGCGTCCTGGTCGCGCTTGGGGTCGCGGGGTTCCACCGCGACGACGGTGTCCGTGCGGTCGCCGGCGGTGAACCGGATGGATCCGGAGTAGACGTGGGCCGTGACCGAGATGGGCTCGGGCGTGTCGAAAGAAGGCATGGCGGTACTGTCCTCGTGGGTCGTCGGGCCGCCCCCGCTGGTGGGACGTGGTGTGGGTGGTGCGGTGCGGACGCGAGCGGGGCTAGCGCACCCAGCCCGTCAGGCTCTGTCCGACCGTGCGGGTCTTCTCCGTGGTGCGCGCCGGGGTGCCGCCCTCGACCGCGCCGGCCACCGCCCGGACCAGCCAGGCGTTGACCGAGAGGCCCTCGCGGTTCGCCGCCTCCTCGGCACGGGCCTTGAGGTGGGCGGGCAGGCGCAGGTTGATGCGGGCGGGGCCGCCGCCCTCGCTGTCGGCCGGCACCTGTGCGACGGGCGGTTCGACGGTCGTGACCGGTTCGGTGGGGGTGTCGTCGGCGGGCGGGGGTGTCACGACGAAGTCGGGCTCGAGACCGCGCAGCCGTACGTCGACCGAGCCGGGGGCGAGCTCGCGCGTGATCTCGTCCATGGCGGCGGACAGGACGTTGAGCAGGGTCAGGCGTGTCGCCGACTCCAGCGGGGCGGTGAGACGCTCGGCGAGCTCGCGAGCTTCCTCCCCTCCGGCTTCGGCGGCCACCGCGAGTTCACGGCGGAGGGTGTCGACATACGGGCTGAGGTCCATGCCGTCAGCATGGCACCACAATGGCGCCGTGCGCAAGCCTGAATGGCGCTACGGGGGTGACAGGTTTCCGGACGAGCGTCCTTTCCGTGGCGAGAACAGGCGCGCGGGGCACCTCATGGCGCCACTGGGGGTGCGTGCGCTCCCGCATGCGGGGACGCGCCCGGTGGCACCGGATGGTGCCGCGTGGTGCCATCCATGTCGCCTGGTGACGTCTGGGCTGTGCCTCGGGTCGACCGGACCGAGCGGCGCGTGCCGCGATGAACGGCGGAAGCGTCAGTGCCCCGGCCGCGGACGGTGTCCGGCAGGGCGGCCGGCGGGCGGCGGATCCGGCCCGGTCGTGGACGGGTGGCCGGAGAGGCGACGGACCGGTGCGATCGCGGGTCAGCGCGATCGCACCGGTCCGGGGTGCGACAGGGCGACGGGTACCGTCCGGGCCCGTCCCTCACCGCCGCTTGCGGGCGGGAACCACGAAGCGGGCGTAGACGAGGTCCCGCATGATGTCCTCGCCGCCCTCGACGATGGCCACGTACCGCATGTCGCGGACGAGCTTGCCGATCGGATGCTCCTGCGTGTAGCCGAGACCGCCGAACAGCTCCGAGCCGGTCGACACCACCTCCCAGCCCGCCTGGCCGCAGAAGAGCTTGGCGGCCAGCGCGGAACGGAGCGTGCCGACCCGGTGCAGACCGGTTCCTCCGCCCGCGGCCGCTTCGAGGAGTTCGTCGAACTCCGCCGCGGCCGCCCGGCACTGGTTGCGCATCACGTCGATCAGCGTCTCCATCTGCCCGAGCTTCCCGGCGAACACGGCGTTCTCGGTGAGCGGGGCACCCCTGAGCTTCTTGCCGGCCGCGTAGTCCATCGCCAGGTCCCGCACGCGCCTGGCGATGCCCACCGCGCAGGCGGCGATCAGGATGCGGCTCGCGTTCAGGCTCGCCTCGAGGATGCGCAGCCCGCTGCCGTGGAGGCGGTGCGTGGCGGGAACGGAGCAATCCTCCAGACGCACCCGGTAGGTTCCCGCGCCCCGGACGCCGAGCAGGTCCCAGCGCTTGACGATCTCGACCCCGGGCGTGTCGCGCGGTACCGCGACGACGGCGAAGTCCGCGGCGTCGTCGGCGGACCGGGCGAGGACCAGCAGCAGTCCGGCCGCGTCGGTGTTGGTCGAGAAGTACTTGTCGCCGCTGAGCACCAGCCGGTCACCCTCCGCGCGGAAGGTGGTGCTGATCCTGACCAGCTCGCTGCCGGCCTCCTCCTCACTGCCGAGCACGGCGATCCGGCCGCCCTCGCTCACCAGCGACTCCAGGGCCGGGCGGGCCAGCTCCTCGCCGCCGAAGTGCTGAAGCATGACGCCGCCCAGGACCGGCAGGAAGGCGCCGAAGGCGAACCCGGCGTCACCGTAGGCGAGTTCGGACACGACGTCGACGCTGTCCGTCACGGAAAGGCCCAGTCCTCCGTACGGCCGGGGCACCCACCAGTTGGCCAGGCCGAGGTCGTGCAGCCGTGCCGCCTCGACCGTGGGCTGCTCCGGCAGGCCGTCGAAGTGCTCGTCCTTCCCGGCCAGCTCGGTCGCGGCGAAGTCCCGCACCCGGGCGAGCAGTTCCGCTGTCATGGCACCTTCTCCCTTCGGGGCCGGTCAGACCGGGTTGACGTGGTACATCGGGAAGTAGGAGGCGATCCGGCCGTGCGCGTAGTCGTCGGCGAGTTCCGGCACCCGGTCGAAGTCGTAGACGACCTCCGACCCCTTGGGCGCGATCCAGCCCTCGGCCTCCTGGAAGTCGCGGATGGCGGGCGATTCCTGCAACTGCCACACGTGGGTGTTCACGAGGATGTGGCGGCTGATGGACTCGGCGCCCCGCAGATGGGTCAGGCGCATCCCCGCCTTCCAGCCGCAGGTGGTGACGACCCCCGCGCGGGCCAGCGAGGCCAGGGTGATGTCGTACAGGGGCTGGCCGATGTTGTCCACGAAGATCGCGACCCCCTGGCCGTCGCTCAGCTCGTCGACCAGGTTGCGGAACCTGCGCACCGAGTCCCGGCGCCGCTGGTGGCGTTCCCGGTCCGTGCGCTGCTCCCGGGTGGGCAGCGAGAGGTCGGGAAACAGCCGGCGGTCCACCGGGGTGATCCCGTTCTCCCGCAGGAAGGCGACCCGCTCGTCCGAGCCCGCCGTCATCGCCACCCGGAACCCGGCACGCTTGGCCAGCAGCAGTTCGGCGAAGGCCACACCGCCGCCCCAGCCGAACACCAGGTGGTTCGCCGGGTCGTCGGCCACCTGGGTGCGCCAGCAGCCATGGGCCTTGTGCCAGTTGTCCCAGGCCGTGAAGTAGCGCCCGTACGTCGCCCACTGGGCCAGCGAGTACGGGGTGCCGTCGGGGATGGGCAGCAGCACCCGCACGTCCATCTTCGACCGTTTGGCCAGCAGGCCGATGGTGTGCGGGGCGTCGTAGGCGTAGGCGAGTTCGGCGTAGCCGAAGCGGTCGAGCTTGCCGAACGGCATCAGCATGCACAGGTCTCCCTCGCGGACCCCGGTGTCCCGGCCGCCCGCGTTCACCTGCAGCACGCGCACCACTCCCATGTTGCCGACGACCACCACGTCCTCGCCGCGGCTGCTGCACACGTCGATGGGTGAACGGGCCAGCGCGTGGTCGACGTTGGCCTCCCAGGAGCCGAGGATCGGCTCCACCAGGGCCTCGCCCTCCTCCAGCGGGCCGAAGGTGAACACGTCGCGCCGGAGCGCGCTGCCGGGACTGCCGTCGTGAGGGCCGGTCATCGCGCCGGAGCGCAGGACCCAGGCATCGGGCGAGTAGATGACAACCTCCTGAGTTCGAGTACGGGTCCGGGGCGGGCGCGGTCAGCGGGCCGCGGTTTCCGGCACCCGGTAGTCCACCGCGACCCCGCCCCACGCCTCGCCGGCGCCGTACGCGACGGCTCCGAGCCGGCCCGAGGCGGGCAGGGAGCCGGAGTCCAGCTCCTCGGCGAAGGCCAGGGGGATGGAGGCGGACGACGTGTTGCCGAAGTGCTCGATCCGGTTCACGAAGGGCACGCCGAGATGGGTGGTGAAGCCGCGGACCTGCTCCAGGATGCGGCCGTTGGCCTGATGGCCGACCAGGACGGTCGGCGCCGGACCGTGGTCGAAGAGGTACTGCGCGGACTCCGACATGCGGCGCACGGCCCGGTCGTACACCTGCATGCCGTCCAGATGGATGCCGCCCTCACCGGTCTCCCGCATGAGCGCCTCCTGCGCGCCGTCGCAGCCGGCGACCTGCCGGAAGGGCGCGAACGGCGCGCGGTCCTCCAGCAGGACGGCCGCTGCGCCGTCGGCGAAGATGCACGCCGTCTGCCGGTCCGTGCGGTCCACCAGCCGGGACATGGCCTCCACCGAGCACACCAGAACCGAGCGCGCCTGTCCGGACTCGCAGAGCGAGAGCCCGGTGACCAGTCCGTAGACGAACCCGCAGCAGGCCGCGTTCATGTCGAAGGCGAGCACCGCGGAGTCCAGGCCGGCCTGCCGCGCCACCTGCTGCGCGATGCCCGGGACGCGTTGGCGCACCGACGTGCTGACGACGACCAGGGCGCCGATCGAGGACGGGCCGGACAGCCGGGTCACGATCGGCGCGCACGCCTCCACGGCGACGTCCGTCAGCGGCATCCCGTCCGGCAGCCACGAGCGGGACGCGATGCCGCTGCGCCGCCGGATCCACTCGTCGGTGAGGCCGATCGACGCGAACTCGTCGTTGGTGACCGTCCGTCCGGGCTTGGCCGTGGCGACATCGACGATGCCGGCGCTCACCGCCCGTTCGCCAGCTTCACGAAGTAGCTGCTGAAGTCGTCCAGGAAGGCGAAGGCCGCGGTCTCCTGCAGGTCGCCCTTGACCTGGAGTTCACGCTCCAGCTGCTGGTGCAGCTCGACCAGGTCGAGGGAGTCGAGGTCGAGGTCGGCGACCGGCCGGGTGAGGTCGTCGGGCCCCAGCGCCGGGTCGCGCTCGCGCAGCTTGGCCAGCATCGTGTCCGTGATACGGCTCTCGATGTCACTCATGCTCGTTCTCCGTTCGGGGCGTTCG
>NZ_JAPSKN010000203.1 GCF_031181705.1 Streptomyces sp.
CTTGAGCAGGGCGAGTTCGGCGGCCCCGAGCAGGCCGCGGGTGCGGTCGCTCAGCGCGAGGTGGACCGAGACGAAGTCGCTGTCGGCGAGCAGCCGCTCCTTGGAAGCGGCGAGTCCCACCCCCACCTCCTCGGCCCGCTCCCGGGTGAGGTTCTGGCTCCAGGCGCAGACCCGCATGCCGAAGGCGAGGCCGACCTGGGCGACCCGGCTGCCGATCTTCCCCAGACCGAGGAGCCCGAGACGACGGCCGTGCAGGTCGGCGCCGACCGTGCTCTGCCAGGGGCCGCCGGAGCGCAGGGCGTCGCTCTCCTCGACGATGCCGCGGGCGAGGCCGAGCAGCAGCGCCCAGGTCAGTTCGACGGGCGGGGTGGAGGAGCTGGCCGTGCCGCACACCGTGACGCCGTGCGCCTCGGCGGCCGCGTAGTCGATGACGGAGTTGCGCATGCCGGAGGCGACGAGCAGTTTCAGCCGGGGCAGCCGGGCGATCAGCGAGCCGGGGAACGGCACGCGCTCGCGCAGGGTCACGACGATGTCGAACTCGGCGAGGGCGGCGGCCAGGGCGTCCTCGCCGTCGAGGTGCCGGTCGAACGACACGACCTCCACGTCGTCGGTGACGGCCGACCAGTCGGCGACCTCGGTCGCCACCATCTGGAAGTCGTCCAGCACAGCACAACGCAGCCGCACGGGGTGCCCCTTTCACGGGTCGTGATCCGGGGCCCATGATCGCGCGTGGGCTGGGGTGCGGGAAGCCCGGGCAGCGGCCCGGAAAGCAGAAACGCCCTCCCAGGGGGAGGGCGGAGACTTGCGCCCCCGGCAGGACTCGAACCTGCGGCCAAGCGCTTAGAAGGCGCCTGCTCTATCCACTGAGCTACGGGGGCCGGGTGTGGTGGCCTCTGTCTGGGTGCCCGGGTGTGGGCCGATCCGTGACGTTGCCGGGGACAAGGATAGGGCTCCCGCGTCCTTGTCCCTGTTGCTTCGCCTCCGTGGCTCGATGTGGAGGTTCGGTGAAGCGGTCCTGATAATCGCAGGCAGGTACGAATCGTGCATCGCTTTTGGCGTCTGACGCATCGGGTGTTGTGCACTCGTTATGCCTGGACTGTGCCCGTGTCCCAGTCGCCCCTTCCGTCCCTTGTGTTCTGTCGGCGCGCAGACATGCTCATATGCTTCAGAATTCCCCTAAAATTGGGCATTCTTCACATGTGGTGACCTTGGACGTACGGCCTCAGCTGCTCGACGCACTCTCCGCCCTGCGCGACCGTGTCGCCGCCGCACGCTTTCCGCTGCCCCTGGCGGGGGCCCCACGCGCGCGTGCCAACCGCGACGAACTGCTCGCCCAGCTCGACGACTACTTGGTGCCCCGGCTGAGGGACCCCGAAGCGCCACTTCTGGCCGTCGTCGGCGGCTCCACCGGCGCCGGGAAGTCCACCCTCGTGAACTCCCTCGTGGGGCGGCGCGTCAGCGAGGCGGGCGTGCTGCGGCCGACGACCCGGACCCCCGTGCTGGTCTGCCATCCGGAGGATCACCACTGGTTCAGCGGGATGCGGGTGCTGCCCGACCTCACCCGCGTATGGGTGCCCCAGCAGGACGCCACGGACGACCTGCTGCTGCCCGGCGAGAACCCCGCGCGCGTGCTCCGCGTCGAGACCGCCGAGACCCTGCCCCCCGGCCTCGCCCTGCTCGACGCGCCCGACATCGACTCCCTGGTCGCCGACAACCGCGTCCTGGCCGCCGAACTCATCTGCGCCGCCGACATCTGGGTGATGGTCACCACGGCCGCCCGCTACGCCGACGCCGTCCCCTGGCACATGCTGCGCACGGCCAAGGAGTACGACGTCACCCTCGTCACCGTGCTCGACCGGGTGCCCCACCAGGTGGTCAACGAGGTGTCACGGCAGTACGGGGCCCTCCTCACCAAGGCGGGGCTCGGCGAGGTGCCGCGCTTCACCGTGCCGGAACTGCCCGAGTCCGCCTGGGGCGGCGGCCTGCTGCCCGCCACCGCAGTCGCCCAGCTGCGCAACTGGCTCATCCACCACGCCCAGGACCCCGCGGCCCGCCGGCAGGTCCTGGCCCGTACCGCGTACGGCGTCCTCGACTCCCTCAAGTCCCGGATGCCGGAGCTGGCCGGCGCCGCCGCCGCGCAGTACGCCGCCGCCCTGCGCCTCACCTCGGCAGTCGAGGGGGCGTACGACAGCGAGCACGCGCGCGTGCGGGCCCGGTTGCAGTCCGGGGCCGTGCTCGCCGGCGACGCGCTCAAGCGGTGGCGCGCCTTCCCCCTGGACTGCACCGCCGCCGAGCTCCTCGACGCGCTCGTCGAGAGTCTGAGCGCGCTGCTGCTGTGTGCCGTCACCGCCGCCGACGAACGCGTGGACGACGCCTGGCGGCGCGAACCGGCCTCGGCCGCTCCGGAACTCGTCGCGCGGGAACCCGCGGCGGACAGCGCCGAGCACCGGATCGGGCTCGCCGTCCGGCGCTGGCGGCGCGAGCTGGAGGAGCACGCCGAGGACGAGGTACGCGAGCTGGACCGCGCCCTCGCGCCCGACCCCGAGCTGGTCGCCGCCCTGGTGGCCACCTCGCTGCTCGGCGGCCGCCGGGGCCGCATGGCCGGGGAAGGGCTCGCCGAGCGGATCGGCGCCCACGGCGCGCTGCGGCTGCGCGACCGGGCCGGACGGCTGCTCGGCGAGCACGTCGACCGGGTCCTGCACGCCGAACGCGAGCGCCGGCTCGCCCCGCTCGACGCCCTCGGCATCCACCCCGAGCCACAGGCCGAACTCATCGCCGCGCTGTCCGTACTGCAGAAGGAGAGGTGACCGGTGACCGCCATCACTGATCAGGACCCCACCGAGCACGCCGATCAGCCGGACGGCGAGGCGAACCGGGCACGCGGCGCCGCGGGCCCCTCCCCGGGCACCGCGCGGGGCGAGCGCGCGGCCCGTACGGACTCCCCGGAGTCCTGGGACGACGGACTCATCGCCCGCCGGGTCACGGAGACCACCGACGGGACCGCGTTCCCCGCACTGGACAGCCGCTCCGTCGCCCCGGCCACGGTGACCCCGCTGGTCTACGACGGCCCCCTGCGCTCCCGGCTCGAAGCCCTGCGCGAACTCGTGGGCCTCTCCCGCACCCGCCTCGACAGCCGCACCCTGTCCGAGGCCGGCCGGGTCCTCGACGAGGCGTCCGCCCGGCGCAGGCTCTCCGGGCAGCACACCGTCGTCGCCATCGCGGGCGCCACCGGCAGCGGCAAGTCACAGCTGTTCAACGCGCTCGCCGGGGTGGCCATCTCGGAGACCGGGGTGCGCCGCCCCACCACCGCGGCGCCCATCGCGTGCAGTTGGAGCGACGGGGCCGCGAGCCTCATCGAGCGACTCGGCATCCCGCCCCGGCTGCGGCGGCGGCCGCTGCCCTCCGGGGACGGCGAGTCGCCGCTGCGCGGACTCGTCCTGGTCGACCTGCCCGACCACGACTCCGCCGCCGTACAGCACCGCGAGCACGTCGACCGCATCCTGGCGCTCGTCGACGCGGTCATCTGGGTCGTGGACCCGGAGAAGTACGCCGACGCCCTCCTGCACGAGCGCTACCTGCGGCCGATGGCGGCCCACGCCGAGGTCATGTTCGTCGTCCTCAACCAGATCGACCGGCTGCCCGGGGAGGCCGCCGAGCAGGTCCTCGACGACCTGCGGCGGCTCCTCGACGAGGACGGCATCGCCCTCGGGGAGTACGGCGAGCCCGGTACGACCGTCCTCGCGCTCTCCGCGCTCACCGGCGACGGCGTAGGCGAACTGCGCGAGGCGCTGGGCCAGTTCGTGTCCGAGCGCGGCGCCCCGGCCCGGCGCATCTCGGCCGACGTCGACATCGCCGCGGCCCGGCTGCGGCCCGTCTACGCCACGCGGCGGCGGACCGGACTCAGCGAACAGGCCCGGGAGGAGTTCGCCGACCGGCTCGCGGACGCCGTCGGGGCCACGGCGGCGGGCGAGGCGGCCGAACGCGCCTGGCTGCGCAACGCCAACCGCGCCTGCGGCACGCCCTGGCTGCGGCTGTGGCGCTGGTACCAGGACCGCGGCGAGCCCGCCACCGGCCGGATCCCCTCCCGTGCGCAGGCGGACGAGGAGGCGACCGCACGGCAGCGGGTCGAACAGGCGGTGCGCACGGTGGCCGACCGGGCCTCGGCCGGACTGCCCGCGCCGTGGGCCCAGGCGGTGCGCGAGGCGGCCGCCCGCGGCGCGCAGGGGCTGCCCGAGGCGCTGGACGAGCTGTCCGTGCGCGCGGGGGTACCGGCCGGGCGGCCGCCGCGGCCGGGCTGGTGGCCGGTGGCGGTGCTGTCCCAGGCGTCCATGACGATCCTGCAGTTCCTGGGCGGGCTGTGGCTGCTGGGCCAGATCATCGGGTTCATGGCGCCGAACCTGGGCGTGCCGGTGCTGCTGATGGTGATCGGCATCGTCGGCGGTCCGCTCATCGAGTGGAGCTGCAAGATGGCGGCCCGCGGCCCCGGCCGGCGTTACGGCCTGGAGGCCGAGCGGCGACTGCGGGAGGCGGCGGCCGGGTGCGGCAGGGCGCGGGTGCTGGATCCGGTGGCGGCGGAGCTGCTGCGGTACCGGGAGGTCAGGGAGCAGTACGGCAGGGTGGTCCGGGCCTGAGGCCCCGGCGGAGAGCCTGCCCCTCCGCTGCGGCCGCTCCGCGTCACCCGTGCGGGTGACGGAGTTGTCCACAGGTGAGAGGGCGGTCCACAGCGTTCAGCGGGCCCGGCCCGGCGGCGGCAGTCTGGGGGACACAGCCGTACGGGACGGGCCCGTACGCGTGTCGGCCCGGTGCCGTGATCCGTGGGCCGGGCGAGGGAGGGGTACGCGATGAACGAGACGATGGTGTGCGCGGTCGGCAGGGTGGCGACGCAGCCGGTGTACCGGGAGATGGCGTCCGGGCCGTCGGCGAGGTTCCGGCTGGCGGTGACCGCGCGCTACTGGGACCGCGAGAAGAACACGTGGACGGACGGGCACACCAACTTCTTCACGGTGTGGGCCAACCGCCAGCTCGCGACGAACACGGCGGCGTCGCTGACGGTGGGCGAGCCCGTGATCGTGCAGGGCAGGCTCAAGGTGCGCACCGATGTGCGCGAGGGGCAGAGCTGGACCTCGGCGGACATCGACGCGGTCGCGATCGGCCACGACCTGGCCTGGGGCACCTCCGCCTTCCGGCGCGGAGGCAAGCAGGAGGCGACGGCGCCGCCGCCCCGGCCGGAGCCCAACTGGGAGACTCCGCCGGACAGTTCGGGCGACACCCAGGAGGCGGTCCGGCAACGGTCGGACGAGCCGGCGCTTTTGACGTGACGTCAGTCACCGCCGCTCCGTCCGAACTGCGGCTTATCGACGGGTGTGCACCCGAACGACCAGGGTGGACATGTCGATAAGCCCTGCTCACCAGGGTCTCGGCGATAACGATTCCGAGTCGGAATACTCATCGGACCGTCTGACCGGCGGGCGGGCTCCGCCGCCTCCCTAGGATGCCGGAATGGCTCTTGAGGCTCCTGGGGCCAGAGATGCTTTCGAAATCTGCAGGTGGGACCGTCCCCCCACGTCACAGGTCCCGCTCGAAGGAGATGTGGTGTTTGCTTCGGTGTCGGCGGTGTTCGCACGCAGGCAAGGGGCGGCCCGCTTCGCCGCCACGACGCTGGTGACCGGGCTCGTCGCCGCGGGCGCGCTGGCCGGTGCCGGCCCGGCGGCCGCCGACGAGACGACGCGCAGCCAGGGCGGAGCGACCGCGACGATAGCCGGGCTCAAGACGTACGGCACCGCCGTCATACAGGGCGCCACCGGCGAACAGCAGGTGTCGGCGGGGCTGTTCGAGATGTCCGTCGAGGGCGGAGGCATGCTGCAGACGTACTGCGTCGACCTCCACAACCCGACGCAGCGGGACGCCAAGTACCACGAGACGCCCTGGAGCGGCACGTCCCTGGGCGTCAACAAGGACGCCGGCAGGATCCGCTGGATCCTGCAGAACTCCTACCCGCAGGTCAACGACCTCGCGGCGCTCGCCCGGAAGGCGGGAGTCCGCGGTGCGCTGACCGAGCAGGACGCGGCGGCCGGCACGCAGGTGGCGATCTGGCGCTACTCGGACGACGTGGCCGTCGACGCGCTCGACCCCCAGGCCGAGCAACTCGCCGACTACCTGCAGAAGAACGCCCGCGCCCTGCCCGAGCCCCAGGCCTCGCTGACCCTCGACCCGCCGGCCGTCTCCGGCCGGCCGGGCGAGCGGATCGGCCCGGTGACGGTGCGCACCAACGCCGGTGCCGCGACGCTCACCCCGCCCGCGGACGCCGCCACGAGCGGAGTGCGCATCGTCGACCGGCGTGGCGAGGAGGTCACTTCGGCGTCCGACGGCGGGCAGGTGTTCTTCGAGGTGCCCGAGGACGCGGCGGCCGGTTCGGCGGCGCTGACCGTGCAGGCCTCGACGACCGTGCCGGTCGGCCGCGCCTTCGCCTCCGAGAGCCGCAGCCAGACGCAGATCCTGGCCGGCTCCAGCGAGTCGACGGTGTCGGCGACGGCCGGGGCGACCTGGGCGAAGGAGGGCGCGATCCCGGCCCTGTCGGCGGTGAAGAACTGCGCCGAGGGCGGCGTGGACGTCATCGCGGCGAACAAGGGCGACGAGCCGTTCACGTTCGACCTGGTCGGTCTGGAGCACACCATCGCCCCGGGCGAGACCCGGACGATCACGGTCCCCCTCCAGGAGGACCAGGCCTACGACTTGACGGTCCGCGGCCCCGGCGGCCTCACCCAGCGCTTCACCGGCATGCTGGACTGCCAGATCCAGGGCGCCGAGCCGGACACCAGCACGCAGACCCTGACCGAACCGAGCCCGGCCGTGCAGGGCTCCGCCACGGACACCAACCTCGCCGAGACCGGCAGTTCGGGTCTGACGCCCCTGATCGGCGGCATCGCCATCGGCTTCGTCCTGATCGGCGGGGCGACCCTGATCGTGCTGCGCCGCAGGGAGGCATCGGCCGGGGACTGACGCGCCGGACATCCCAGACGCCCGCGGTCGACTGCGATACCGGCCGTGGGACTCCGATCACCGGGCGGTCGTGCCCAGGGTGTCGTGCCCAGGGTTCCTCGCACGGCCGACCCTTACCCGTCCTGTCCCGAGTGCGGCAAGCCCCTGACGGCCGGCGGTCTGGTGCTGTCGGCGGACGGCGACGGGCGGAGGGCCTGCCGCTCCCTGCGGCGGTGCGCCGACCGGCACACCTGGTGGCGCTGGACACACCGGCCGGACGACCCGCTGGAGCTCTGCCCGGTTCCCGAGCTGTTC
>NZ_JAPSKN010000054.1:0-3473 GCF_031181705.1 Streptomyces sp.
CCTGGCCGGAACGGGCACACCGCTGCCGCACGGCAACCGCGGCCAGGACGGGCGCGCCGCTGCCGGACCCGACGGCGCCCGGCTCGGCGGCGGGGCGCGGGCGGCTCAGCAGGGTCCCGGGTCGCCGGGGCGAGCCGCGGTGCCGGGGCCACACGCGGGGTGAGCGCGGCTCACGCCGTCAGGGCGTTCAGGTCCGTCGACGTCCAGCGTTCGCCCAGGCCGGTGACCGTCATGTGCCGGACCTCGTCCGTCGTGTCGCCCACCGCGCGGTGGATGACGACCTGGAGGCGGTCCTCGGTCAGCTCCTCGACCTTGCCCTCGCCCCACTCCACGACGACCACGGACTCGGGCAGGGAGACGTCGAGGTCGAGGTCCTCCATCTCGTCGAGGCCGCCGGAGAGCCGGTACGCGTCGACGTGGACCAGCGGCGGCCCGTCGCCCAGCGAGGGATGCACCCGCGCGATCACGAACGTCGGCGAGGTGACGGCCCCGCGCACGCCGAGCCCCTCGCCCAGTCCACGGGTCAGCGTCGTCTTGCCCGCGCCGAGTTCCCCGCTCAGCATCACCAGGTCACCCGCGCGCAGCAGTTTCGCGAGCCGGCGGCCCAGCTCCCGCATCTGCTCGGGGGACGTGACGACGATCTGGACGGACGATCCGGGCTCAGCCGGGTTGTGCGGTGCTGCTGGTGCTTCCATAGCCCTTCACGGTAGCCCCTGCGGGCACGGCACCCGTGCGGGTGAGCAGGTCGGCGAGGCGGTCGGTGACCACTTCCGGGTGCTCCAGCATGACCAGGTGCCCCGCGTCCGGCACCAGCACCAGCTCCGCGTCCGGCAGCAGATCGGCGATGGCCTCGCTGTGCTCACTCGGCGTGACCAGGTCCTGCACCCCGGCCAGGACGAGGACCGGCAGGTCGGCGAAGTGGGCGAGCGCCTCGGTCTTGTCGTGGTCGTTGAACGCCGGGTAGTACTCGGCGACCACGTCGATCGGCGTGCTCTCGATCATCCGCTCGGCGAACCGCGCCACCGCCGGGTCGACGTCCCGGGAGGCGAAGGAGTACCGCTTGATGATCCCGGCGAACAGTTCCGCGGTGGCCCGGCGCCCCTTCTCCACCAGCTCGGCCCGCTGCCCCAGCGCCTTCAGCACCCCCGGCAGCACCCGCCGCACCGCGTTGACCCCTGCCACGGGGAGCCCGTAGTTGACCTCGCCGAGGCGACCCGAGGACGTGCCCACGAACGCGACCCCGACGACCCGCTCACGGATCAGCTCGGGGAACTGGTCGGCCAGCGCCATCACCGTCATGCCGCCCATGGAGTGCCCGACCAGCACGATCGGCCCCTCGGGCACGGCCGCGTCGATGACGGCCTTCAGGTCGCGGCCCAGCTGCTCGATGGTGACCGACTCGCCCCGCGCCTGCGCCGCGCCCCGCCCGGAGCGGCCGTGGCTGCGCTGGTCCCAGTGCACGGTCCGCACGACGCCGCGCAGGGCCGCCCGCTGGAAGTGCCAGGAGTCCTGGCTGAGGCAGTAGCCGTGGCTGAAGACGACGGTGACGGGCGCGGGCGCCTTGCGGCCGAAGAGCCTGCGGCGGCGCGGCCCGATGGCCGGGGCGGCGGCCTCCGGGTCGATCTCGTCGACCTCGTAGTACAGCTCCGTGCCGTCGTCGGCGAACGCCTTGCCGGGCATGCCGCGCAGCGAGCCGTAGGGCCCCGCCGAGTCGAGGGCGAGCCGGGCCTTCTGGCGCATGCCCCGGCCGACCGTCATCCGCTCCAGGGCGACCCCGGCGGCCGCGCCCGCGGCCACCACGCCTATCGCGACGCCGGCGAGACCCGTCGCCCGGCGCCAGCCGCCCGCCGCCCCCGCGGCGGAGGCCGCGACGGCCGCGGAGGCGACGTCCGCGACGACCTCCGCACTGCTCTCGCTCACGTACCGCTCCTCTTCGCCGGGCTGCCGATCGGGTGACTCACCGGGTCGGATGATGCCGTGTGACTGATGGTGCCCCTGTCACCAGGGTGCCTTTCGTTCCTCGCGTGACCAGTCCCACCGGTGCGAGTTACCCGTCCCGTTCCTCCTTCACATAGACGCGCGGAACGCGCGTTCCGATCCGGGTCACGATCTCGTAGGCGATGGTTCCGGCCGCCTGCGCCCAGTCCTCGGCGGTGGGCTCCCCGCGGTCCCCGGGCCCGAAGAGGACCGCCTCGGTGCCCTCCGCCGGCACGTCGCCGCCCAGGTCGACCACGAACTGGTCCATGGCGACGCGCCCCGCGATCGTCCGCCACTTGCCCTCGATCAGCACCGGGCCGGCCGAGGAGGCGTGGCGCGGGATGCCGTCCGCGTAGCCGAGCGGGACGAGGCCGAGGGTGGTCCGGCCGGGCGTGACGTACCGGTGCCCGTAGCTGACGCCGTGCCCGCCCGGGACGTGCTTGACCAGGGCGAGCGAGGCGGACAGCGTCATCACCGGGCGCAGTCCGAAGTCGGCCGGGGTGCCCAGCTCGGGGCTGGGCGAGATGCCGTAGGTGGCGATGCCGGTGCGGACCAGGTCGAAGTGGCTCTCGGGGAGCGTGAGCGTGGCCGGGGAGTTGGCGATGTGCCGGACCTCGGGCCGCACGCCCTGGCCCTCGGCGTGGGCGACCATCTCGCGGAACAGGTCCAGCTGGGCGGCGATGGAGGGGTGCCCGGGCTCGTCGGCGCAGGCGAAGTGCGACCACAGGCCGGTGACGCGCAGCAGCCCCTCGGCCTCCGCGCGCCGGGCCTCGCCGACCAGGGCGGCCCAGTCCTCCCCCGGCTGGCAGCCGTTGCGCCCGAGGCCGGTGTCGGCCTTGAGCTGCACCCGGGCGGGGCGGTCGGCCGCCCGGGCCGCCTCGGTGACCTCCCGCAGGGCCCACAGGCCGCTGACGGAGACGTCCAGGTCGGCCTCGATCGCCTCGCGCCAGGGTCCGCCGGGCGTCCACAACCAGCACATGATGCGGCCCGGCAGTCCGGCGGCCCGCAGGGCGAGGGCCTCCTCGGGCGTGGCCGTGCCCAGCCAGTTCGCTCCCGCCTCTACGGCGGCACGGGCGCACGGCACAGCCCCGTGGCCGTACGCCTCGGACTTCACCACGGCCATCACGGCCGCGCCCGGGGCATGGGCACGCAGGGCCCGAACGTTGGCCCGCAGGGCGGCCAGGTCGATCTCGGCGCGGGCTCGCAGGGGCGCGGTCCGCGGGGCTGTTCTCTCGCTCATCGCGCCCAGTGTCTCAGAGGGCCCCGGCCCGCCCGGGGCACCGGCCCCGCCGACCGTCCGGCCACGTCCCGGGCCGCCGCCCCCGCACGAACACCCGCCTGCCCTTCTTCCGCACGCCCCACGGTCGCCGCACGTCCCCCACGCTGAGGTCGACGCAGCCCATCGAGCCGACGGCGGGGTTCGGGGCGGCAGTCATCGGACTCGGGGCAGGGGCGGCAATTCCTGCCTGGGCTCGGGGCCGGTGGGGGCGGCAGCC
>NZ_JAPSKN010000054.1:3573-32103 GCF_031181705.1 Streptomyces sp.
CCCTCACCCCTGCCCCGGCCCCTGCCCCGGCCAGGGGCACCGGCCCTCACCCCTGCCCCGGCCCCGGCCCCTGCCCCGGCCAGGGGCACCGGCCCTCACCCCAGCACGTTCCGCCAGGCCTGAGGGATCGCCGCGGCCACATCATGCGCCCCCACCGGCGCCCCCTCCGCCGCCAGCCGCCCGGCCAGCCCGTGCACGTACGCCCCCACGCTGCCCGCCTCCACCGCCGACAGCCCGGCCGCCAGCAACGACCCGGCCAGCCCCGACAGCACGTCCCCACTGCCCGCCGTGGCCAGCCACGACGTCCCCGTCGGGTTCACCCGCACCGCCCCGCCCCCCGGGTCGGCCACCAGCGTCGTCGACCCCTTCAGCAGCACGGTCGCCCCGTACCGCGCCGCCAGCTCCCGCACCGCGGCCAGCCGCCCCTCCTCGACCTCCCGGCGTTCCACCCCCAGCAGCGCCGCCGCCTCGCCCGCGTGCGGCGTCAGCAGCGTCGGTGCCCGGCGCCCCCGCACGGCCTCCGCGTCCGCCAGCCGCAGCCCGTCCGCGTCGACCAGCACCGGCACCTCCGCCGCCAGCACCTCCCCCACCGTCGCCGCGTCGTCCCCCGCGCCGGGTCCGACGACCCACGCCTGCACCCGCCCGGCGTGCCTGGGCCCCCGGTCCGACACGAGCGTCTCGGGGAACCGCGCGATCACCGCGTCCCCGGCCGGCCCGACGTACCGCACGGCCCCGGCCCCGCCCCGCAGCGCCCCCGAGACGGCGAGCACCGCGGCCCCGGGGTACCGGGCCGACCCGGCCGCGATCCCGACCACGCCCCGCCGGTACTTGTCGCTCTCCGCGCGCGGCACCGGCAGCAGCCGGGCCACGTCCGCGTGCTGCAGCGCCTCCAGCTCCGGTTCAGCGGGCAGTGCGAGGCCGATGTCGACCAGCCGTACCGACCCGGCGTACTCCCGCGCCGGGTCGATCAGCAGCCCCGGCTTGTGCGTCCCGAACGTCACCGTCAGATCGGCCCGGACCGCGACGCCCCGCACCTCCCCGGTGTCGGCGTCCACCCCGCTCGGCAGATCGACGGCGACGACAGCCGCCCGCGACCGCTCGGCGGCGGCCGCCAGCGGCACCGCCTCCGGCCGCAGCCCGCCCTTCCCGCCGATCCCGACGACGCCGTCGACCACGAGATCGGCCCGCTCGATCAGCTCCTCGGCGCCACCGCCTCCCGCGCCGCCGCGCCCGGCGCCACCGCCCCCGGCCGCGTCACCGACCCCGACGGCCCGTCCCCCGGCCCGCTTCAGCGCCGCCAGTCCCGCCGCGTGCGCCCGCTCCGGCGCGAGCAGCACCGCCGTGACCCCGGCCCCGCGCCGGGCCAGCCGCGCCCCGGCGTACAGGGCGTCACCGCCGTTGTCCCCGCTGCCGACCAGCAGCACCACCCGGCTGCCGTACACCCGCCCCAGCAGGTCGGCACAGGCCGCGGCGAGCCCGGCGGCGGCGCGTTGCATCAGCGCCCCCTCCGGCAGCCGGGCCATCAGCTCCCGTTCGGCGGTCCTGACCGTGTCCACGCTGTACGCACTCCGCATGGAGGTCGAGTTTCCCGTACGGCCCCCCGCCCACTCCCGCGCACCCGGCGCGACTCCCTCCCGTGTCGCATCCATTGACGCTCCGCCGTGCCTTTGCCAGACTCCCGCCGCGCAGAAAGCGCTTGCAGACCCCCCACGTTCGACGAAACCGAGGCCCCCATGGGACGCAGAGCCGCATTACTGGCCGCCGCCGGTGCCACCGCCCTCCTCACCGCCGCCGGCAGCGTGAACGCCCCCGCCACCGCCGCCCCCACCCGCGCCCTGGCCTGCGGAGACGGCTCCTTCCAGGCCGAGGCCGTGCAGAGCGGCAGCACCTGGACCGTACGGCGCGGCGGCAGCACGGTCCACACCGGCACCGACATGCGCGCCGCCGTGCAGGCGGCCGTCAACAGCCTGACGCCGGGCCGCACCGCGAAGGAGCGGGTCGTGGTCCGCGGCTCGGGTTCCGTCCCGGCGGGCTCCCGCATCTCGCTGCCGAGCTACACCGTCCTCGACGTCTGCGGCACCATCGACGTCACCGGCGGCGGCTCGGGCGACCAGGCGCCGGTCTACTCGCGCGGCACGCGTGACGTGGAGGTGCAGAACCTCAAGCTCACGGGCACCCCGCTGTACGGCATCTTCCTGCGCAACGTGCAGAACGTCGTGCTCGGCCAGATCGACATGCGCCTGTCCGCCGGGCTGGGCGTGCGCATCGACAACCGCGGCGACACCAGCCAGTGGACCCGCAACGTCCGCATCGACAACGTCTACGTCTCCGGCGCCTCCAGCCACGCGGTCGAGACGTACGGCGTGGACGGCCTCACCGTCGGCACGGTGACGGCCCGCAACGTCGGCGAGTCCGGGCTGCTGCTCAACCAGACCGTCAACGCCACCGTCGGCAAGGTGGACGCGGAGAACGCGGGCACGGGCACCGGCTACGCCGCCTTCCGCATGGCCAACCGCAACGGCCGGATCGGCAGCGGCTACCCCACCAACATCCGCGTCGGCGAGGTCGTCGCGCGCGGCGGCGGGCGTGGCGTGTTCTGCGTCTCGGAGAGCGGCGGGGCCGTCATCGACCGGGTGACGCTCTCCAGCACCGGCAACAACTCGGTCCTGATCGAGAACTGCTACAACGTCAGCCTGGCCGCCCAGAGCGGCACGATCACCGGCGGCGGCGAACTGCGCCTGGCCGCGCGCTCGGAGTTCCCCAACAACAAGGACATCACCATCCAGAACCTGACGGTCACCAACTCGGCCATCAGGGAGAGCCCGTGCGGTGAGAACACGACGTTCCGCAACATCACCCGGGTCAACACCAGCCAGTCGGTGTGCTGACCCCACGCCGTGCCGCGAAGCCCTCGCCCCGCACCCGGCGAGGGCTTCACGCCCGCAGGCGGACGAGCGCCTCCATGGCCTCGCGCTCGATGCGGGCGAGGTCGAAGAGCACGGCACCCGCCCGCACGAGGCACTGCGCGTCCCCGCCTCACCGGCCCGCGTGATCAGCGCCGCGACCGCCGTCCACAGGGCCGCCGCCTCGGCGTACAGCCCGTGCCCGGTGCGCAGCGGCTCGCTGTCGATCCACTGGCGGCACTCGGCGAGGAAGTCGCGGTAGAGGTTGCGGAACAGGGCGCCTCCGGTGCCGGCCCTCTCCATCAGCAGGGCGGCCCGCGGCAGGTCCCGACGCGGGTCGTCGGTGCGCGCCGGCCAGCGGGGCACGAGCGTGCCGGCCTTCTCGATGCCGCGGTGGCCCAGGTTGGCGATGGGCGGCGTGAGGAAGGCGTCCGCGCAGGCGGTGACGGCGGGGACGATCCGGTCCCGCACGTCCGGGGGTTCCGCCGGGGCGGTGAGGGTGAAGGAGCGATGCCTGGCCGTCATCGGCCCGCGCGCGGCCCTGGCGCGGGCGAGCCCGGCCAAAGAGGTGAGACGGCGCCGCCCCGCTGCTCGGTGTCCACGAGGAAGGCATCTCGGCCGTCGTAGCCGTACAGGGCGACGACATGGCCGCCGAAGCGCACCCTGGAGGTGAAGTAGTCCAGGTGGTAGCTGTCGAGCTGGAGCCCGACGGGCTGCCCGGCGTCGACGGCCGCCGTCACGTTCCGCCACCCCTTGCGGGCGGAGGCGCTCTCGCGCACCACGAGTTCCAGCCCGAGGGCGCGGGCCGGATTCCGGGTGAGTTCGAAAGGCTTGACCCGCCCCCCGAGGAACGGGAAGTCCATGGTCCTGCTGTCCCAGTAGACGAAGGACAGACCGGAGCCGAGGCCGAAGATCATCGGCTCGGACAGGTCGATGCCCTGGTGCCGCAGCAGCACTCCCAGCGCCGTCGTCTCGCAGTGCCGCCCGCCGCGGGTGTCGACACCCTCCACCGTGACCATGCCGCGCCTCCTGACGTGGCCGTTCCTGCTCCCCTGGTCGGTGCCGGGCGCGGCGGGCCTCCCCGGCTCCGTCACCCTCCTGGGCGCGATGCACTGAGCCGTCGGCCCGTGTCACGCCTCGGCGATCACGACGGCCGAGGCGACCCCGGCGTCATGGCTGAGGGACACGTGCCAGGACCGCACCCCGAGTTCGGCGGCCCGCGCGGCCACCGTCCCGGTCACCCGCAGCCGGGGCTGCCCGCTGTCCTCGACGTACACCTCGGCGTCGGTCCACAGCAGCCCGCCCGGGGCGCCGAGCGCCTTGGCCAGGGCCTCCTTGGCGGCGAACCGGGCGGCCAGGGAGGCGACCCCCCGGCGTTCCCCGCCGGGCAGCAGCAACTCCCGTTCCACGAACAGCCGTTCGGCCAGCGCCGGCGTACGTTCCAGTGCCGCCGCGAACCGATCGATCTCGGCGACGTCGATCCCGACCCCGATGATGCTCATGCCCAGCACCCTACGGTCCGGGCGGGACGTTCCCCACCGGCACCTGCCCCCCGGGCCCGGCACGACCGGCACGGAAGGGGACGGCCTCACCGACCGCGAACGCTACGGGGACCGGTACCTGAACGAGCGGGACCGGGCCGATGCCGCAACCTCCGCCCCTGACCTGCCCGTACTGAACCCCTGATCTTGAACTCCCCCTCCCCCTTGTACAGTTCGCGATGACCGCGATGTGCACACGGCATCGCACGCAACGGGAGGAACGCACCACCATGAAGTTCAAGTCGCTGGGAACCGCGGCCACTTCGATAGCTCTCTTCGCCACGGCCCTCACCGGCACCGTGGCCACCGCCGGCACCGCCGCCGCGGCCCCGCCGAAGGACTGCAGCAAGGCGATCGTGAACGTCAAGGCCAAGGAGACCGTCAAGGTCCGCACCGCGCCGAAGACCTCCGCCACGGCCCTCGGCATCTGGGGCAAGGGCAAGCGCGGCGCCATCTGCAACGACGGCAAGGCCTACAAGGGCGGCTCGTACACGGCCTGCGGCAAGAAGAGCAACCTCTGGTACTACGGCGGCGACAAGGTCAACGGCTGGGTCCCCAAGACCTGCATCAACTGGTGACCACCCGCCCCACCGCATGAACCGGGGGCGAACGGCGGCGGCCGTTCGCCCCCTTCGCTCATTCCACCGTCACCGACTTCGCCAGGTTCCTCGGCTGGTCCACCTCGTTGCCGCGGGCCGTCGCCAGTTCGCACGCGAACACCTGCAAGGGCACGGTGGCCACCAGCGGCTGCAGCAGGGTCGGCGTGACCGGGATCCGGATCAGATGGTCCGCGTACGGCACGACCGCCTCGTCGCCCTCCTCGGCGATGACGATCGTCCGCGCGCCCCGCGCCCGGATCTCCTGGATGTTGGACACGATCTTGTCGTGCAGCACCGACCGCCCCCGCGGTGACGGCACGACCACGACGACCGGCAGGTCCTCCTCGATCAGCGCGATCGGCCCGTGCTTCAGCTCGCCCGCCGCGAACCCCTCGGCGTGCATGTAGGCGAGTTCCTTCAGCTTCAGCGCGCCTTCCAGTGCCACCGGGTAGCCGACGTGCCGGCCGAGGAAGAGCACCGTGTTCTTCGAGGCCAGCGTGCGCGCCAGCTCCCGCACCGGCTCCATCGTCCCGAGCACCCGCTCCACCGCGCCGGAGATGGACGACAGGTCCCGGATCACCGCCCGGATCTCGTCGCCCCACTTGGTGCCCCGGATCTGGCCGAGGTACAGGGCGACCAGGTAGCAGGCCACGAGCTGCGTCAGAAACGCCTTCGTGGAGGCGACGGCGACCTCCGGCCCGGCGTGCGTGTACAGCACGGCGTCGGACTCGCGCGGGATCGTCGAGCCGTTGGTGTTGCAGATCGCCAGCACCTTGGAGCCCTGCTCGCGGGCGTGCCGCAGCGCCATCAGGGTGTCCATGGTCTCGCCGGACTGGGAGATGGCGATGACCAGCGTCTGCGCGTCCAGGATCGGGTCGCGGTAGCGGAACTCACTGGCCAGCTCCACCTCGCACGGCACGCGCGTCCAGTGCTCGATGGCGTACTTGGCGATCATCCCCGCGTGGAAGGCCGTACCGCACGCGACGATGACGACCTTGTCGATCTCGCGCAGCACCCGCGGCGGGATCCGCACCTCGTCCAGGGTCAGCGAGCCGGAGCCGTCGATGCGGCCCAGCAGGGTGTCGGCGACCGCCTTGGGCTGCTCGGCGATCTCCTTGAGCATGAAGTAGTCGTAGCCGCCCTTCTCCGCGGCGGAGGCGTCCCAGTCGACGTGGTAGGAGCGCACGTCCGCCGGCCGGCCGTCGAAGCCCGTCACCGTCACGCCGTCCCGGCGCAGCTCCACCACCTGGTCCTGGCCCAGCTCGATCGCGGACCGGGTGTGCTCGATGAACGCGGCGACGTCCGAGGCGAGGAAGGCCTCGCCCTCACCGACGCCCACCACCAGCGGCGAGTTCCGCCGGGCGCCCACCACCACCTCCGGCTCGTCGGCGTGCACCGCGACCAGCGTGAAGGCGCCCTCCAGCCGCCGGCACACCAGCCGCATCGCCTCGGCCAGATCCGCGCAGGAGGAGAACTCTTCGGCGAGCAGATGGGCGACGACCTCGGTGTCGGTCTCGGAGGACAGCTCGTGGCCGCGCTCCTGGAGCTCGGCGCGCAGTGCGGCGAAGTTCTCGATGATGCCGTTGTGGACGACCGCGACCCGGCCCGCGTTGTCGATGTGCGGGTGGGCGTTGGCGTCGGTCGGTCCGCCGTGGGTGGCCCACCGGGTGTGGCCGATGCCCGTCGTGCCCGTCGGCAGCGGCCTGCCGTCCAGTTCCTTCTCCAGGTTGAGGAGCTTGCCGGCCTTCTTGGCCGTCGCGAGCCCCCCGTCGGCCAGGACGGCCACGCCCGCCGAGTCGTAGCCCCGGTACTCCAGCCGCTTCAGCCCGGCCGTCACGACCTCGAGCGCCGACTGCGGCCCCACGTATCCCACGATTCCACACATGGGCGGCAGCTTAGGGTCGATTCCCGTGCCGAACCGGCCGTTGCGTGCCCGAAATCGGAAATTCCCACCGGGGTACGAACGGCTCGGCTGCCCCTGTCAGACCTTCGCGCGATACGCCCTCATCGCCAGCGGATAGAAGACGAGCGCGATCCCCGCCGCCCACACCAGCGACCACAGCACCGGCTCCGCCACCGGCCCGCCCAGCAGCAGCCCGCGGAACGCGTCGGACAGGTGGGTGACCGGATTGACGTCGCTCCACGCCTGGAGCCAGCCCGGCATGGTGTCGACGACGACGAACGCGCTGCTGGTGAAGGTGATCGGGAAGATCAGGGTGAAGGCGAACGCCTGCACCTTCTCCGCGTCACCGGCCAGCATCCCGATCAGCACCGCGCTCCAGGAGACGGCCGCGGCGAACACCACCACCAGCAGCACGCCGAGCAGGAACCCGCCGAAGCCGCCGGTGACCCGGAAGCCGAGCGCGAGACCGAGGACGATCATCAGGACCATCGCCCAGACGTGCTTGGCGAGGTCGGCGGTGATGCGCCCGACGAGCGGGGCGGAGCGGGCGATGGGCAGGCTGCGCAGCCGGTCGAAGACGCCCTTGGTGAGGTCCGTGTTGAGGGCCATGGCCGTGTACATGGTCATGAACAGGGTGTTCTGCACAATGATCCCGGGCAGCGCGTACTTCAGGTACGCCTCGGGCGACCCGGCCATCTGCCCGCCCAGCACGTAGGTGAACAGGAACACGAACATGATCGGCGTGATGCTGTAGTCGACCAGTTCGAGCGGGTTGTGCTTGACGGCGACCAGGCTCCGCCAGGCCATCGTGAAGGTCTGCCGCAGTCCGGCGAGGGCCGGCACCCGGCCGGAGGAGGTGACCGGCGCCGTGACGGTCGTGGCGGTCATGACCGGATCACCGCCTTCGCCGGCTCGTCCTCGTCCCGGACGTCCGCGTCACCGTCCTCTCCGGCCCCGCCCGGTTCCGCACGGTGGCCGGTCAGGGAGAGGAACACCTCGTCGAGCGAGGAGCGGCGCAGGGCCAGCTCCCCCACGGCGATGCCCTCCCGGTCCAGCGCGCGCACGACGGCCGGCATCAGCTCCGGGTCCTTCACGGGCGCGGTGACCGCCTCGCCCTCGATCCGCGCCTCGGGCCCGGCGGCCCCGGCCACCAGGGCGTGCGCCCGGGCGAGGTCCTGCCCGAGGATCGGCCGCAGCTCCAGCACCTGCCCGCCGACCTGCGCCTTGAGCCCGTCGGGCGTGCCCTCGGCGATCACCCGGCCCTTGTCGATCACCACGATGTCGTCGGCGAGCACATCGGCCTCGTTCAGGTACTGGGTGGTCAGCAGGGCGGTCGCCCCGTCCGCGACCAGGCCGCGCAGCAGGTCCCACAGCTCGCCGCGGCTGTGGGGGTCGAGCCCGGTGGTGGGCTCGTCGAGGAAGAGGATGCTGGGCCGGCCGACCAGGCTGGCCGCGAGGTCCAGACGCCGGCGCATACCGCCCGAGTACGTCTTCGCGGCCCGGCCCGCCGCGTGCGTCAGCTGGAAACGCTCCAGCAGTTCACCCGACCGCGCCTTGGCCGCCCGGCGAGGCAGCCCGAGCAGCCGGCCGATGAGCAGCAGGTTCTCCGCGCCGGTGAGGTTCTCGTCGACCGCCGCGTACTGCCCGGTCAGCCCGACCAGGGAGCGCACCATCCCGGCCTCCCGGACCACGTCGTGTCCGGCCACCCGGGCCCACCCCCCGTCGGGCCGCAGCAGCGTGGCGAAGATCCGCACCGCTGTCGTCTTCCCGGCGCCGTTGGGGCCCAGCAGCCCGAGGACCGTGCCCTTGCGGGCCGCGAGGTCGACACCCGCCAGCGCCTCGGTCTCCCGGAACCGTTTGACCAGGCCTTCCGCCTCTATCGCATACGTCATGGGTCACCCCTCGGGGTCCGTGGACCCCGGGCCGGGCCCACCCTTCCCACAACTGTGACGCACGCCACTGACATTCCTCCCCTTGGCCGGATTTCTCCCCTGAGAGCGGCCCGAAAGACCCGCGTGACGGATCCCACCTCACCGTCCGTTCGAACGCCCGTAACAATGGACTGTGATCTCCCCGGTCTCCTCGACGCCCCGGAGCGCCCACCGGCCCCGCCCGGAGGCGACTCCCTACGTCGACCTCACCCGAGCCGAATGGAGCGCGCTGCGTGACAAGACGCCGCTGCCCCTGACGGCCGAGGAGGTCGAGAAGCTGCGCGGTCTCGGCGACGTGATCGACCTGGACGAGGTGCGGGACATCTACCTCCCGCTGTCCCGGCTCCTCAACCTCTACGTCGGCGCCACGGACGGCCTGAGAGGGGCGCTGAACACGTTCCTCGGCGAGCAGGGCTCCCAGTCCGGCACCCCGTTCGTCATAGGGGTCGCCGGCTCGGTCGCCGTCGGCAAGTCGACGGTCGCCCGCCTGCTGCAGGCCCTGCTCTCCCGCTGGCCCGAGCACCCTCGTGTGGAACTGGTCACCACCGACGGCTTCCTGCTGCCCACCCGGGAACTCCAGGCCCGCGGCCTGATGTCCCGCAAGGGCTTCCCGGAGTCCTACGACCGCCGCGCCCTGACCCGCTTCGTCGCCGACATCAAGGCCGGCAAGGACGAGGTCACGGCGCCGGTCTACTCCCACCTGATCTACGACATCGTCCCGGACGAGCGCCTCACGGTCCGCCGCCCCGACATCCTGATCGTCGAGGGCCTGAACGTCCTTCAGCCCGCCCTGCCCGGCAAGGACGGCCGCACCCGGGTCGGCCTCGCCGACTACTTCGACTTCAGCGTCTACGTCGACGCCCGCGTCGAGGACATCGAGCGCTGGTACCTCAGCCGCTTCCGCAAGCTGCGCGCGACCGCCTTCCAGAACCCGTCCTCGTACTTCCGCAAGTACACGCAGGTCTCCGAGGAGGAGGCCCTCGACTACGCCCGCACGATGTGGCGCACGATCAACCGGCCCAACCTGGTCGAGAACATCGCCCCCACCCGCGGCCGCGCCACCCTCGTCCTGCGCAAGGGCCCCGACCACAAGGTGCAGCGCCTGAGCCTGCGCAAGCTGTGACCGTTACGCTGCCGCCATGCTGCATCTGCGCCTGATCACGCCGTCCGAGAAGAGCGGGGACGTGGTCCGTCTGATCGAGGGGACGGTCGGTACCACGCATCTCGTCGTGCTGCCGGGCGCGGCCCGCGACCCCGCCGGCGACGTCGTGATGTGCGACGTGGCCCGGGAGGCGGGCGACGAACTCCTCGGCCGCCTGCGGGAGCTGGACCTGGAGGACTGCGGCTCGATCTCCGTCGAGAACATCGACCTGTCGCTGTCGAAGCGGGCCGACAAGGCGGAGGACGAGGCGCCGGGCGAGGGCGCGGACGCGGTGCTGTGGGAGCACCTGACCGACGCCACGCACGAGGAGTCCACGCTGTCGGTCACCTACCTGGCGTTCCTCATCCTGGCCACCATGATCGCCGCCTGCGGTGTGGTGCTGGACAACGCCATCCTGATCGTGGGCGCGATGGCGGTGGGCCCGGAGTTCGGCCCGCTCGCGGGCATCTGCACGGCGGTGGTGCAGCGCGCGCCCCGCCTGGCGCTGCGCTCGCTGACCGCCCTGCTGGTGGGCTTCGCCGTGGCGATGGCGGTGACGGTCGGCTTCAGCCACTTCATGGACGCGGTGAACCTGTTCAGCGAGGGGAAGCTGGAGAGCGACCGCCCCAACACCAGCTTCATCTACGCCCCCGACTGGTTCTCCTTCGTCGTGGCGGTCCTCGCCGGCGCCGCGGGCACGCTCTCCCTGACCTCCGCCAAGTCCGGCGCGCTGGTCGGCGTCGCGATCTCGGTGACCACGGTCCCGGCCGCCGCCAACGCGGCGGTGGCCCTCAGCTACGGCGACATGAAGCAGACCTGGGGTTCGACGGAACAGCTCCTGCTCAACCTGCTGGGCATCATCCTGGCCGGCACCCTGACCCTGCTGACCCAGAAGTGGCTCTGGCAACGCCAACGGCAGCGCACCTAGGGGCGCGGGGAACGGCGCGACGAGCCACGACGGACCCGCAGGCCGCCCCACACAGCACCCCGCCCCCGGACCCGGGACGAATCCCGCCCTATCCCAACGCCGACTTCACGACATCGGCGAGCCGCCCGGCCACCGACCGAGCCTGCTCGATGTCCGCCGCCTCGACCATCACCCGCACCAACGGCTCGGTCCCCGAAGGCCGCAGCAGCACCCGCCCGGTCTCCCCGAGTTCCCGCTCCGCGTCCGCCACCGCCGCCGCCAGCTCCGCACTCGTACGGACCCGCGACTTGTCCACGTCGGGCACGTTCACCAGCACCTGCGGCAGCCGCTCCATCACGGACGCCAGCTCCCGCAGCGTACGACCGCTCTGCGCGACCCGCGCCGCCAGCAGCAGCCCGGTCAGGGTGCCGTCACCCGTGGTCGCGTGATCGAGGATGATCACGTGCCCGGACTGCTCACCGCCCAGCGCGAAGCCGTGCTCCTTCATCTCCTCCAGCACGTACCGGTCCCCGACCGCCGTCTGGACGAGCCGGATGCCCTCCCGCTCCATGGCCAGCTTGAAGCCCAGGTTGGACATCACGGTCGCCACGACCGCGTCGGACCGCAGGGTGGACCGCTCCCGCATGGCCAGGGCGAGCACGGCGAGGATCTGGTCGCCGTCCACCTCCTCGCCGGTGTGGTCCACGGCGAGGCACCGGTCGGCGTCGCCGTCGTGCGCGATGCCGAGGTCGGCCCCCTGCTCGACGACGGCGGCCTTGAGCAGGTCCAGGTGCGTCGAGCCGCACCCGTCGTTGATGTTGAGCCCGTCCGGCTCGGCCCCGATCGTGACGACCTCGGCACCGGCCCGCCGGAACGCCTCGGGCGAGACCCGGGCGGCGGCACCGTGCGCCTCGTCCAGGACGACCTTCAGCCCGTCGAGCCGGTTCGGCAGGACACCCAGCAGATGGGCGACGTACCGGTCGGAGCCCTCGTCGTAGTCGCGCACCCGGCCCACCCCGGCACCGGTCGGCCGGTCCCACGGGGCGCCGGTGCGGTGCTCCTCGTAGACGGACTCGATGCGGTCCTCCAGCTCGTCGGCGAGCTTGTGACCGCCGCGGGCGAAGAACTTGATGCCGTTGTCCGGCATGGCGTTGTGGCTCGCGGAGAGCATCACACCCAGGTCGGCGCCGAGCTCCCCGGTCAGGAACGCCACGGCGGGCGTCGGCAGCACCCCGACGCGCAGGACATCCACACCGGCGCTGGCCAGGCCCGCCACCACGGCGGCTTCCAGGAACTCCCCGGAGGCGCGGGGGTCACGTCCGACGATCGCGGTGGGGCGGTGCCCCTCGAACGTGCCCGCCTCGGCCAGTACGTGCGCCGCGGCCACGGACAGGCCCAGGGCCATCTCCGCCGTGAGATCCGCGTTGGCGACACCGCGCACGCCGTCCGTGCCGAAGAGTCGTCCCACTGTGGTGTCCTCCGTATTGCTGAAGAGAATGCGGCTCACATTCCCGCGTACCTCCCCTGAGACTGTCCGGGGCCGGTAGGGGTTGTGTAAACGAACCGCCCCGGCAGCACAACCGTGCCGCCGGGGCGATCGAGGCGAAGCCAGTCGCGAGGACGGGCGTCGCGTTTAGCGCTTGCTGTACTGCGGAGCCTTGCGGGCCTTCTTCAGACCGGCCTTCTTGCGCTCGACCGCACGGTCGTCGCGGCGGAGGAAGCCGGCCTTCTTCAGCGGACCGCGGTTGTTGTCGACGTCGGCCTCGTTCAGCGCGCGGGCGACACCGAGACGGAGCGCACCGGCCTGGCCGGAGACACCGCCACCGGCGATGCGGGCGATGACGTCGTAGCGGCCCTCGAGCTCGAGGACCTTGAACGGCTCGTTGACTTCCTGCTGGTGCACCTTGTTCGGGAAGTAGTCCTCGAGGGTGCGACCGTTGATCTTCCACTTGCCGGTGCCCGGGACGATCCGGACGCGGGCGATGGCGTTCTTGCGACGGCCCAGGCCGGCGGCCGGCTGGGGCTCGCCGAAGCGGGACGCCATGGACTCCGAGGTGTACTCGCCCTCGACGGGGACCTCGGACTCGGTGGTGTAGCTGTCGATGTCAAGCTCTTCGAGCGGCTGCTCGGCAGTGGTCTCGGCCACGATTCTCCTCAGATTCTCTTCAGTCTTAGGGGGTGGCCGGACTTACTGCGCGACCTGGGTGATCTCGTACGGCTGCGGCTGCTGCGCGCCGTGCGGGTGCTGGTCACCCTTGTAGACCTTCAGCTTCGAGAGCATCTGACGGCCCAGAGTGTTCTTGGGGAGCATGCCCTTGACGGCCTTCTCGATGGCCTTCTCGGGGTTCTTGTCGAGCAGCTCGTCGTAACGGACGGAGCGCAGACCACCCGGGTAGCCGGAGTGGCGGTACGCCATCTTCTGGGTGCGCTTGTTGCCGGAGAGGTGCACCTTGTCGGCGTTGATGATGATGACGAAGTCACCAGCGTCGACGTGCGGCGCGTAGATCGGCTTGTGCTTGCCCCGGAGAAGGGTCGCTGCGGTGGAGGCGAGACGGCCCAGGACGACGTCCTGAGCGTCAATGACGTGCCACTGGCGCGTCACATCGCCGGGCTTGGGGCTGTACGTACGCACGGTTCGTAGCCTTCGCTTCGAGTGAATGGTCCTGAACAGGTCACCGAAACGATCACGACAGCCTTGACCGCACTGCGGTGACGCAAACCGCGTGCTGGTCGCTGGTCATCGGCCCGGTGGACCGGTGTAAGGGCCCGTCCCGTGAGAATGAGCAAGCCAATACACAACGAACAAGCAGAATACCGGGGTGTTCGACAAGGGTCAAAACGCGGGATCACCGACGCCGAATACGCCCCGGTGTGCACAGCGCGGCACCCAGCGTCACGACCCTGCGCGCCGCCCGCCGCACCCCCCGCCACCGGACCGGCCGCACGTACGGGAACACCGACGAGAGCACCACATCGGCCAGCACCCCGGCGCACCACCGCGCCACGGAGCCGCCCCCGCGCGCCCGGCGTCCCGCCCGCACCGCCCCGACCACGACGGACGGCCAGATCCCGACCGCCGCGGACGGCCAGACCGACAGGCACCCCAGCAGCACCACGGCCGGCAGCAGTCGCCCCAACCACCCGCAGATGTCGCCTTTGCCCGTGCGCATGGGAGGAACGCTAGGGGCTGCGGGGCCCGTCCAGGCGGACCAGCACGCCCCATGTCCCGTCTAAGATGCGCCCCATGAGCTTTGGGCAGGGGGGACCTCAGTCCCAGTGGGATCCCTGGAAACCGCAGTCGCAGCAGCCCTGGAGCAGCGGGGGCGGCCAGTCTCCCGACTGGGCAGCGCTCGCTGAAGCCTCCGAGGCCCGCAACAAGCGACGCCGTCTGCTGCTCGTCGGCGGCGGCGCGCTCGCCACGGTCGCGATCGGCACCGCCGTCGCGGTGGCCGTGGTCTCTGCGGGCGGCGACGGCCGGACGGACAGCCCCGCCTCCCTGCCCTCGGCGGACATCCCCAGCGGCACGGCCTCGGCCCCGTCGTTCGCCCCGACCAGCGCCCCGCCCCCGCTGGACCCGAAGGACTTCGTCGCCAGCGCGAACAAGGACAAGGCCCCGCTCAGCCCGGAGACGCTCTTCCCCGGCACCCAGCTGACGATGGGCGACACGGTCTACAAGAAGGGCCCCACCGCCGACACCAGGAGCTGCGCCTCGGCCGCCGGCGGCACCCTCCCCAAGGTCCTCACCGCCAACGACTGCACGCGTCTGATACGCGTGACCTACGTCAAGGGCGGCATCGCGGTCACCATGGGCGTGGCCGTCTTCGACACCGAGGCCCAGGCGCTCAAGGCCAAGAGCCAGACCGACAAGAAGAGCTTCGTGAAGTCGCTCTCCGGCGGCGGTGTGAAGGGCTTCTGCGAGTCCGCCATCTGCAACACGACGAGCAACTCCTACGGCCGCTACGCCTACTTCGCCAACGCCGGCTTCACCAGCGGCAAGGACGTCACCACGAAGGACACCGAGGTCTTCCGCACCAGCGGCGACCTGCAGCAGTTCACGTTCAACCAGATCCGCCGCCGCGGCGAGGCCCAGGCCTCGGCCGCGGCGAACGGGTGACGGGGCCTCAGCAGCACCCGGCCGCCGGCAACGACCGCTTGTTCCGCGCCTCCTTGCTGCGCGCGGCGAGCAACTCGTCGGCCGGGTAGCCGACTTCCTCCAGCGTCAGCCCGTGCGGCCGCACCACGTGCACGGCCGAGTCCCGCACGCCGGCCGCCAGCACCTTCGCGGGCCACTCCGGCGGCCGGTGCCCGTCTCCGACGAACAGCAGCGCCCCGATGAGCGAGCGCACCATGTTGTGGCAGAAGGCGTCGGCCCGCACGGTGGCCGTGATGATCCCGTCGTCGCCGCGCACCAGGCTCAGCTCCTGCAGCGTGCGGATGGTGGTGGCCCCCTCCCGCTTCTTGCAGTAGGCGGCGAAGTCGTGCTCGCCCACCAGTCCGCGGGCGGCCTCGTTCATGGCGTCCACGTCGAGCGGCCAGTCGTGCCACAGCACGTGGTTGCGCAGCAGCGGGTCGACACCGCCGGGGTTGTCGGTGACCCGGTAGGCGTACCGCCGCCACACCGCCGAGAAGCGGGCGTCGAACCCGCTGGGCGCCTCCCTCAGCGCCCAGACCCGCACGTCCCGGGGCAGTCGCCCGGCGAGCCGCTTGAGCAGCTTCTGGTGGTGCTCGGCCCACACCTCGCGCGGCAGATCGACGTGCGCGACCTGGCCCCGGGCGTGCACCCCGGCGTCCGTACGCCCGGCCACGGTCAGTTCGTAGGTCTCCCCGGACCGCGTCACGGTCCGCAGGGCGTCCTCGATCTCCCCCTGCACGGTCCGCCGTCCCCCGGCCTGCTTGGCCCAGCCCGAGAACTCGCTCCCGTCATAGGAGAGATCCAGCCGTACCCGGACGTGACCGGGTGCTACTTCCTCACTCACCCCAGGATCCTCTCACCCACACGAAGACGGGCCCGCCCCCTCGAAAGGGAACGGACCCGTCCATGACGCCCTTCAGGGGCGCGGGGAACTGCGCGAACGACCACGGCGTACCGCAAGCCGCCGACCGTCAGTCCCCGGCAGACGCTTACGCGTCCTTGGACTCCTCGGCGGAAGCCTCGTCGGCCTTGGTCGTGTCGACCTGGGCCTCGGCAGCCTCGTTGTCCTTCGCGGCACGCTTGGTCGCGGCCTCGGCCTCGCCGGTCGCCTCCTGCGCCACCGTCAGCGCCTCGACCAGCTCGATGACGGCCATGGGCGCGTTGTCGCCACGGCGGTTACCGATCTTGGTGATGCGGGTGTAGCCACCCGGACGGTTCTCGTAGCGCGGGCCGATCTCGGTGAAGAGCGTGTGGACGATGCTCTTGTCCGTGATGACCTGGAGCACCTGACGGCGGTTGTGAAGGTCGCCCTTCTTCGCCTTGGTGACCAGACGCTCGGCGTACGGGCGCAGGCGGCGGGCCTTCGCCTCGGTGGTGGTGATACGACCGTGCTCGAACAGCGACTTCGCGAGGTTCGCGAGCATCAGCTTCTCGTGCGCGGCGCTGCCGCCCAGACGGGCACCCTTGGTGGGCTTCGGCATGGTGTTTCTCCTAGGTGTCTGCCCCGGCCGTATCAGGTACCGGGGTCAGTATCCGAGCAGGCGGTCGCCCGTCGGAGATCCGGGGCGCCTTCCGACGCCCCGGAGGATCCGCGCCCCGACAGGGGCGCGGGGAACTGCGGGACCGGTCACGGCGGACCGGCAGCAGCCGAATCAGTACTGCTCGGTCTCCACGAAACCGGCGTCCGCGTCGTCGTCCGCACCGAAGGCGTCCGCGGCGGCGGTCGGGTCGAACCCGGGAGGCGAGTCCTTCAGCGCGAGGCCCATACCCGCGAGCTTCGCCTTGACCTCGTCGATCGACTTCGCACCGAAGTTGCGGATGTCGAGCAGGTCCGCCTCGGACCGCGCGACGAGCTCACCCACGGAGTGGATGCCCTCACGCTTGAGGCAGTTGTACGACCGAACGGTGAGCTCCAGCTCCTCGATCGGCAGCGCCAGATCGGCGGCCAGGGCGGCGTCCGTGGGGGACGGGCCCATGTCGATGCCCTCGGCGTCGATGTTCAGCTCGCGGGCGAGACCGAACAGCTCGACCAGGGTCTTGCCGGCGGAGGCCATGGCGTCACGGGGACGCATCGCCTGCTTGGTCTCGACGTCGACGATCAGCTTGTCGAAGTCGGTCCGCTGCTCGACACGCGTGGCCTCGACCTTGTACGTGACCTTGAGCACCGGCGAGTAGATCGAGTCGACCGGGATCCGGCCGATCTCCTGGCCGACCTGCTTGTTCTGCACGGCGGAGACGTAACCGCGGCCGCGCTCGACCGTCAGCTCCATCTCCAGCTTGCCCTTGCCGTTGAGCGTGGCGAGGACGAGGTCGGGGTTGTGCACCTCGACACCGGCCGGGGGCGCGATGTCGGCGGCGGTGACCAGACCCGGGCCCTGCTTGCGCAGGTACATCACGACCGGCTCGTCGTGCTCCGAGGAGACGACCAGCTGCTTGATGTTGAGGATCAGGTCGGTGACGTCCTCCTTGACGCCCGGCACGGTGGTGAACTCGTGCAGGACGCCGTCGATGCGGATGCTGGTGACAGCGGCACCGGGGATCGACGACAGGAGGGTGCGGCGGAGGGAGTTGCCGAGGGTGTAGCCGAAGCCCGGCTCCAGCGGCTCGATCACGAACCGGGAGCGGAACTCGTCGACGACCTCTTCGGTCAACGAGGGACGCTGAGCGATCAGCATGTGTGGATCAGATCCTTCAGTCGGGGGCGCCCGCTATTTGACGCCCGACTTGAACCGCCTCCGACGAAGAAGAAGCGGGTACTGCAAGGGTACGGGCGATACGGCCCTTTCACGGAGCCGTACCGCCCGAAAACCGTGAACCCGAAGGCGACGCGTCAGACGCGACGGCGCTTCGGCGGACGGCAGCCGTTGTGCGGGGTCGGGGTGACGTCCTGGATGGAGCCGACCTCGAGGCCCGTGGCCTGCAGGGAGCGGATCGCGGTCTCACGACCGGAACCCGGGCCCTTCACGAACACGTCGACCTTGCGCATGCCGTGCTCCTGGGCGCGGCGGGCAGCCGACTCGGCGGCCATCTGCGCGGCGAACGGCGTGGACTTCCGGGAACCCTTGAAGCCGACGTGGCCGGCGGAGGCCCAGGAGATCACGTTGCCGGACGGGTCCGTGATCGAGACGATCGTGTTGTTGAACGTGCTCTTGATGTGCGCGTGGCCGTGAGCGACGTTCTTCTTTTCCTTGCGGCGCACCTTCTTGGCAGCGCCCTGACGACCCTTGGGGGGCATCTATAACTCCTACGGGAGGTGGTCGGTCCTACAGCGAAGACCGTGGACAGGCGTCCGCTGTGGACTACTTCTTGCCCGGCTTCTTCTTGCCGGCGATGGCGCGACGCGGGCCCTTGCGGGTACGCGCGTTGGTGCTGGTGCGCTGACCGCGGACGGGCAGACCACGACGGTGACGCAGACCCTGGTAGGTACCGATCTCCACCTTGCGGCGGATGTCGGCCTGGATCTCACGACGGAGGTCACCCTCGGTCTTGATGTTGTTGTCGACGTACTCGCGGATCGCGACGAGCTGCTCCTCGGAGAGGTCGCGAACGCGGGTGTTCGGGTCGACGCCGGTGGCGGCCAGCGTCTGCTGCGAGAGGGTCCGGCCGATGCCGAACACGTAGGTGAGGGCGATCTCCACGCGCTTGTCGCGCGGGATGTCAACACCGGAAACGCGTGCCATTCAATGGCTCCAGTTGCTTGTCGGAGGTCTTCCACAGAACCGACTCCCAGCCGCCGTACCAGGTACGAACTGGGTCCCCGGCCTCCGACCGGGGGTGTCAGGCGGCTCGGTGTCCGCCTGGGTCCTGCGTATGAACTATTCAGCTTGCGTCGCGCGAATCTCTGCGATGGATGCAGAGGGATCGGTCGTGCGTCAGCCCTGGCGCTGCTTGTGGCGCGGGTTCTCGCAGATGACCATGACCCGGCCGTGACGGCGGATCACCCTGCACTTGTCGCAGATCTTCTTGACGCTCGGCTTGACCTTCATGGGATGTGAGGTTCTCCGGGTCAGTGCCACGACCCCGGCGAGCCGGGGCGCGGGCAAGATCTACTTGTAGCGGTAAACGATCCGGCCACGCGTCAGGTCGTACGGAGACAGCTCCACCACGACCCGGTCGTCAGGGAGGATGCGGATGTAGTGCATGCGCATCTTGCCGCTGATGTGTGCCAGGACCTGGTGGCCGTTCTGGAGCTCGACCTTGAACATGGCGTTCGGAAGAGACTCGACGACAGTGCCCTCGATCTCGATGGCACCTTGCTTCTTGGCCACGCTTCGCCCTTCGAATCGACTACCTTGATCGACTCCGTGCGGGCCGCATGCAGGCATGCGGGTACACAAGAGCCGACGAGTCAGTCTACGTCAGGCCCCTCGGAAAAACGAATCGAGAGAGTCTGCCCGGCCCGCAAGAGCTTTAAGCGCTCCCCAGAGGGGCGCGGGGAACCGCGCGAACGGCCACCGCCGGCGTGCGGACGCGCACGACGCTCAGCCCAGCGGATCCGGCGCGGCCTGGACGCCCAGCTCGGCGAGCTTCGCCTTGCCCCCGTCGGGAGACGTCAGCACGAGCGGCCCCTCCTCCGTCAGCGCGACGGAGTGCTCCCAGTGCGACGACCACGTGCCGTCCGTGGTGACGACCGTCCAGTCGTCCTCCAGGACCTCCGTCCGCGGCGTTCCCAGGGACACCATCGGCTCGATCGCCAGGCAGAACCCGGGCACCAGCTTCGGGCCCTTGCCGCGCCGCCGGTCGACGTAGTTCAGCAGGTGCGGGTCCATGTGCATCTCGGTGCCGATGCCGTGGCCGCCGTAGTCCTCGATGATCCCGTACTTGCCGCCGCCCGGCTTGGGCTGGCGGCGGATGTACGTCTCGATGGCCCGGGAGATGTCGACCAGCCGGTTGCCCTGCTTCATCGCGGCGATGCCGGCCCACATCGACTCCTCGGTCACCCGGGAGAGCTCGATCAGCTCCGGGGCGTGACCGGAGCCGACGAAGGCGGTGAAGGCCGCGTCGCCGTGCCAGCCGTCGATGATCGCGCCGCAGTCGATGGAGATGACGTCCCCGTCCTTGAGGACGACGTCGTCGGAGGGGATGCCGTGGACGACGACCTCGTTCACCGACGTGCAGATGGTCGCGGGGAAGCCGCCGTAGCCGAGGAAGTTCGGCTTGGCGTTGTGCTCGGCGAGCACCTTGCGGGCGACCTGGTCCAGATCCCTGGTGGTGGCCCCGGGGACGGCGGCCTCACGGGTCGCCGCGTGGATGGCGGCGACGACCAGCCCCGCCTCACGCATCTTGGCGATCTGCTCGGGGGTCTTGATCTGCACCATGGGGGCTACGGCCTTTCTGGACCTTGTGGCGACGGTGAACGCCTTCAACGATACGGGGCCGGGCGACGGCCCCGCCCACACAGCAGCCGCGGTCCCCGAGGGGAACCGCGGCCGTAGCTGCGTACGAACGACTACTTGTCGTCCTCGCCACGCTTGAGCGCCTCCATGGCGCGCCGCGTGACGTCCTCCACCTTGCCGAGCGCCGAGATCGTGACCACCAGGCCCTGGGCCTTGTAGTAGTCGATGATCGGCTCGGTCTGGGTGTGGTAGACCTCCAGCCGCGTGCGGACCGTCTCCTCGGAGTCGTCGTCCCGCTGGTACAGCTCGCCGCCGCAGACGTCGCAGACGCCGTCCTTGACCGGCTGCTTGTACGTCACGTGGAACACGTGCGACGAGTCGTTGCGGCAGATGCGGCGGCCGGCGATCCGCTTGACCACCTCGTCCTCGGGGACCTCCAGGTCGAGCACCGCGTCGAGCTGCATGCTCTCGGTCTCCAGCAGCTCGTCGAGAGCCTCGGCCTGCGAGACGTTGCGCGGGAAGCCGTCCAGCAGGAAACCGCCCTCGGCGTCCGGCTGCTCCATGCGGTCCTTCGCCATGGCGATGGTGACCTCGTCGGGCACGAGATTGCCCGCGTCCATGTAGGACTTCGCCAGTTTGCCGAGTTCCGTCTGCCGGCTGATGTTGGCCCGGAACAGGTCGCCCGTGGAGATGTGCGGGATCGACAGGTTCTGGGCCAGGAACGCGGCCTGCGTTCCCTTACCGGCGCCCGGCGGCCCGACGAGGACGATTCGCATCAGCGGAGGAACCCTTCGTAATTGCGCTGCTGGAGCTGGCTCTCGATCTGCTTCACCGTCTCCAGGCCCACACCCACGATGATCAGGATGCTGGTGCCGCCGAACGGGAAGTTCTGGTTTGCCCCGAAACCAACCAACGCCATCGTCGGCACGAGAGCGATCAGCCCCAAGTACAGCGAACCCGGCCAGGTGATCCGGTTGAGCACGTAGCTCAGGTACTCAGCGGTCGGTCGGCCAGCCCGGATGCCCGGGATGAAGCCACCATACTTCTTCATGTTGTCGGCGACTTCTTCGGGGTTGAAGGAGATCGCCACATAGAAGAACGCGAAGAAAACGATCAGCAGGAAGTACGTGATGATGTAGTACGGGTGGTCGCCCTTGACGAAGTGTTGCTCGATCCAGGTCTTCCAGCCCGAGTTGCCTCCGGCGAACTGCGCGATCAGCGCGGGGATGTAGAGCAGCGACGAGGCGAAGATGACGGGGATGACACCCGCCTGGTTCACCTTGAGCGGGATGTAGGTGGACGTACCGCCGTAGGAACGGCGGCCGATCATGCGCTTGGCGTACTGCACCGGGATCCGGCGCTGGGCCTGCTCGACGAAGACGACCAGGCCGACCATGACGAGGCCGACCGCGATGACGGTGCCGAACTCGATCCAGCCGTCGGCCAGCGAGCCCTGCTCCTTGATCGCCCACAGGGCGGACGGGAACGTGGCGGCGATCGAGATGAACATCAGGATCGACATGCCGTTGCCGATGCCGCGGTCGGTGATGAGCTCACCGAGCCACATCACGGCGGCCGTACCGGCGGTCATGGTGATGACCATGGTGATGGTGACGAAGATCGACTGGTCCGGGACGATCTGGCTGGCCACCGGGCAGCCCTGGAACAGCGCGCCGCTGCGGGCGGTGGCGACGAGGCCGGTGCCCTGGAGGATGGCGAGGGCGATCGTCAGATAACGGGTGTACTGCGTGATCTTCGCCGTACCGGCCTGGCCCTCCTTCTTCAGGGCTTCCAGGCGCGGGATCACCACGGTCAGCAGCTGCAGAATGATGCTCGCCGTGATGTACGGCATGATGCCCAGCGCGAAGATCGTGATCTGCAGCAGCGCGCCACCGCTGAACATGTTGACCAGGCCGAAGAGACCCTGGTTGGCCTGGGCGTTGTCGATACAGGTCTGGACGTTCCGGTAGTCGACGCCTGGGATCGGGATGTGCGTACCGACCCGGTAGACCACGATGATGCCGAGCGTGAAGAGCAGCTTCTTGCGCAGGTCGGGCGTCTTGAACGCCCGGGCGAACGCGGTGAGCACGGTGCCTCCTGCGACCCCCGCGCAACTGCGTCAAGGGTGACGGTCTTGAGGTTCGACGAATAGGTAACGGTCAACTGCCGCTCAGAGTGCCGGAAGTGCAGCACCCTGTGAAATGAGGGCAGTGCAGGCCACCTTACCGGCGAGACTGCCGCCCTAGGAACGACCAACCGGGGATACCCCATTTGTGGGGTATCCCCGGTCGGGATCGCTCAGGTCATCGAGACGCCTGTGGAGTTCAGACGAGCTCGGTGACGGAACCGCCGGCGGCGGTGATCTTCTCCTTGGCGGAGCCGGAGACGGCATCCACCGTCACCTGCAGCGCCACGGAGATCTCGCCCTGGCCGAGGACCTTGACGAGCGCGTTCTTGCGAACGGCGCCCTTGGCCACCAGACCCTCGACGGTGACCTCGCCACCCTCGGGGTAGAGCGCGGCCAGCTTGTCGAGGTTCACGACCTGGTACTCGGTCTTGAACGGGTTCTTGAAGCCCTTCAGCTTCGGGAGACGCATGTGGAGGGGCATCTGCCCGCCCTCGAAGCGCTCCGGAACCTGGTAGCGGGCCTTGGTGCCCTTGGTACCACGACCGGCCGTCTTACCCTTCGACGCCTCACCACGACCGACACGGGTCTTCGCGGTCTTGGCGCCGGGGGCGGGACGGAGGTTGTGGATCTTGAGCGGGTTCTGCTCCGCCATGATCAGTCGACCTCCTCGACCGTCACGAGGTGGCGGACGGTGTGCACCATGCCGCGGAACTCGGGGCGGTCCTCCTTGACGACCTGCGTGTTGATCCCCTTGAGACCAAGGGAGCGCAGGGTGTCACGGTGGTTCTGCTTGCTGCCGATGTAGGACTTGACCTGCGTGATCTTGAGCTGCGCCATGATCACACACCCGCCCCGGCACGAGCGCGCAGCAGAGCCGCGGGGGCGACGTCCTCCAGGGGCAGACCACGGCGGGCCGCGATCTCCTCGGGACGCTGCAGGCCCTTCAGGGCCGCCACGGTCGCGTGCACGATGTTGATCGCGTTGTCGGAGCCGAGCGACTTCGACAGCACGTCGTGGATACCGGCGCACTCGAGCACGGCACGCACCGGACCACCGGCGATAACGCCGGTACCCGGGGACGCGGGCTTGAGCAGCACGACGCCGGCAGCCTTCTCACCCTGGATGGGGTGCGGGATGGTGCCCTGGATACGGGGGACCTTGAAGAAGTGCTTCTTGGCCTCCTCAACACCCTTGGCGATGGCGGCCGGCACCTCCTTGGCCTTGCCGTAGCCGACACCCACGGTGCCGTCACCGTCGCCCACCACGACCAGCGCGGTGAAGCTGAAGCGACGACCACCCTTCACAACCTTGGCGACGCGGTTGATCGCGACGACGCGCTCAACGTACGCGGTCTTCTCGGCGGCAGCTGCGCCGCCGTCACGGCCCTTCCGGTCCCGCCGCTCGCCGCCACCGGCACCGCCACCGCGGCGCTGGGGTCCAGCCATTGGAATTACCTCTCTCTGTTTCCGCTAGCGATACGGAACCGGCTCAGAACTTCAGTCCGGCTTCGCGGGCGGCGTCCGCCAGGGCGGCGATGCGCCCGGCGTACTGGTTACCACCACGGTCGAACACGACGGCCTCGACACCGGCGGCCTTGGCACGCTCGGCGACCAGGGCACCGACCTGCTTGGCCTGCGCGGACTTGTCGGCCTCGCCACCGCGGATCGAGGAGTCCAGGGTGGACGCCGACGCGAGGGTGTGACCCTTCAGGTCGTCGATCACCTGGGCCACGATGTGGCGGTTGGAGCGAGTAACGACCAGACGGGGACGCTCCGCCGTACCGGCGATCCGCTTGCGGATCCGGATGTGACGGCGCTTGATCGCGGCGCGCTTGTAGGCGTCGCCCTTGAGGATCTTCTGCCCGTATGCCATGGCTTACTTACCCGCCTTTCCGACCTTGCGGCGGATGACTTCGCCCTCGTACTTGACGCCCTTGGCCTTGTACGGGTCCGGCTTGCGCAGCTTGCGGATGTTGGCCGCAACCTCGCCGACCTTCTGCTTGTCGATGCCCTCGACCGAGAAGCGGGTGGGGGCCTCCACCTTGAAGGTGATGCCCTCGGGCGCCTCGACCAGGATCGGGTGGCTGTAACCGAGGGAGAACTCCAGGTTCGAACCCTTGGCGACAACGCGGTAACCGACACCGCTGATTTCGAGCTTCTTCACGTAACCCTGGGTCACGCCGGTGATCATGTTCGCCACCAGCGTGCGGGACAGGCCGTGCAGGGCCTTGTTCTGACGCTCGTCGTTGGGGCGGGTGACGTTCAGGACGCCGTCCTCACCCTTGGCGATCTCGATCGGCGCCACGACGGTGTGGGTCAGCGTGCCCTTGGGGCCCTTGACCGAGACCGTCTGGCCGTCGATGGTGACGTCCACGCCGGCGGGAACCGCGATGGGGAGCTTGCCGATGCGCGACATAGCTGTTTCCTCCGTTCCCTTCCGCTACCAGACGTAGGCGAGGACTTCCCCACCCACGCCCTTCTTGCCGGCCTGCTTGTCGGTGAGGAGCCCGTGCGACGTGGAGATGATCGCCACGCCGAGGCCGCCGAGCACCTTCGGCAGGTTGGTGGACTTCGCGTACACCCGGAGACCGGGCTTGGAGATCCGCTTGATGCCCGCGATGGAGCGCTCACGGTTGGGGCCGAACTTCAGCTCCAGGACGAGGTTCTTGCCGACCTCGGCGTCCTCGACCTTCCAGCCCGTGATGAAGCCCTCCTGCTGGAGGATCTCCGCGATGTGCGACTTGATCTTGGAGTGCGGCATCGCCACGGAGTCGTGGTACGCCGAGTTCGCGTTCCGCAGACGCGTAAGCATGTCTGCGATCGGATCAGTCATGGTCATGAATTGGCCTTCGGCCTCTCTCGCCGGGGTTTCCTGGTGCGCCATCCCTCTCCCCGATCCGAGACGGGACGGGTGCGGCGCGGTGGACCTACGGCGTAGTAAGTCGTACGGGCGGCGACAGGCGCCCAACCCCACAAGCCTAAGCCATGCGGAGCGGGCCCCTGTCCACCCAGATGCTTACCGAGAGTCTTCCGGAATCCCTGAAGTGGGGATTACCAGGAGCTCTTGGTCACGCCCGGCAGCTCGCCACGGTGAGCCATCTCACGAAGGCACACGCGGCACAGGCCGAACTTGCGGTACACGGAGTGCGGACGACCGCAGCGCTGGCAGCGGGTGTAGCCACGCACACCGAACTTGGGCTTGCGAGCAGCCTTCGCGATGAGAGCCTTCTTCGCCATCTCGCTCACGCCTCCTTGAACGGGAAGCCGAGGTGACGGAGAAGGGCGCGGCCCTCTTCGTCGTTGGTCGCCGTGGTGACCACGGTGATGTCCATACCCCGGACACGGTCGATCTTGTCCTGGTCGATCTCGTGGAACATGACCTGCTCCGTGAGACCGAAGGTGTAGTTGCCACGGCCGTCGAACTGCTTGGGGGACAGGCCGCGGAAGTCGCGGATGCGCGGCAGCGCGAGCGACAGGGTGCGGTCCAGGAACTCCCACATGCGGTCGCCACGGAGCGTGACGTGGGCACCGATCGGCTGACCCTCACGCAGCTTGAACTGCGCGATGGACTTGCGGGCCTTGGTGACGGCCGGCTTCTGACCGGTGATCGTGGTGAGGTCGCGGATGGCGCCCTCGATCAGCTTGGAGTCGCGGGCGGCGTCGCCCACACCCATGTTGACCACGATCTTGACGAGGCCGGGGATCTGCATGACGTTCTCGTACTTGAACTCGTCACGCAGCTTGCCCGCGATCTCCTCGCGGTACTTCTGCTTCAGACGCGGAGTGGTGGTGGTAGCCATCAGATGTCCTCACCCGTCCGCTTGGCAACGCGGATCTTGTTGCCCTCGTCGTCGAAGCGGTAACCGACGCGGGTCACGACCTTCTTGCCGTCCTTCTCCACGACCAGCTGGACGTTGGAGACGTGGATCGGCGCCTCGGTGGTGACGATGCCGCCGGCCTGCGAACCGCGAGCCGTCGGACCGGCCTTGGTGTGCTTCTTGACCCGGTTGACACCCTCGACCAGGACACGGTCCTCACGGGGGAAGGCCGCGATGACCTTGCCCTGCTTGCCCTTGTCCTTACCGGTGATGACCTGGACCAGGTCGCCCTTCTTGATCTTCATGCTCACAGCACCTCCGGCGCGAGGGAGATGATCTTCATGAACTTCTTCTCGCGCAGCTCACGGCCGACCGGGCCGAAGATACGGGTGCCACGAGGGTCGCCGTCGTTCTTGAGAATGACGGCGGCGTTCTCGTCGAAGCGGATGTACGAGCCGTCCGGACGGCGGCGCTCCTTGACGGTGCGAACGATGACCGCCTTGACGACGTCACCCTTCTTCACGTTGCCACCGGGGATCGCGTCCTTGACGGTGGCGACGATGACGTCACCGATACCCGCGTAGCGGCGACCGGAGCCGCCGAGCACACGGATGCAGAGGATCTCCTTCGCACCCGTGTTGTCGGCGACACGCAGTCGCGACTCCTGCTGGATCACGTCTATCTCCTGATCGTCTGCCGGTTCCCCGGGGGCCGCTCACCGAGCGGTCCCCCGGAGCCTGGCGGAACTGACCTGCGGGGTTTGCCCCGCAGGAATTACTTGGCCTTCTCGAGGATCTCGACGACGCGCCAGCGCTTGGTCGCGGACAGCGGCCGGGTCTCCATGAGGAGGACGCGGTCGCCGACACCCGCGGCGTTCTGCTCGTCGTGGGCCTTGAGCTTGTTCGTACGACGGATGACCTTGCCGTACAGCGCGTGCTTGACGCGGTCCTCGACGGCGACGACGACGGTCTTGTCCATCTTGTCGCTGACGACCAGGCCCTCACGGGTCTTGCGGAAACCGCGGTCCGTCTTGGTCTCTTCAGTCACGTTGCTCTCGCTCATGCGCTCTCCACCGTCTCGATGCCCAGCTCGCGCTCACGCATCAGGGTGTAGATCCGCGCGATGTCCTTGCGGACGGCCTTGAGCCGCCCGTGGTTCTCGAGCTGGCCCGTCGCCGCCTGGAAGCGGAGGTTGAACAGCTCTTCCTTGGCCTCGCGGAGCTTGTTCAGAAGCTCCTCGTTGCCCAGCTCGCGCAGCTCAGACGCCTTGGTACCGGCCGACATCACGCTTCACCTGCCTCGCGCTTGACGATCTTGCACTTCATCGGCAGCTTGTGAGCCGCACGGGTCAGGGCCTCGCGCGCGATCTTCTCGTTGGGGTACGACAGCTCGAACATCACGCGTCCGGGCTTGACGTTGGCCACCCACCACTCCGGCGAACCCTTACCGGAACCCATGCGGGTCTCGGCCGGCTTCTTGGTGAGGGGGCGGTCCGGGTAGATGTTGATCCAGACCTTGCCGCCACGCTTGATGTGACGGGTCATGGCGATACGAGCCGCTTCGATCTGGCGGTTCGTGACGTACGCCGGGGTCAGCGCCTGGATGCCGTACTCGCCGAACGCAACCTGCGTGCCACCCTTGGACATGCCGTTGCGCTTGGGGTGGTGCTGCTTGCGGTGCTTGACCCTACGGGGGATCAGCATGACGGTCAGGCCTCCGTTCCGGTGCTCTCAGCCGGAGCGGCGGCGGGAGCCTCGGCCTTGGGGGCCTCGGCGCCGGCAGCCTGCTGCGGCTTGCGACCGCGCCCGCCACGCTCGCCACCGCGGCCACCACGGGCCGGGCGGTCGTTGCCACCACGGGCCGGGCGGTTGCCGGCGCGGGCAGCGGCGTTCTCGGCGCGGACCTCGGCGATGTTCTTGACGTCGCCCTTGTAGATCCAGACCTTCACGCCGATGCGGCCGAAGGTCGTCTTGGCCTCGAAGAAGCCGTAGTCCACGTTCGCGCGGAGCGTGTGCAGGGGCACGCGGCCCTCGCGGTAGAACTCCGAGCGGGACATCTCGGCGCCACCGAGGCGGCCACCGCACTGGATCTTGATGCCCTTGGCGCCGGCCTTCATCGCCGACTGCATGCTCTTGCGCATGGCACGGCGGAAGGAGACGCGGGAGGAGAGCTGCTCGGCGACGGCCTGGGCGA
>NZ_JAPSKN010000055.1:0-24781 GCF_031181705.1 Streptomyces sp.
ACGTGACCGCGCCGAGCACCGCCGCGGACCGCAAGGGCATCCTGATCGCCAACTCCACGGTGAACGGGGACGTCGCGGCCGGCAGTTTCCACCTCGGCCGGCCCTGGCACGCGGGCGGGGACGCCTCCCTCGACCCGCAGACCACCGTCCGCAACACCGACCTCAGCGCCGCGATCAAGTCCACCCCGTGGACCGACATGAGCGGCTTCTCCTGGAAGGACGACCGGTTCGCCGAGTACCGCAACACCGGAGCGGGCGCCGGTCCGGCGGGTACGAACCGGCCGCACCTGACCGACGCCCAGGCCGCCGGCCAGGAGGTCGCGGACTGGCTCGCGGGCTGGACGCCCTCGGCGTCCTGACGGCTCCCTCCCGGGTTCGGCTGACCATCGCCGCCGAACCCGGGAGGGTCACCATCCCGCTCACCCGAGGTCGTGGGTGAGCGGCAGGGCAGGCCGGCCTCAACCGCCCACGGAAAGCCCCGACCCCGACACCCGCACCCTGATGCCGTCCTCCTCCACCCGCACGTCCCGCAGCCGTACGTCCCCCTGCTCCGGCTCGGGCAGTTCGAACGCCAGGGAGAGCCGGTCGGCCAGGACCGGGCGGGTCAGGCCCGAGAGGGAGTCGAGGAGCTTCGGGTCCAGGCCGAGGCGGCGCAGCACCCGGGGGTTGTCCAGCGCCAGGTCGATGAGGTTGAGGTCCTGGGCCGTGCGGGCGAAGCGCGGGGAACCGGTCAGCTCGGTGAGCTTGCCGTCGTCGGCGAGGGCCGCGCGCACGGTCGCCTCGGGGACGCCCAGGCGCCGGACCATGGCCGGGACGGACAGCAGCGCCTTGGCCTTGCGGGTCTCACGGGCCAGGCCGGCGGTCCCCTCACGGGTCAGGTGCAGGCCCTCCGAGGGGCGGGTGCCGGGGCGGTAGGTGGCCAGGTCGCCGATGTCCAGGCGCATGTTGCCGATGTCGGTGGCGATGCCCCGCTCGCCCTGCCGCCGGATCGTCGCCTCGGCGCGCAGCCGCAGGTCGTGACCCGCGACCGGCAGGGTGCCGTCGGCCCGGACCCGGTCGCGGCCCTCGCCGGTGAACGTCACCTGGGAGGCGCCGAGTTCGCGGTTGAGGTCGGCGAAGGAGAGCTGGACCTCCCCGTCGAAGCGCGGGACGCGGGCGCCGCGCACGGAGGTGAGCCCGTCGGCGTCCAGCCGGATGTCGTGGGCCGTGGCCGACACCTTCGCCAGCGAGACGCGGTCGGCGGCGACGTCCGGGACGGTCACCCGCACCGAGTCCAGCCGCCGGTCGGCGAGTTGGGTGAGGAAGGGAAAGCCGCCGATCTCCACCTCCGGGGCCGCCGCGAGGTCGAGGCGGTCCTTGAGGGTGTCGGCGGCGCGGTGCTCGGCGTACAGCACGGCCCAGCGGTCGGCGAGGGCGGTGAAGGAGGCGAGGACGGCCAGGCCCACCACCGCCTTCACCGCGAGCGGCAAACCGGCGAAGCGATTCTTCCTGCGACGCCCGCCACCCCGGCGGTGATCCGGCGGGGCCCAGGCGTCCTCATCGCGTCCCTCGGTGAGGAAGTCCCCCGCAGGGGTCTCCCGCACAGGCCCGTCGTCGAGGGCGCCGAGCTCCTCGTACGGGTTCGGACGGAGACGTGCGTCGATGCGGTGGGGGGTACGCATCGATCCATCCGACCATGCGTACCGCCCCGGCCCGCAAGCCGAACCCGGGGTATGCGATCTAGTTCACCACGGTGATGCGGTCGGCCTTCGGCGGTGCGATCGGGTTCGCCGCCGAGGAGTTGGCCGTCAGGTACTGCTCCAGCGCGGTCAGGTCGTCGGCGCCGACGACGTCGTTGGTGCCCTGGCCGAGCGTGGGGAAGCCGTCGCCGCCGCCCGCGAGGAAGCTGTTCGTCGCGACGCGGTAGGTGGCCGCCGGGTCGATGGCCGAGCCGTTCAGCCTGATGCTGTCCGTGACCACGCGGTCGGCACCGGACTTGGTGAGGTCCAGCGTGTACGTCAGACCGGACGAGACCTGGAGGATCTTCGGCGCGGCCGCGTTCGGTCCTGACACCTGCTCCTTGAGCGCCTGGACCAGCTGCGCGCCCGTGAAGTCCTGCAGGTTCACGGTGTTGGCGAACGGCTGGACGGTGAAGCCCTCGGCGTAGGTGACGACACCGTCGCCCTCGCCGGCCTTGGCCGCGTAGGTGAGCGGGGCCCGGATGCCGCCCGGGTTCATCAGCGCCAGGTCCGTCTCCGGGTCCAGCTGCCTGCCGTGCGCGAGCTGGGCGTCGGCGATGAGGTCGCCGAGCGGGGACTCGGTGCCGGTGTTGCCGATGTCGCCGGAGATGTAGCCGATCGGCCGGTTGCCGATGGGCGCGGCCAGGGCGTTCCACTTGCCGATCAGCGCGGTCATGTCGGGCGCCTTGGGCACGTCCCGGGTGACCACGCGGTTGGCGGACTTCACGGCCGTGCGGGCGATGTCGCCCGTCCTGCGGTCGTAGGTCAGCGTGGTGTCGGTGTAGAGGCGGCCGAAGGACGCGGCCGAGGTGACCATGCGGGGCTTGCCCGCCGGGTCGGCGATGCTGCACACGTACGCGTTGTGCGTGTGGCCGGTGACCAGCGCGTCCACCTGCGGCGTGACGTTCTTGGCGATGTCGACGATCGGCCCGGATATGCCGTCGCCCGCACCCGGCGAGTCACAGTCGTAGTTGTACGACGTCGACGCCGGGAAGCCGCCCTCGTGGATGAGCGCGACGATCGACTTCACGCCCTTGCGCTGCAGCTCCCTGGCGTACTTGTTGATCGTCTCGACCTCGTCCTCGAAGGTGAGGCCCTTGACGCCCTCGGCGGAGACGATGTCCGGGGTGCCCTCCAGGGTCACGCCGATGAAGCCGACCTTGACGCCGTTCTTCTTCCACACCCAGTAGGGCTTGAGGATCGGCTTCTTCGTCTTCTCGTCGAGGACGTTGGCGGCCAGGTAGGGGAAGTCGGCGCCCTGGAACTCCTCGTCCGTGTAGCAGCCGTCCTTGGGGTGGCAGCCGCCGTTCTGCAGGCGGGCCAGCTCCTTGGCGCCCTCGTCGAACTCGTGGTTGCCGACGGAGGAGACGTCCAGGTCGAGCTTGTTGAGCGCCTCGATGGTCGGCTCGTCGTGGAAGAGGCCGGAGATCAGCGGGGAGGCGCCGACCATGTCGCCGCCGGCCGCGGTGATGGAGTACTTCTCGCCCTGGCGGGCCTGCCGCAGGTGCGTGGCGAGGTACTCGACGCCGCCCGCGTCGATGGTCTTCGTCGTGCCGTCGGGCTGCTTCTCGGTGACACGGCCGGAGGAGCCCGCCGGGGGCTCCAGGTTGCCGTGCAGGTCGTTGAAGGACAGCAGCTGCACGTCCTGGTAGCGGCCGGGCCGGTGCCCGCCCGAGCGCTGGTCCTCGCCGGCGGTCGCCGCCCCCGGCAGCGCCGCGGCGGCCAGCGCGCCGGCGGTGACGACTCCGGCGGCGAGGGCGAGGAAACGGTTCGTGCGGCGTCTCCGGCGCTCCGGATGCGCCGGTGAAGTGGCTGGCATACGCCCCCCTGAGGGTCTGCTGGGACAGTGATGTCGTCCGGCGCAGCCTAGAGTCAACGCGCGTAGCGCGACAGGTCTTTCGTGGTTACATCTGGGTTGCTTCTTTGCCGCCGATTTGCCGGTGCCTCCCCGTACCCTCGTACGCATGACCAGCGACGACACCGTACGACCCGGCCACCCCCGCTCGATCGAGACCCTTGCCGCCCTCTCCCCCGAGCAGACCGAGGCCGTGCTCGGACTGCTCGACGAGGCCGCCCGGACCGACGGGCAGCAGGCGGTGTCCGAACAGGGCCGGTTGCAGTTGCGCGGCGGGGAGCGCGCGGGCGTGTCCCATCTGCTGCTCACCGCCGACGGGGAACTTGTCGGTTATGCCCAGTTGGAGGACACGGACGAGGTGGAGCCGCCGGCCGCCGAGCTGGTGGTGCATCCCGGACATCGCGGACACGGGCACGGACGGGCCCTCGGCTCGGCCCTGCTGGCCGCCTCCGGCAAGCGACTTCGGGTGTGGGCGCACGGCGGGCACTCCGCCGCCCGGCACCTCGCCCAGGTGCTGGGACTCACGCTGTTCAGGGAACTGCGCCAGATGCGCCGCCCGTTGACCGGCTTCGACGCGCCCGAGCCGGTGCTGCCCGAGGGCGTCACGGTCCGCGCCTTCGTCCCCGGCCGGGACGACGCGGCCTGGCTCGCGGTGAACGCCGCCGCCTTCGCCCACCACCCCGAGCAGGGCTCCCTCACCCAGCGCGACCTCGACGACCGCAAGGCCGAGCCGTGGTTCGACCCGGCCGGCTTCTTCCTCGCCTTCCGCGGCGACGAACTCGTCGGCTTCCACTGGACCAAGGTGCACGCCGAGGAGGGCCTGGGCGAGGTGTACGTCGTCGGGGTCGCCCCGGACGCGCAGGGCGGCGGCCTCGGCAAGTCCCTCACCACCATCGGGCTGCGGCACCTGGCGGGGCAGGGCCTGCCGACCGCGATGCTCTACGTCGACGCCGACAACAAGGCGGCGGTGTCGGTCTACGAGCGGCTGGGCTTCAGCACGCACGAGGTGGACCTGATGTACCGGACGGAGACCTGAGCTCGCCGCGGGTGCCCGGCCGCCCCGAGCCGCACCTGCCCGGCGGCCCCATGCCACAGGCGCCCGGCCGCCATGGGCCGGGGACGCCCGGTCTCCGTCTCGCCGCCGCGTCCGACCCGTCCGCCCTCGTCCGTCTCCGCGACGACGCCGCCCGCCGATAGCTCGCCCGTGGTGTCACCGGGGTGTCACCGGGCAGTGGCGGCCGGGCGAGCTGGGCGAGGACCACTTCCGCCGGGTCATGGCGCACGGCGAGGTCTGGCTCGCGGAGACGGCGGGCGTCTCGCCGGCGCCGGGGAGCTGTGGTGGCGGGACGAGAAGGCCTGGGGCCCGCAGCCGCCCGTCGCCGGGTATGTGCACCGGCTGATGGCCGACCGGACCGCCACCGCGCCCGGCACGGGACGGCCGCTGCCGGACGCCGCCGAAACGCCGGGTCGCCGAAACGGGGCGCAACCGTGCGTCCGGACTGCCTGGCGGACAGCGCGCGGCTCAACTCCTGCTACCCGGCGCCCGGTTACCGCGTGGTCGCCCGCAAGGAGGGCGAGCCGCAGCCGGGTGGGGCGCCCAGGTCCTTCACGTTGCGGGAGAAGCGGCTCGGGTAGGCGGGTGTTCCGCCCACGCCGGTCGCCACAGCTCGCCCTGCGGCGGCCGGGGCCGGGTCGCCGCCAGGTGGTCGCGCAGGGCCGCCAGGCCGGGATGCGGGTTGCCGGCGCGCCAGAGCAGGGAGTGCGGGTAGACCGGGGTCGGGTCACGCAGCGGGACCAGCCGCAGGTCGTGGCCCACGGGCCAGACGTGCGGGGTGCGTTCGCTGAGGAACGTGGCGACGGTCGGCGAGCCGGCGATCGTGTCCAGGAGCGCTTCGAGGCCGAAGTTGGGCCCGATGGTGTCGATGGCCGGACCGAACGCCGCCGCGAGGGCCTCGTAGTAGGCGTGCCACTCGGTGCCCGGCACGTTGCCCGGCATCCAGATGCGGTGCCCGGCGAGCTGCGCGGGCGTCACCGAGGCGGCCCGGGCGAAGGGGTGGCCGGGGCCGACGCACAGGCTGAGCGGCTCGTCCAGGACGGGCAGCGCCTCGACGCCGTCGGGGAGCCGGTGCCCGGGCATGGTGACGGCACGGAAGGTGGCGTCGACGGCTCCGTCCCGCACGGCGGTCACGGCCGTGTCGACGTCGAACAGCGTGACGACGTCCAGCGGGGTCCGCGGATGCGCCCGGTGGAAGTCCTGCACCAGTCCCCCGGTGGCGGCCCGGCGCCCCACGACGTCCACCCGCAGCGCCCGGTCCACGGGACGCACCGCGGCCACCGCCCGCTCCTCCGCGCGGAGCAGGACCCGGGCGTGCGGCAGCAGCGCCTGCCCGTCGATGGTGAGCTCCGCGCCGCGTGGCGTACGCACGAACAGCCGCACCCCGAGGTCCTTCTCCAGCGCGGCGATCCGCTTGGACACGGCCTGCTGGGTCAGGGCCAGGTCCACGGCGGCCTTCTGGAACTGCCCGGCGTCGGCGACCGCGACGAAGGCCCGTACGGCGTTGAGGTCCACGGCGGCAGCCTATTTCTCCCGGTCGTCCCGGGAGCCTCCTCCCCGGACGCGCGACACCACGACATCCCGGCGCGAGCAGCGATGCCCCCGGGCATTCCGGCGCTGGGGCACCCGCCCGTCCGCCGGTGACCGGAGGCCGGGCCGCCACCCGCCGTGTCGTCGTAGCGGCTCTGCGCGACGTCGCCGGGGGCCCGTCCCGCGGACCGGGGCGACGACGACCCCCCATCGGCGCACCCGCCCCCGCAGCCGGGCCCGGAGCCGGGCCCGGAGCCGGGGCGCGCCGGTCGGCGTCCGCCGCGACGGCCCGCGGCAGGTCCCCGCGGCTTCCCGTTTCGCTCACCTCTCCTCATCGGACCGGCCGGGCCGAACGGTTCACGGCAGCACGCCGGCTTCCGGCCGGGGCCGCGGGGACCCGCACACAGGCCCGAAGACGCCTGCGGGCCGCCGCCCGCTATCCCGCACGTCATGTCTCCGTAACCGTTGATTCAGACGAGCTTGCGACGCTCGGCCAATGAATCCCGCCGCGCCAGAGCCTTCCCCGCCCCGCGAGGGTCCCGAGGGAAACGGGAGCACTCATGTGACACCTCCGCTCCCGCCCGCGCTGTCCGACGCGCCCGTGATGCTCGCGGCGCGGAAGAATGGGTCCATGAGCCAGCCGAAGCCCCAGGCACAGGTCCAGCACGCGCAGCCCTCCGTGGGCTCCATCGCAGCCCACCGGCCGCACACGGTGGCGGCGGTGGTCTCCGATCTGGAACCCGACATCGACGCCGACCTCGACGGGTACGAGGAGTCGCCGTACGACGGGCCCGAGCTGCCGCAGGGCCGCTTCCTCGACCGGGAGCGCAGCTGGCTCGCGTTCAACGAGCGCGTGCTCGAACTCGCCGAGGACCCGAACACGCCGCTGCTGGAGCGGGCCAACTTCCTGGCGATCTTCGCCAGCAACCTGGACGAGTTCTTCATGGTCCGGGTGGCCGGCCTGAAGCGCCGCATCGCCACCGGCGTGGCCACCCGCTCCGCCTCCGGCCTGCAGCCCCGTGACGTGCTGGAGATGATCTGGGCCCGCTCCCGCGAGCTCATGGCCCGGCACGCCGCCTGCTACCACGAGGACGTCGCCCCCGCACTCGCGGAGGAGGGCATCCACCTGGTCCGCTGGAGCGAGCTGCAGGAGAAGGAGCAGGCCCGCCTGTTCACCCTGTTCCGGCACCAGATCTTCCCCGTGCTGACCCCGCTGGCGGTCGACCCGGCGCACCCCTTCCCGTACATCTCCGGCCTGTCGCTGAACCTGGCCGTCGTCGTGCGCAACCCGGTCACCGGCCACAAGCACTTCGCGCGGGTCAAGGTGCCGCCGCTGCTGTCCCGGTTCCTGGAGAGCTCCCCGGGCCGCTACGTCCCCATCGAGGACGTGATCGCCGCCCATCTGGAGGAGCTGTTCCCGGGCATGGAGGTGCTGGAGCACCACGCCTTCCGGCTCACCCGCAACGAGGACCTGGAGGTCGAGGAGGACGACGCGGAGAACCTGCTCCAGGCCCTGGAGAAGGAGCTCATGCGGCGCCGCTTCGGCCCTCCGGTGCGCCTGGAGGTCGAGGAGTCCATCGACCGCGAGGTCCTGGACCTGCTGGTGCGCGAGCTGAAGATCAGCGAGGCCGAGGTGTACCCGCTGCCGGGCCCGCTGGACCTCACCGGCCTGTTCCGCATCGCCTCCCTGGACCGGCCCGAGCTGAAGTACCGCAAGTTCGTCGCCGGCACCCACCGCGACCTCGCCGAGGTCGAGTCGGCGTCCGCGCCGGACATCTTCGCCGCGCTGCGCGAGCGGGACGTCCTGCTGCACCACCCCTACGACTCGTTCTCCACGTCCGTGCAGGCCTTCCTGGAGCAGGCGGCCGGCGACCCGGACGTCCTCGCGATCAAGCAGACCCTGTACCGCACCTCCGGCGACTCCCCGATAGTCGACGCGCTCATCGAGGCGGCCGAGTCCGGCAAGCAGGTCCTGGTCCTGGTCGAGATCAAGGCCCGCTTCGACGAGCACGCCAACATCAAGTGGGCCCGCAAGCTGGAGGAGGCCGGCTGCCACGTGGTCTACGGCCTGGTCGGGCTGAAGACCCACTGCAAGCTGTCCCTGGTGGTCCGCCAGGAGGGCGAGACGCTGCGCCGCTACAGCCACGTCGGCACCGGCAACTACCACCCGAAGACGGCCCGCCTCTACGAGGACCTCGGCCTGCTCACGGCCGATCCGCAGGTCGGCGCGGACCTCTCGGACCTGTTCAACCGCCTCTCCGGCTACTCCCGCCGGGAGACCTACCGCCGGCTGCTGGTCGCGCCGAAGTCGCTGCGCGACGGCCTGATAGCGCGGATCACCAAGGAGATACAGCACCACCGTGCGGGGCGGCCCGCGTACGTCCGCATCAAGGTCAACTCGATGGTCGACGAGGCCCTCATCGACGCCTGCTACCGGGCCGCCCAGGCGGGCGTGCCGGTGGACATCTGGGTGCGCGGCATCTGCGCGGTGCGCCCGGGCGTCGCGGGCCTGTCGGAGAACATCCGGGTCCGCTCGATCCTCGGCCGCTTCCTGGAGCACTCCCGGGTCTTCGCCTTCGGCAACGGCGGCGAGCCCGAGGTGTGGATCGGCAGCGCCGACATGATGCACCGCAACCTCGACCGCCGGATAGAGGCCCTGGTCAGGGTCACCGACCCGGCCCATCGAGCGGCCCTGAACCGGCTGCTGGAGACCGGTATGTCCGACTCCACCGCCTCCTGGCACCTCGGCCCGGACGGCGACTGGACCCGGCATGCGACCGACGCGGACGGCCAGCCCCTGCGCAACGTCCAGGAGATGCTCATAGACGCCCGGAGGCGCCGGCGTGGCACAGCGACACCTTGACCCGACGGATTCCCGGCTCAGGCCCGTCGGGACCGCCCCCACCGGTGACACCCTCGCGGGCTACCTGCGGGACCAGGCCACGGAGTTCCTCCGGGCGCTGCGCCTGCACCGGGAGACGGGGGCGGGGGCGAACGGCTCGGAGGGGTCCGCCGAGGCGGCCCGCGCCCTGCGCCGCTCGGCCCGCCGCATCAGCGCCAGCCTGCACACGTTCCAGCCGCTGCTGGACTCGGACTGGTGCGAGACCGTGCGCCCGGAGCTGGCCTGGGTCTCCGGCACCCTGGCCATGGAGCACGCGTACACGGCCCGCCTGGAACGCCTGCTGACGGCCCTGCACCGCCTGTCGGGGTCGACGGCGTTCCCGGCCCGGACGACCGGTCCGGACGCGACGGCGAGCCCGCCTGCCGACGTGGCCGCGGGCAGGAGTGCCGCCGGGGTGGCAACCGTCCCCACGGCAGCGGCCCGCGACGCCGGGCCGCGCACGCCCCCGGCGCCGGAACGCGGCAACCTGACCGTCGGAGCGGCCAAGGCGGGCGCGCTCCTGGACCGCCAGCTCACCCTCGCCCGCACCCGGGCCCACTCCACCGCCCTGCAGGCCCTCGGCAGCAGCCGCTTCCACGCCGTCGCCGACAAGGTCGCGGTCCTGGCCAGCGAGGTCCCCCTGCTCACGACGGCCGCCGCCACCGACCTTCGCCCCCACGCCACGGCCGCGGAGGAACGCCTCACCGACGCCGTGACCGCCCTGCCCCTGGTCACCGCGGGCCACCCGTACAACGCCGCGGCCCTCGTCCACGGCCTGTCCCCGGACACGGTCCCGCATCCGCAGGACGCCCCCTGGCACCAGGTCCGCCTGCTGCTGCGCCTGCACCGCTACGCCCGCGAGGCCCTCACCGGGCCCAAGGGCAACGCCGTCGTCGACCTGCGCCTGCTCGACGCGGGCCAGGCCCTCAACCGGCACCGCGACGCCTCGGAGGCGGCAGCGGCGGCGGCCCAGGCGGCCCGCACGCCCAGGATCGCCCCGGCCACGGCGTACGCCCTCGGCGTGCTCCACGCCGACCAGCGGCACGAGGTGGAGGCGGCACGTTTCGCGTTCCAGCAGGCCTGGCAGAAGGAGACGGTCGGCTCGTCGTGACCGGCAGGCACCCGGAAGGCGGTGAACACCAGGTGAGCTCACCCGAGGACCCCACCGTTCAGGCCGCGGGCTGCGTCCTGTGGCGCCGCTCGCCCGACTCCGGCGAGCTGGAGCTCTGTCTCGTGCACCGGCCGAAATACGACGACTGGTCGTGGCCGAAGGGCAAACTCAAGCGCGCCGAGGACGCCCTGGCCGGCGCCCTGCGCGAGGTGGCGGAGGAGACGGGCTGCCGGGCCGTGCCGGGTGCCGAGCTGGCGACCCTGCGCTACCTGGCGAACGGCCGCCCCAAGCAGGTGCGCTACTGGGCCGCCGAGGCCGTGGCCTGCGCCTTCACCCCGAACGACGAGGTCGATCGCGTGCTGTGGCTGTCCCCGGAGGCGGCCCGCGCCCGGCTGACGCAGCCCCACGACCGCCCCTTGGTCGACGCGCTGCTCACCGCGCTGCACCGGGCCCGCGCCGCCGGCGGACCCAACTGAGGAAGTCCGCGGTTGTCCAGCGGAACCCGCGCGAAAAGCGGAATCCTCACGTGCTCTCCCCGTGAGCATTCCGTGACCTAACCACACCTTCGGCAGGGGTTCACCCGTCGTTCATGTGTGGCCATCGGCGGCTTCACCTGTTCTGCCTAATTTCGGCCGTACCAGATGCGAGACGCGGCTGCCGCGTCCGCGTCGGCCAGTCTTCGCACGCCGCCGATCAGGACGGCGGCTCCTGGAAGGAACTCAAGTGAAGCTTCAGCGCATGAACCGGCGGGCCCTCGCTCTCGGTGCTCTCGCCGTCTCCGGCGCCCTGGCCCTCACGGCGTGCGGCTCCGACGACACCGGAGGCGGCAGCGACGGCTCCTCGTCCAACGCCGCCGCGCCCAGCAACATCAAGTGTGACGACGCCTCGGGCCAGGTGCTCGCCGACGGCTCCTCGGCGCAGAAGAACGCCGTCGACGCGTGGGTCAAGCAGTTCTCGGCGGCCTGCAAGGTGGAGATCAACTACAAGGCCGGCGGCTCCGGCGCCGGTGTCACCGCGTTCACCCAGGGCCAGGTCCCGTGGGCCGGTTCGGACTCGGCCCTCAAGCCCGACGAGGTCGAGGCCTCCAAGAAGATCTGCTCCGGAGGCCAGGGCATCGACCTGCCGATGGTCGGCGGCCCGATCGCCGTCGGTTACAACGTCCCGGGCGTGGACAAGCTCGTCCTGGACGCCTCGACGATCGCCAAGATCTTCGACAGCAAGATCACCAACTGGAACGACCCGGCCATCGCGAAGCTGAACCCCGACGCGAAGCTGCCCAACCTCAAGATCCAGGCGTTCCACCGCTCGGACGAGTCCGGCACCACGGACAACTTCACCAAGTACCTGATCGCCACCGCCAAGAAGGACTTCCCCTACGAGGGCGGCAAGGCCTGGCAGGCCAAGGGCGGCCAGTCCGCTCCGCAGTCCTCCGGTGTGGCCGCGCAGGTCAAGCAGACCGCCGGCGCGATCGGCTACTTCGAGCTGTCGTACGCCAAGGACGGCATCAAGACCGTCGCCATCGACACCGGCGCGGGCGAGCCGGTCGAGGCGAACGTCGAGAACGCGACCAAGGCCATCGCGGACGCCAAGGTCGTCGGCACCGGCAAGGACCTCGCGCTGGAGCTGAACTACGCGACCAAGGCCGACGGCGCCTACCCGATGGTCCTCGTGACGTACGAGATCGTCTGCGACAAGGGCAACAAGGCCGAGACGCTCCCCGCGGTCAAGGCGTTCCTGCGCTACGCGGCCTCGGAGGACGGCCAGAAGATCCTCGCGGAGAACGACTACGCGCCGATGCCCGACGACATCATCGCCAAGGTTCGGACCACCGTCGAGAGCCTGAGCTGACCTGAGCGTGCGGTCCGGTCCCCCCGCGGGGACCGGACCGCACCGTCCGGTGCACCGCCGCCAAGAGCCGCGCCGTTGCGGCTCCGCAGACCGGAGAACCCGATGGACACCACACAGATAGCTGACGCACCTCCCCCCACTCCCCCGATGCCCACGGCCGAGCAGAAGCGCGCCGCCCGTGGGGCCACCCGGCCCGGGGACCGGATCTTCCTCGGCCTCTCGCGCGGCTCGGGCATCCTGCTGCTGGTCATCATGGCCGCCATCGCGGGCTTCCTCACCTACCGCGCGGTCCTCGCCATCAGCAAGGACGAGGGCAACTTCCTCACCACCTTCGAATGGAACACCGGCGTCAACCCGCCGGTCTTCGGCATCGCGGTCCTGGCCTACGGCACGATCGTCTCCTCGATCATCGCCATGATCATCGCGGTTCCGATCGCCGTCGCCATCGCGCTGTTCCTCACGCACTACGCCCCGCGCCGGCTGAGCGGTCCCATCGCCTACGTGATCGACCTGCTCGCCGCCGTGCCGTCCATCGTGTACGGCCTGTGGGGCGCGCTCGTCCTCGTGCCGTACATGAACGGCCTCTTCGGCTGGCTGAACGACTACCTCGGCTGGACCGGCATCTTCTCCTGGCAGAACGGCGCCCCGCGCTCGATGCTCACCGTGGGCATCCTGCTCGCGATCATGATCCTGCCGATCATCACCAACGTGAGCCGCGAGGTCTTCCGCCAGGTTCCGCAGATGCACCAGGAGGCGGCCCTGGCGCTCGGCGCCACCCGCTGGGAGGTGATCCGCATGTCGGTCCTCCCGTTCGGCCGCTCCGGCGTGATCTCCGCCTCGATGCTCGGCCTCGGCCGCGCCCTCGGCGAGACGATGGCCGTCGCCACCGTGCTCTCCCCGGACTTCCTGATCCACACCAGCCTGCTCGACCCGGGCGGCGGCACCTTCGCCCAGAACATCGCCAGCAAGTTCAGCGAGGCCACCGAGTTCGGCCGGGACGCGCTGATCGCCTCGGGTCTGGTCCTGTTCGTCATCACCCTGCTGGTCAACGGCGCGGCCCGCGCGATCATCGCCCGCCGCAAGGAGTACTCGGGGGCCAACGCATGAGCACCGCAACCACCGCCCCGAAGGCGCCCAGCACCCTGCGCGGCGCCCGCCTGCCCAAGTGGGCCCCGTGGGCCATCGCCGCCGGATCCGTCGCCGTCGGCCTCGGCATCAGCGCCGCAGCCGGCCTGCACAGCGACATCCAGTGGGCGCTGATCGCCGCGCTCCTGCACATCCTCGGCACGTACGTCATCGCGGCCAGGGTGGAGAACCGCCGGCAGGCCAAGGACCGCGTGGTCACCTCGCTGGTGTGGGTCGCGTTCCTGCTCGCCGTGGTGCCGCTGGCCTCCCTGGTGTGGTCGACCGTGCAGCGCGGCACGAAGGTCCTCGACGTCTACTTCCTGACCCACTCGATGGGCGTGGTCGCCGACTCGGAGACGGGCGGCGGCATCTACCACGCCATCCTCGGCACGCTGCAGCAGGTCGGCCTCGCCACCCTGATCGCCGCGCCGGTCGGCGTGCTCACCGCGATCTACCTGGTGGAGTACGGCCGCGGCAACCTCGCCCGGGCCGTCACCTTCTTCGTCGACGTCATGACCGGCATCCCGTCGATCGTCGCGGGCCTGTTCATCCTCAGCCTCATGCTGATGTTCGACATGCAGCCCTTCGGCTTCGCCGGCTCGCTCGCCCTGGCGATCCTGATGATGCCGGTCGTCGTCCGCTCCACGGAGGAGATGCTCAAGCTCGTCCCGAACGAGCTGCGCGAGGCCTCGCTGGCGCTCGGCGTGCCCAAGTGGCGCACCATCCTCAAGGTGGTCCTGCCGACCTCGCTCGGCGGCATCACCACCGGCATCATGCTGTCCATCGCCCGTATCGCCGGTGAGACGGCGCCCGTGCTGCTGCTGGTCTTCGGCAGCAAGTTCATCAACGCCAACCCCTTCGAGGGCGCGCAGGCGTCGCTGCCGCTGTACATCTACCAGCAGTACGGCTCGGGCGAGGTCACGGCCTTCGACCGCGCCTGGGCGGCGTCGCTCACGCTGATCGCCTTCGTGATGATCCTCAACCTGGTGGCCCGCGGCATCGCCCGCTGGAAGGCCCCCACGACCGGTCGCTGACGCGGCCATACAGCGACTGACTGAAGTCTGGAAGTGAAGTAGTCATGGCCAAGCGAATCGACGTAAGCGGACTGACCGCCTACTACGGCTCCCACAAGGCGATCGAGGACATCTCGATGACCGTCGAGCCCCGCTCGGTGACGGCGTTCATCGGCCCGTCGGGCTGCGGCAAGTCGACGTTCCTGCGCACCCTGAACCGCATGCACGAGGTCACGCCCGGCGGCCGGGTCGAGGGCAAGGTGCTGCTGGACGACGAGGACCTGTACGGCACGGGCATCGACCCGGTGTCGGTCCGCCGCGAGGTCGGCATGGTGTTCCAGCGGCCGAACCCGTTCCCGACCATGTCGATCTTCGACAACGTGGCGGCGGGCCTGCGGCTGAACGGCAACTACAAGAAGAACGAGCTGGCGGACGTCGTCGAGCGCTCGCTCAAGGGCGCCAACCTCTGGAACGAGGTCAAGGACCGCCTGAACAAGCCCGGCTCGGGCCTGTCCGGCGGTCAGCAGCAGCGTCTGTGCATCGCGCGGGCGATCGCGGTGGAGCCGAACGTCCTGCTGATGGACGAGCCCTGCTCGGCGCTCGACCCGATCTCGACCCTCGCGATCGAGGACCTGATCGGGGAGCTGAAGGAGCGCTTCACGATCGTCATCGTGACGCACAACATGCAGCAGGCGGCGCGGGTCTCCGACCGCACGGCGTTCTTCAACCTGGCGGCGGTCGGCCAGCCCGGCAAGCTCATCGAGATCGACGACACGGAGCGGATCTTCTCCAACCCGTCGGTCCAGGCGACGGAGGACTACATCTCCGGCCGCTTCGGCTGAGCCGCCCTTCGCCGAGACCCCTCGCGGTGCTGCATGGCGGTGCCACCGCGAGGCCGAAAAGGGCCCGCCCCTGGCTCCCGGGGGCGGGCCCGTTCGTGTGTGCAGGGCCGGTTCCCGGCCGGGCGGGGGCTACAGGAACGCCAGGTTCACCAGACCGAACGAGGCGGCGGCCACCGTCGCCGCCGCCGGCATCGTGATGAACCACCCCAGGATGATGTTCTTGGCGACGCCCCAGCGCACGGCGTTCACGCGCTTGGTCGCGCCCACGCCCATGATCGCCGAGGTGATCACGTGCGTCGTCGAGATCGGTGCCTTGAACAGGAAAGCCGTGGCGAACATGATCGACGCGCCCGTCGTCTCGGCGGCGAACCCCTGCGGCGGGTCCAGCTCGATGATCTTCCGCCCCAGCGTGCGCATGATCCGCCAGCCACCGGCGTACGTGCCCAGCGACAGCATCACCGCACAGGCGATCTTCACCCAGACCGGGATCGGGTCGCCGTAGTCCTCGACATCCGCGATGACGAGCGCCATCACCACGATGCCCATCGTCTTCTGCGCGTCCTGCAGTCCGTGCCCCAGCGCCATACCGGCCGCGGAGACGGTCTGGGCTATCCGGAAGCCGCGCTTGGCCTTGTGCGGGTTGGCCTTCCGGAACATCCACAGGATCGCGGTCATCACCAGGTAACCGGCCAGCAGACCGACCACCGGGGAGATGAACATGGGGATGACGACCTTCTGCAGGACGCCGTGCCAGTAGACCGTCGTCCCACCGGCCAGCGCCGCGCCGACCATGCCGCCGAACAGCGCGTGCGAGGACGACGAGGGCAGCCCGAAGTACCAGGTGATCAGGTTCCAGACGATCGCGCCGACCAGCGCGGCGAAGAGGATGCCCATCCCCTTCGACCCCTCCGGTGTCTGGATCAGGCCCTCGCTGACCGTCTTGGCGACCCCGGAACCCATGAACGCGCCGACGAGGTTCATCACCGCGGCCATCGCCAGGGCGGCCCGCGGCGTCAGCGCCCGGGTCGACACGGACGTGGCGATCGCGTTGGCCGAATCGTGGAAACCGTTGGTGTACGTGAAGAAGAGCGCGACCCCGATGGTCACGACCAGAGCGAAGGTGTCCATGAACGGCTCAGGACTCCTTGACGGCGATGGTCTCCACCGTGTTCGCCACGTGCTCGAACGCGTCCGCCGCTTCCTCCAGCACGTCCACGATCTGCTTGAGCTTCAGCACCTCCATGGCGTCGTACTTGCCGTTGAAGAGGTGCGCGAGCAGCTTGCGGTGGATCTGGTCGGCCTGGTTCTCCAGCCGGTTGACCTCGATCCAGTACTCGGTGAGGTTCTCCATCGTCCGCAGGTGCGGCATCGCCTCGGCCGTCAGTTCGGCCGCGCGCGCCAGGACCTCGATCTGCTGGTCGACGCCCTTGGGCAGTTCCTCGACGTTGTAGAGGACGACCAGGTCGACGGCCTCCTCCATGAAGTCCATGATGTCGTCGAGGGACGAGGCGAGGGAGTAGATGTCCTCGCGGTCGAACGGCGTGATGAAGGAGGAGTTCAGCTGGTGGAAGATCGCGTGCGTGGCGTCGTCACCTGCGTGTTCCGCTGCCCGCATACGCTCTGCGATCTCGGCCCGGGCGGAGGCGTCCGCCCCGAGCAGTTCCATCAGGAGCTTGGAGCCCGTGACGATGTTGTCCGCGGAGGCGGCGAACATGTCGTAGAAGCTCGTCTCCCTGGGGGTCAGACGAAAGCGCACGTGGGGTCCTCGGGGTGCTTCGGTTTCGGTCAGGCTGATGCTAGGCGCATCATCCGGCCACGGCTATCGGGCCGCCCACCAGTGTCGCCCATCAGGCACAGTGATGAGTACGGGGGCGGCCCGAGGGGGCGTGTACCCGGCAAAGTTCGGTACCATATACCCACCAGGGGTATATATCCGCCCACTGCCACCAGGAGGACGCGATGACGGACGTGACCGGCACCACAGATGTCGCGCATGTCACCACCGGCACCGCGGCCACCGGCGCCGAAGCCGTCACGGACCACGATCACGGCGTGCACGGCTACCACAAGCAGAAGGACGAGCACCTCAAACGGCTGCGCAGGATCGAGGGCCAGATCCGCGGCCTGCAGCGCATGGTCGACGAGGACGTCTACTGCATCGACATACTCACGCAGGTCTCCGCCTCCACGAAGGCCCTGCAGTCCTTCGCCCTGCAGCTGCTGGAGGAGCATCTGCGCCACTGCGTCGCCGACGCCGCCGTCAAGGGCGGCGACGAGGTCGAGGCGAAGGTCAAGGAGGCGACCCAGGCGATCGCCCGCATGCTGCGGACGTGATCCGGCCCGGTGACCGGCCGGCGAGCCGGCCCGGGTTCAGCTTCCGGGGGCGTCCCGCTCCTCGGCCACCCTCAGCACCTCGTCGATGCTCTCCAGGCTGAGCCGCTCCTGGGCGGCCGAGGCCGCGATGATGAGCTCTCCGCACAGCTCGATCTCGGCGAGGGCCACGTGGTCCTGAACTGCCGTACCGCCGACCGGAGCCACGTGCATCACCTCGTCTCTGCCGTCACCGGCTTCCTAGAGTAGGGAGCGGCCTACACACCGCGCATGGCACGGACGGGCTAGTTCACGCCGGTCACTCCTCGGCGATCCTGCCCGCGTAGATGTCGTCGTCGTCCGGCAGCCGCACCCGCGCGGGGGCCCCGAAATCGTAGAGCAGGGTCGTCGAGGCGACGGCGACGGGGCTCTTGCGCTGCCCGTTCACGAAGCTGAAGCGGTGGCGGACCTTGCGGATGCGCCCCTCGTCGTCGAGGTAGGCGTCGAACGGCACTTCGGCCGTGGCGAACCCTTTCGCCGCCGCTCGCAGGGACCCCTGGTTGCCGTGGGACGCCCGTTTCGCGGCGTCCCCGAGGTCCGCCGTGCCCCGATAGTGCCGCACGTCGGCGCCCGCGACCTCGGTGCGGCCCAGGTACGTCGCCGTCCGCGTGCCGCGCAGCACCTCCGCCGCGGCGAACGGGTCGGTGGCCCCGCCGGTGACGAGGTTCCCGTCGGACAGCGTCCGGGTGTCCACCCGCACCCACTTGTCCGGGGGCACACCGGCACCCCGGTTCTTCATGAACAGCGCTCCCGGCGCGAGCAGTTCGGTGACGGTCCGGCGCTCGGCGGCTCCCGCGGGATCCTGCGGCAGCAGCACCCGCAGCTCACCCAGCCGCTTGCGGTAGTCGTACACCCCGGCTCCCCGGATGGTCACCCGGGTGCCCCCGGCCGCCATCTCCATCGACGTACGGGCCTTCGAACTCCCCGCGTCCACCAGCCGGTCGGCGGCCCGCTGCAGCAGCACCACGGCGTCCCCGCCCCGGGAGTCCCCGGCGGCGGCGTCGCCGCCCGCGCACCCTCCGGCTCCCAGGCCCGCTGTGGCCACGACCCCGGCGGCGAGGACCGCCGCACCCGTTCGCCCGCGCCGCCGTTCCCGCTGCCGCCCAGTCATCGCCTGCCTACCCCCAGCCGGTACGTCCGTCACGGGCCCCCTGTCGTCCCGCTTAACGACCGGTTTGTGCCCCCGTCACGCGAGCCACGCCGTCCGGCATACGAACTCTTTACCCGCGCTGGGTACCGTTGTCGTCGTGGCGCAGCAGGACGGGCTGGAACTTCCTCCCCACCTCCCGGAACACCGCACGACGACCATGGAGAGGGGCCGCTTCTGCAGGGCCGAGTGCACCTGCGGCTGGCGCGGCCCGGCCAGACGCGCGAGAAGCCAGGCCCGCACGGACGCGCAGCGGCACGCGGCGGACTGACACCGCCCCCATGCAACCCGCACCCCCGGCAGCCCGTCTCTGAGGACGGAACCACCGGGAGGCCCCATGGAACGGCGCACCGTCCTCACCGCCGGCACGGCGGCGATCGCCGCGGCGGCGACCCCCTTCGCCACCGCCTGCACGAACACGCGCCCGCGCGCCACGACCACGGCGGCCACCGCGAGCACCCGCGCCGCCGCCGACTGGGCGGCCCTCGCCCGGGACCTCGACGGCCCCCTCGTCCGCCCCGGCGACGCCGCCTGGGCGACCGCGCGGCAGCTCTACAACACCCGCTTCGACCACCTGAAGCCGGCCGCCGTCGCCTACGTCGCCCACCCCGAGGACATCCGCACGGCCCTCGCCTACGCCCGCCGCCGCTCCCTGCGCGTGGCCATCCGCAACGGCGGCCACTCCTACGCCGGCTGGTCCTCCGGCGACGGCCGCCTGATCATCGACGTCTCCGAACTCGACCGCGTCCGGGCCTCCGGCACCACCGCGGTGGTCGGCGCCGGCGCCAAACTCATCGACGTCTACCGCGCCCTGGCCGCCAAGGGCGTCACCATCCCGGCCGGCTCCTGCCCCACCGTGGGCATCTCCGGCCTCACCCTCGGCGGCGGACACGGCGTGGTCTCCCGCGCCTACGGCCTGACCTGCGACAGCCTCACCCGGGCCACCCTGATCACCGCCGACGGCCAGCAGCTCACCGCCGACGCCCGGGAGAACAAGGACCTCTTCTGGGCCCTGCGCGGCGCGGGCAACGGCACCTTCGGCGTGGTGACCGAGCTGCACTTCCGGACCCACCCGGCACCGCAGGGCGTCTCGGCGTACCTGTCCTGGCCCTGGTCGAGGGCGGCGGCCGTGGTGCGGGCCTGGCAGGAGTGGGGCCCGTCGCAGCCCGACGAGATCTGGTCGTCGCTGCACCTGGCGAGCGCCGCGGGCAGCACCCCGACCGTCTCCGTCGCGGCGTTCTCCCTGGGCACGTACGGCGAACTGAAGAACGCCGTGGACCGCCTCGCCGACCGCGTCGGCGCCCCGGCCCGCAGCGTCTCCCTCAAGCGCCGCTCGTACGAGGAGTCGATGGAGGTGTACGCGGGCTGCTCCTCGTTCCCGACGGACGCCCAGTGCCATCTGCCCGGCTCGACGCCGGGCCGCTCACCGAAGGGCGCCCTGGGCCGGGAGACGTACGCGGCGGCGTCGGACTTCTTCGACCACTCCCTGTCCCCCGCCGGCGTCCGCGCGCTGCTGGCGCAGATCGGCTCGGTGCGCGGCGGCACGGGCAGCATCGCGCTCACCGCCCTCGGCGGAGCCGTCAACCGCGTCTCCCCGACGTCCACGGCCTTCGTGCACCGCCGCTCGCGCATGCTGGCCCAGTACATCGGCGCCTGGCGCGCGGGCACGAGCGGTACGGCGGCCCGGGCCTGGCTGGCCTCGGCCCACAAGGCCATGCGCCCCCACGCCTCGGGCGCGGCCTACCAGAACTACACGGACCCGACGCTGAAGGACTGGCGCAAGGCCTACTACGGAGACGCGGCGGCGCGTCTGACGAAGCTGAAGGACCAGTACGACCCGAACCGCTTCTTCACGTTCCCGCAGGCGCTGTGACCGGGCCGCCGGCCCCGCCGGGCATCACGCGGCCAGGTCCCGCTCGGACGCGCGCTCGTTGCTGGACTCCGGGATCACGGCGTCCCGCCCGTCGGTCGCCCGCCCTCTGGCCCGCACCAGCCACCCCGCCCGGGGCGACCGCTCCACCGCCTTCACGACCGGCGTCAACAGGGCCATGGCGAGCGGGGACAGCAGCAGCGCCACGGCCGTGCCCAGCGCGAACCCGCCGATCACGTCCGTCGGGTAGTGCACACCCATGTAGACCCGGATGAACCCGCCGAACAGGGCCAGCACGATCCCGAACAGCCCGAACTTCCGGTTGGCGACGAACAGTCCGACCGCCATCGCCATGACGAGCGTCGCGTGATCGCTCACGAACGAGTAGTCGGTCTTGCCCTTGACGAGTACTTCCAGCCCCTGGTGGTCGAGGAACGGCCGGGGGCGCTCCACGAAACCCCGTATCGGCACGTTGACCAGGACGGCGACACCGGCCGCCAGTGGCGCCCAGATCAGCGCCGCGACCGTGGACGCCGCGTCCTCCTCGCCCCGGCGCCGGACGGACCACCAGCACCACACCACGAGCAGGACGACGGCGAGCAGCAGGCCGTACTCGCCCACGTACTCCATGACGCGGTCGAACCAGGCCGGCGCGTCCTTGGCCAGGCCATTGATGTCGTACAGCAGGTCGACGTCGGGGTTCGACCCGGAATCGGCGAGTCCAGCCATGGTGCTGCGGCCCCTTCGTCGTCTCTCCCGGCGCACCCGTGCGTGCGCCGCTCCTGCCACCCCCGTGGTTGTAGATCCGCTTCCGCTGCACGCGTGCGCGACACGTGCGTGTTGACGTCTGCTCGGCTACGTCACCAGGAACGCATGGTCCCCGCTGATACGTTCCACACTCCACCGAATGATCACGCAGACGTTATCGAAGAGAGATACGTCGTCGCAGCTCAGGGGGTGGGTTCACGCTCGGTTCACACCGTCGTGGGCAGCGCTTTCGCGCCATCTTCGGTGACTCTCGTGGCTCCGAAGTAGTCGGGGGTGTCGATCGGGTCGAACCGGATGACCGCACCCGTGCGCGGCGCGTCGATCATGTACCCACCTCCGACATAAATGCCGACATGCCGGATGGCACGGGAATTGGTGAGGTCGTCCGAGAAGAACACCAGGTCCCCCGGCAGCAGTTCGTCCCGGGAGGGGTGCGGCCCCGCGTTGTACTGGTCGTTGGCGACGCGCGGGAGCGTGATGCCCACGCTCTTGTACGCGGCCTGGGTCAGTCCGGAGCAGTCGAAGCGTCCGCCCTGCTCAGGGGTGCCGGTGCCGCCCCACAGGTAGAGCGTGCCGAGCTTCTTCTGCGCGTACTCGATCGCGCCGGCCGCCTGCCGGGAGGGATCGACCCGGCCGACGGGCGCCGCGAAGCTCTCGGAGAGGGCGGTGATCCGCTTCACGTAGTTCCGCGTCTCGCTGTACGGCGGCACGCCCCCGTACTTGATCACCGCGTACGCGCCGGCGTTGTAGGCGGCCAGCATGTTTTCGGTCAGATTCCCGCCCACCTTCTTCACGTACGACGCGAGTTCGCAGTCGTAGGAGGCGGCGGAGGGGATCGCGTCCTGCGGGTCCCACACATCGCGGTCGCCGTCGCCGTCGCCGTCGATGCCGTGGGTGGCCCAGGTGCCGGGGATGAACTGCGCTATGCCCTGCGCGGCGGCGTGGCTCTGGGCCCTGGGGTTGAAGCCGCTCTCCTGGTAGAGCTGGGCGGCGAGCAGGGCCGGGCTGATGGCGGGGCAGAGGTTGCCCCACTTCGCGACGAGCGGCGCGTACGCCGCGGGCACCGACCCCTTGGCCAGCGCCTTCGCCCCGCCGCTCACACCGTTGACGAGGTTTCCGGCGACGAGGTAGACGCCGACGACCAGCAGCATCACGAAGGCCAGCGCCGAGCTGATCGCCACACCGGCCACGACCCACGCCTTACGCACCGTCAACCGCCCCTCACCGCCCAGGAGTCCGTCGCTCAGTGTAGAGGCGGCGGTCGCACACCGGAATGATCACGACGAGGAGAGTCGGGGCGGACGGAGGAGCGGACGGATGTACGCCCCGCGACACGGCGGGCACGCGCGAGTACGACGGGGTGCGGCGGGCGCGCGGCCTGAACGAGGGGGCGCGGTGGGCGCGCGGTCGGCATGGCGGGCGCATGGCCGGCGCGGCCCCGCCGGTTTCCGACGGACGGTCACCGACCACGGCCGGCCCGCCGGTACAGCCGTGCGACCTCCGGGCCGAGGGCCACGCCGTAGACGTCCGGGACCGCGCCGCCGGCGTCTCCGCCCACTACACCGTGACGCACCGTCACCGATGGATGCCGCCCGGGGCGGTGGGACGCCGCCGGCCCGTTCGCCGTGCCGGGTAGCCTTCACCCGGAGAACACGGACGCGCCCCTCACCCGACCAGCCGTCAGAAACCGTTCGGAAAGGTGAGAAAGGCCGCAGGAGGGCACAACGACGGAACCGCACACCAGGTTTCGCTCAGGCCTCATTGCCCGGTGTAACCTGCCGTGATACACAGAGTGACCATACGATCCTTCGTACACCGTCCGGCGTCTCCCCTTAGGCTCCGGAGCGGAACGGTGGCAAGGTATTCGTACGAAACCCGCCAATCAATGACGCCAAGTCGACATACGACAGCGTCATTGTCGGCGAGAATGAGGCCTGACCTCTGCACGACCGCAGAGGATGCGGAACTACCCAACAGGGGCGGTGACTTACATGCTCTTTGCGGCCGATAAGGGAGACATCAACACCATCATCGGCGGGATCGCTCCGGACTGGGGCCCCTTCGGCAGCCTGGGCAACGAGGCCAAGGTGATGATCGAGGTGGTGATGGCGGTGGCCATCCTGATCTGCCTCGGCATCGCCATCTGGGGCGCCGCCAAGCAGCGCATCGGTGCCACGGCCCTGCGGGACACCTTCAGCGCCGAGCAGGGCAAGGGCCTCATCATCGCCGGCCTCACCGGAGTCTTCATCATCGGCTCCCTCGGCACGCTGTTCACCATCGTGTACGGCATGGCCGTGTAGGCCGGGCACCGTCCGCCCCGGCCGGACACGCCCGGCTCCCCTCCATCCCACCCGCCCGTCGTGCCCACCGGCTGAGGTTGCGTTTCCCTGATGTCGAGTCACCACACCGCGCCCGCGCGGGAACCAGCACGGCTACCGTCGTACGAGGAGTACGTGTATCCGTTCGACGTCGAGGGGGCGTACGCGGCATGAGTCTCGGTGACGAGCGTGACACCTCCGGCGGCTACGGCGGCACGGGCCAGACCCGCACCCGCCTCCCCGACACCGACACCGACCCCTACGGCACCCCACGCCGCGCCCCCCGTTCCTCGTCCCGCAGCCTGGTGACGGTGGTCGGCGTGGTCGTCCTCCTGATCGCGGCCATCGCCTTCGCGAACCGGGGGGACGGCGGTGCCGAGGGCAGCGACGCGGGTGGCGACAAAGCGGAGAGCTCGGCAACGGCGCCCTCGGGCAAGCGTCCGGTGGGAGCCAAGACGAGTGGGATCCCCACGGGCTACTCGCAGGACGAGCAAGGTGCCCAATCCGCAGCCACCAACTACGGCATCGCCCTCGGTTCGGCCGACATGTACAACACGAAGAAGCGCCACGCGATCGTCAGCACCGTGTACGCACCCGAGGTTGCTGCCACCCAGCTGTCAGCGTTCGACCAGGTGTACTCCCGCCGGAGCTTCCTCGAGAAGCTCGGGCTGAACGAGGACGGCGTCGCGCCAAGCGGTCAGACCTTCGTCTCGCGCGTCATCCCGGTCGGCACAAAGGTCACGTCCTTCGGCGGCAGCACCGCCACGGTTGCCCTTTGGTACACCTCTCTGTTCGGTCTGTCAGGTGAGGGCTCCACGAACCCCGTGACCGAGAGTTGGTACACGACCACCTACCAGTTGAAGTGGGTCGCCGGTGACTGGAAGGTCACCGACTTCACCCAGGAGGACGGTCCGGTCCCGGTCGGGCGAGATCAGAGAGCCTCCACCGCGGAGGACATGACCAAGGCTGTCGAGGAGTACGGAGGGTTCACCTATGCCCGGTAGGCATCACGTACTCAAGCTCGGCGCCGCTGTCGCGGCGGTGCAGACGGCCACGGTCCTGCTGGCCACTCGCGCCTTCGCCGCACCCACACCGTCCCCGTCACCCAGCAACAACGCGTGCGATCTGCTCAGGGGCGAGGCCAGGGACATCTGCGAGGGCGACACCGGTAGCGGAAGCGGTACGGGCGGAGGGAATCCGTCCATCAACCCCACCACCACCCTCGACCCCCTCTCCTCCCTGGCCAAGGGCTGTGCCGACGCCGCCGCCTGGACCGTCGACAAGCTCAGCGACGCCGTGAAGGAGACCGCCAACGTCGACTTCACCAACCC